>NZ_JAIUMC010000031.1 GCF_022565775.1 Natronospirillum sp.
CTAGCGCCTGACCTTGCGCCCCGGGCCACTGCGCGCCCCTGAGGTGCTGCGCAGACGTGCCTTGCGGCGCTGATGGCGTTCCGGCTTGCGGGCTGCGCCAACACCGCCCTTCTTGCGTTGTTTGCGCTCGGTTTTTTCTTTCAGCTTGCCGGTGATTTCCGGCACGGGTACAGAGGGCAGGTCGACCTGAGCGGCCAACTGGTCCACGGCGGATTGGTCCAGATCTTTCCATTGCCCCATGCGCAGGTCGGCATCCAGAAAAACACTGGCATAGCGTACCCGTTTCAAGCGACTGACCTTGACCCCCTGTGATTCCCACAGACGCCGCACTTCTCTGTTGCGCCCTTCCATGATCACCACATGAAACCAGCTGTTGGCGCCGCTGCCACCGAACTCCTGAATATCGGTAAAGCGGGCCAGCCCATCCTCCAGCATGACGCCGTCATGCATGGCCTTGACCATCTCGGGGTTGACGCTGCCCAGCACGCGCACGGCATATTCGCGTTCGATCTGCGACGACGGGTGCATAAGACGACTGGCCAGCTCTCCGTCCGTGGTCAGCAACAGCAGACCGGACGTATTGATGTCCAGTCTGCCGACAGTAATCCAACGGCCCTCGCCGGCCGGCGGCAACCGGTCAAAGACGGTCGGCCGACCTTCCGGGTCATCGCGTGTGCAGACTTCGCCTTCCGGCTTGTTGTAAAGGAGAACTCGCCTGACCTGACCCGGCACCGCGATAGCCTGGCCATCAAACACCAGGTGGTCATCGGAAGACACTCGCTCACCGAGACGCGCGGGCAGACCGTTCACTTCAGCCCGACCATCGGAAATCGCCTGTTCCATTTCCCGCCGTGACCCCAGGCCGGCACGCGCCAGTACCTTTTGCAGCTTCTCGCTGGCGGCCGGCTGTGCCTCGGGCGCAGCGGCAGCCGGTGTGGCTGCAGGCTTCCTAGTCCGGGGTTTCTGTCCGGTTCGGGTTGTCCCCGGACGTTTCCGGGCCGGTTTCTGTGTCATTGTCGTTACCGCCTGACTTGATCAGATTGGCCTGTTCGGCCAGTTTCTGTTGAATGATGTCGAATTTTTCCGCTTCCGTCAGCGCATCTTCTGCCACCGCGGCAGAGTCGGGCTGGGGTTCTTGCCCGACGCGCTCACCCTCTGCGGGCTCTTGGGTGTCAATCTCGCTGTCCTGGTCGTCCGCCGCCGATCTGGATCTGATGCTGGACTCGAACTGGTCATTCAGTTCATCCAGTGACTCCCACTGGTCGCTCAGGGACGCATCCAGATTGTCATCATCTGACTCGTCCTCGTCTTCCTGCAGGCGATTCAGCATACCGGCAAACGAACTGCTTTCTTCGGACTGCTCCATGCCGGTCTCCAGGTCGAGTTCCGGTTCCAGCTCCGCCATCGACTTGATCTCCGACAAGGGAGGGAGGCTGTCGAGGCTCTCGAGACTGAAATAGTCCAGAAATTGTGGTGTGGTGGCGAACAACGCCGGCCGGCCGGGCACATCGCGATGACCCACGACCCGCACCCACTCGCGCTCGAGCAAGGTTCTGATGATATTGCTGGCCACGGATACACCGCGCACGTCCTCTATTTCGCTGCGTGTGATGGGTTGCCGATAGGCAATCAGCGCCAGCGTTTCCATCAGCGCACGGCTGTACTTCCGGGGCTTTTCGTCCCACAGTCGCGCCAGCCAGGGATGCAGGCCCCGCTTGGTCTGGAAGCGGAACCCACCAGCCACCTTGACCAACTCGATACCGCGCTGCTCGTTATGCGCCTGCAAGCGGCTGATGATGGCCCGAACCTCGGTGCGGGACACGGGCTGGTCTTCTCCGAACAACAACTGCAGCCGCTCCAGGGTCAGAGGCTGGTCGCTGGCAAACAGCGCTGCCTCGACCACCTGTTCGCGGGCATTGTCCTCATCAGGAAAGCCCTCGAACTGACTGGCCACACTGTCCTGTGTGTTCTGTTGTTCACTCATGATTCCGTTGACTCACTGAAAACCGCGGTTTCAAGCGCTGCCAGATCTGCATCGTCACGGACCTGCAGATAGATGGGACCGTATAGTTCTGCCTGGGCAATTTCAATAATCCGCTCCTTGGTGAGCTCCATCATGGCCAGAAAACTGACTACAGCGCCTGCGCGGCCCTCGTCACGGCGAAAAAGATCGACCAGCCGCACCTGACGGCGCTCACGCAGCAAACCCAGAATGGTCTGCATGCGATCGTGCGTGGACAGCGCCTCGCGGCTGACCTGATGCTGCTCAAACATGGCCTCACGCTGCAATACATGTTTCATGGCCAGCATGACTTCTACAAATTCGACAGGCGGGTGCATAGCCGCAACGCCTTCAATGGCCTCACCGGGGCCGACAAAAAATTCCCGCCCCTGGCGCGGCAGGGCGTCCAGCGATTCGGCAGCAGCCTTGAACTGTTCGTATTCCTGCAGGCGCCGAATCAGTTCGGCCCGCGGGTCTTCTTCGCCTTCTTCCTCTTCATGCCGACGCGGCAACAGCATGCGCGACTTGATTTCTGCCAGCATGGCAGCCATGACCAGGTAGTCACCGGCCACATCCAGCTCCATGTCCTGCATGACATCGACATACTGCATGTACTGGCTCGTGATCTCGAACACATTGATGTCCAGAATGTCGAGGTTCTGCTTTTTGATCAGATAGAGCAGCAGGTCAAGCGGCCCCTCGAAAGCACGCAGAAACACTTCCAGTGCCGCCGGTGGGATGTAAAGATCCTGGGGTATTTCGGTGACCACCTCGCCCAGCACAATGGCGAAGGGCAGTTCTGCTTGCTCGTGCCGGGCAGTCGCTCGCAACGCCGCCAGCCCAACGGGTTGTTCAGGGACCGGATTTGGGGTCGCGTCGGTCATGAGTGCGCTCGCTGGCCTGACATCCACACCACAGTATTCCTCACCGCGCCAACAGGTTCAATGGCCAAAGGCAGCTTCAGAACGCACCACTCAGACATGAAAGGGTTCTGGATTGCCGGCACCCTCACGCAGCTCCTCCGGCTTGTCACCCAGCAGGCTGATGACCGTGGTCGGCACATAGCCGCAATATCCGCCGTCGATCACCAGATCCACACTGTGCTCCAGCGCCTCGCGGATAGCCCAGGGCTCGACCATGGGCTCTTCTTCACCCGGCATGATCAACGACGTGCTGAGCAGAGGCTCTCCCAGCTCGGCCAGCAGCGCCTGGGTGATGGGATGCTGCGGAATGCGCAGACCCAGTTCACGCTTCTTGGGGTGCATCAGGCGGCGCGGCACTTCTCGGGTGGCATTCAGAATGAAGGTGTAGGGCCCTGGTGTATTGTTCTTGAGCAGCCGGAAGTCCATGTTATCCACCTTCGCATACAGAGAAAGCTCCGACAGATCGGAACAAACCAGCGTCAGGTGGTGCCGGTCATCGATTTGGCGAATCTCGCGGATACGATCGACAGCCTGCTTGTCACCCAGGTGACAGCCCAGCGCATAGGCAGAGTCCGTCGGGTAGGCAATGACGCCACCACCCCGAACGATCTCAACGGCCTGTTTGATCAGTCGCAGTTGCGGCGTCTCGGGATGGATGGCAAAGAACTGACTCATATTGCGAACTTCTCCCAGATCGGTTGAATGTTGCGGGGCAGCGCAGGCACCTGCCCCAGGGCCAGCCAGTGCTGGCTGTCGTCGTGGAAATCACTCCCGGAAGACCCCGCCAGGCCATGATCGACGCACAGCTCAACCAGCAATTGTTTGGTATTCGGTGGCATGCCGGGCACCGCGATCTCCAGCGCATCTCCGCCGGCCTCGGCGAAGTCTGCCACCAGTTGCCGACGCTTGCGGCCGGTCAGCTTGTAGCGCTGCGGGTGTGCCAGCACGACCTGCCCGCCGGCAGCATGCACCCAGTCAATCACTTCCGCCATCTCCGGCCAGTGGGACTTCACATCACCCGCCTTGCCCGCGCCCAGGAACCGGCGGAACGCTTGATCGACGCTGCCAATCTGCCCGGTGGCCACCAGGTGCCGGGCAAAATGCGGCCGCCCCGGGAGTTCAGGGGCGTCTTCGGAGCGCACCCAGTCTTCGACACCGGAAAAACCGTTGCGGTCCAGCTTCTGCGCAATGCGCACGGCCCGCTTGCGACGCGCCCGCAACTGCCTGGTCGCGGCAGTCTGGCTGGCGGGGTGATTGGGGTCAAAATCAAGGCCGACCAGGTGCACCAGCACCCCATTCCACACGGCTGACCACTCGACCCCAGTGACATAGTGTAAATCATCAGTCTGCGCGGCCAGCGCCCGGGCCTCTTCCTGCCCCTGCAAGGTGTCATGATCAGTAATGCTGAACCACTTGAGGCCCGCCGCAGCGGCCCGGTTGATCAGTTCCGACACGGGAAGAGAGCCATCAGAGCACAGACTGTGGCAATGCAGATCGACCCGCTCATAACGGGAGCTGCCAACTGCGTCACACGGCCCGTCATCTGGGCAATAGACAGCCTCTGCATCGCTGTTTAAACTGTCGGAATATTGAGTCATGCTGCCGGCCGCTGCAAAAACGCCGAGTATACGTGACATCGAACCTGATTTCTCGTCTGTCATTTTAAGGAAATACCATGTACTACGCGATCATGTCAGAGGACGTGACCGACAGCTTGCCGTTGCGCCGTGCCGCGCGTCCGGACCATCTGGCCCGCCTGGAAACGCTGCGTGATCAGGGCCGCCTGCTGATGGCCGGCCCTCATCCGGCGGTGGACACGGACGATCCGGGTGAAGCCGGCTTTTCCGGTTCGCTCGTGGTGGCTGAGTTCCCCTCTCTCGAGGCCGCCCGGGAGTGGGCAGAGACTGACCCCTATGTTGCCGCCGGCGTTTATGCCCGCACTCTGGTAAAACCGTTCAAGAAGGTACTGCCCTGACCATGAGAAATACCATCATTCGCACACCCGTCTGGTTGCTGACCAGCTTGCTTTTCATCGCCCTGCTGACGCCGGCTACCAGCCTGGCCCAGGAAACCGACGCTAACACGCGCTACATTTCCGATATTCTGCTGGTGCCCCTGCGCACCGGCCCTTCACTGGAATATCGGATTGTGAATGCCGGGTTGCGCAGCGGCACCCAGGTTACCCTGCTGGAAAACGATGCCGCGACCCAATGGTCGCGCATCCGGGTTGGTCAGCAGGAAGGTTGGCTGCCGACCCGCCATCTGAGCGAAGACCCCATTGCGCGAGATCAGCTGGAAGCCATGGAGCAGGAAGTGGAAGAGCTGCGCGCTGAAAATGACCGACTACGGCAGCAATATGCAGATCTGCTGGACGACAACCTTTCCGCCGATGAGGTTTATGCCAACATCGAAGCCGAGCGGGACGATGCTCTGGCCGAACTCGACCGGGTTCGCGAGATTTCGAGCAATGCGCTGATGCTTGATGAACGCAACGAGGAACTGCTCAGCCGCAACCGAATCCTGGAAAACGAGAATGAACAGTTGCGCTCGATCAACGAAAGTCTGGAAGGCGACGCCAACCAGTGGCGCATGATCGTAGGCGGCGGCCTGGTTCTGATGGGCCTGCTGATGGGTCTGATACTGCCACCGCTGATTCGCCGGCGACGCAGTGACGGCTGGAACTGATGCCCTGGAAGCAGGTCACCATCGAGCACTCTTTTGAACCCGACAGCCTCGTCGCGCTGCTCCAGGAAGGAGCGCGCGGCTCGGTGTCACGCTACACCCACTTTGACATTGTGGACTGGGCCAGCCGCTACGCCGCTGAATTGAAGCGTCATCAACCGCTGGAGGGAGACACGCTGAAGCTGTGGCGGGTCGCGGACGACATAACGGTGCGCTGGGAATTGCATATGGCCGGCACCTACTCCATCAATGAAATGAAACGCTTTTCCCAGGTCGATATTCTGCTGCCCAAGCAGTACTTCGAAACCTGGCTCAATGAACTGGATTCTTTATGACCGACACACCATTCCGCACCTTTGTATTGGGTTCTGGCCTGCGCACCCTGGCCGTGCTGGCGGCAACGCTGTTGCTCGCGGCCTGCTCTGCCTCCGACTCGGCGGACTCCGCTGAGAGAGCCGTGAGCGCCGACAGCACAGTGGCTGCTGCAGAACAGGGGCCGCGCGTCGTGCTCACGACCTCCGCCGGTGACATCACACTGGCACTGTATGAAGACGAGTCTCCGATTACGGTCGAGAATTTCCTGCAGTATGTGGATGATGAATTTTACGACGGCCTGATTTTTCACCGGGTCATTTCCGGGTTCATGATTCAAGGTGGCGGCTTCAACGAGAGCATGGCCCAGCAGAGCACTCGAGAGCCGATTCAAAACGAGGCAGACAACGGCCTGAGCAATGACCGGGGCACCATCGCCATGGCCAGAACACAGGCACCGCACAGTGCAACAGCACAGTTCTTCATCAATGTGGGCGACAACAGTCAGCTCAACCAGCGCGGTAACCAATGGGGCTACGCTGTTTTCGGTGAGGTCGTCGAAGGCATGGATGTGGTGGACCGGATTGCTGCCACAGAGACCGGCACGCAGCCGACGCCCATGGGCGCCATGGGCGATGTGCCGGTTGAAGCCATCGTGATCGAACAGATCCGCCGTCTGGAAGACTGATCGCCCCTGACCGGAAAGTCGCTTGCATGCAATTTGCCCAACTGGACACCTCGCAGCCTGACGCACCGGTCGCCACCGCTTTCAGGGATGTCTACTTCAGCCGCTCCGGTGGGGCGGCAGAAACCCGCCATGTTTTTCTGCAGGGTAACGGGCTGCCAGAGCGTTGGCAGACACATCCGCTGCCCTGGTTCAGCGTCGGCGAAACCGGCTTCGGCACCGGGCTCAATTTCCTGGTCACCTGGCAGGCAATGCGCCAGCACGGGAAAGGCCTGCGCCTGCACTTTGTCAGCACCGAGCGCTTTCCCATTCATCCTCGCCAATTGCCTGACCTGCTGCTGCCCCTCTCCACCGAACTGCCGGTCATCAACGAATTTCTGACCGCTTGGCATGACCTGGTGCCCGGCTGGAACCGGTTCAGTTTTTCGGATGCCGAGCTGACCCTGTGGATTGGCGATGCCACCGAGGGCCTGCTGGATTGTCAGGCCGACATCGACGCCTGGTATCTGGACGGATTCGCCCCCGACCGCAATCCCGAGCTGTGGCATCCGGATCTGTTTCACGCTCTGGGCAGGCTGAGTCATCGTGATACCACGGTGGCGACCTACACTGTCGCCCGTGCAGTAAGGGAAGGCCTGACTGCCGCTGGTTTTCAGGTCAGCAAACGACCCGGCTTCGGGCGCAAGCGTCATTGTCTCGGAGGCCGGTTTGCAGGTCTGCTGGGGCCGGTCAGTTCCAGGTCGCGCCACTGGCGGTGGCCAAGACCCGTGGCACACACACCCGAATCGGTGGCCATTATTGGTAGCGGACTGGCTGCGGCAGAACTGGCTCACAGACTGCGTCGGCGCGACCTCTGCGTCACCGTAATCGGCCCGGACGCACCCGAGCATCCCTTTCCCGATGCGGTTCAGGGTGCCGTGTATGCCCGACCCGGACTGGAAGCCGACCCGGCGACCTGCTGGTATGCGGCCGCCCTGTCCTATCGGCTGCGCCTCTGGTCCAGTGAAGGCCATGGCTGGCCAGGCGCACGAACGGGCCTGCTGCAGATGCTGCCGCAAGACCGCTGGCAGCGCCTTTGCGCGGTACTGAACGAGCACCCCTTTGGCCAGTGTGTTCAGCCCATGACAGCGGACCAGGCCACCGACAAGGCCGGAATTCCCTTGCATAGCCCAGCACTCTGGTTTGCTGGTTCCGGCTGGCTGTCTCCCGGCCGCTACAGCCGACTGCTGCTGGGTGATACCCCGACTCTGAAACGCCGCATTGTTTCGCTTGCGCCGCACCCGGATGGCTGGCAGCTGACCAACGATCAGGATGAGCAGCACCTGTTCAGTACCGTTGTGATAGCCGCCGGGATGGCCAGCCGCAGTTGGCCAATCAGCGCCCACCTGCCGCTGCGGCCGGTCAGAGGCCAGTTGACAGGGGTATCTTCTGCTGACGGGCCCGATTGCGTGATCTGTGCCGAGCGCTATGTCACGCCTGCCGGCCCGGACGGCCAGTGGCATTTTGGCGCCACCTTTCAGCCCAGGGACGGCGCAGATGACATCCGCCCTGAGGATCGAGACGAAAACCTGGCCGCCCTGGCTCAGCTGTCGCCTGAACTGGCGCAGCGGGCCGCACAAAACCCGCTCAGCGATGCGGCCGGAGTACGCGCTACAACTCCCGACTATTTGCCCCTTGCCGGCCCGCTGCTGACTGCCGAGGCGCGAGCCCGGAGAGCCACACCACGGCAGGCGCTGCGCGCGGACCTGTTCCACCAGGGTCTTTTTGTTCTCAGCGGCCTGGGCTCCAAGGGTCTCGCTTCGGCGCCCTTGCTGGCAGAATATGTGGCCTGCCAGATCACCGGCGAGCCGCTGCCGTTCGGACACAGTCTCGAGCAGCGGATCCATGCCGAGCGTCACTGGCTGAAATAACCGACCGGAGCAAACCCTTGCGATGAGCCGATATCGACCACCCCGAGCGCCCCGTACCGCCATTATCACGCCGGAAGGCGAACAGTTGTTGCGCCGGGAGCTGCAGACATTGTGGAAAGAAGAGCGCCCTGTGGTGACGCAGGCGGTCTCTGACGCAGCCAAAAATGGCGACCGCTCAGAAAACGGGGACTACATTTACGGCAAGAAGCGGTTGCGCGAGATCGACAGTCGGGTGCGCTTTCTGCGCAAACGACTGGACTCGCTGAAGGTGGTCACCGAGGCACCAGCCGATCACTCGCGGGTGTTCTTCGGCGCCTGGGTGAAACTGTTTGATGAAGAAGACCGCAGCAGCCTGCATCGTATAGTGGGGCCTGACGAGTTTGACCGTCATGCGGAATATATCAGCATCGACGGACCACTGGCACGGGCGCTGCTTGGCAAGCGACAGGATGATGAAATTGCAGTACAGACCCCGAAAGGCCAGCGCCTTTTCTGGCTCGATGCCATTGCTTACAGTGGCGAGCGGCCGCCGGCAGACTGGCAGAGCTGAGTCAGTTCCCGGGCTCGCCGGCTGTCTGTTCAGCCGGGTCCTGGTCGGGTTCACCGAGTTTTACAGGGTTGCCTGTGTCGCCCTTTCCGGGCAATGCCAAACGGCCTGTGGTGGCTTCGCCAGGGCCCGGCAGATTGGCGCGGATAGCTCGCATCTCGCGGATAATGGCTTCACTGGCAACAAATGAGGCCGCCAGTTGCGCCCGCAGATGGCGTGCAGCCTCGCCCCGACGTCGGAACTCGGTCACTGTGTCGTTCTCGGCGTTTTGGCGTGTCACCGGCAGTGCCTTGCCCATGGAGCCTCCTGTCAGTATCAATGGATGGCAAGGCGCTGGCCGCAAAGTCACCACAGTGAGGGCGCCCTGAACACTCATGGTCCGTCTGGACAATTATGGCTGATCAGGCCCGATTTGTCTGCCCGACGGCGGCTGGAAACCTCAGCTCTCTACTGTCACCCTGTGAAACAGGGTACAATCGCGACGCCCATTGATTGCTGCCGGACGCGCGCAGCGGGGCTTCAGACACCACCACAGCGCGGGGACTTCATGGCCAGCCTTTTTGTCAACAACCTGACCGTCATTGATTTCAGCTACCTGGATAGCCGACGGGGTATCGTGGGTGAAAGCTGGATCGTTGATCTTGAGCTCATCGGGGCGCTGAATGATGAAGGCATGGTGTTTGATTTTGGCCATGTCAAAAAGGCCATCAAGGCAGAGATTGACCGGGGCATGGACCACCGCTTCGTCATACCCCTTCACCTGCCAGGCCTGACAATCGAAGAAGACGGTGAGCGCCGTCGCATTGCGCTGCAACACCCTGAACACGGAGTGCTGCTGGACTATCGTGCGCCACAGCAGGCCTTCTACTGGCTGGATGCCGACCGCGTCAATCCTTCGGTGGCATTGGCCGACCTCAATCAGCAGGTGCGCTCCGTGGTACCGGACAATGTCCAGGAAATCCGCCTGACGCTGCGTACCGAGCAGCATGACCAGGCGTTTTACCACTATTCTCATGGCTTGAAGAAACACGCCGGGGACTGCCAGCGCATGGTGCATGGCCACCGCTCGAGAATTCAGGTGGAACAGAATGGTCAGCGCCAGCCAACGGCAGAAAAAATGATCGCAGAGCGCTGGCGCGATATCTATCTGGTGACGCGCGAAGACATCATCGGTGAACGGCGGGTACTGGACACACCATGTTACGATATGGCGTATACCTCAGCTCAGGGCCGCTTTGAGCTGACACTGCCCGCGGCCCGGTGCGATGTGCTGGAGACGGACACCACTGTTGAGCTGATTGCCAGCCACCTGGCGGCAGGCCTCGGCGCCAACGAACCCGACAGTCATTGGCGTGTGCGCGCCTTTGAAGGCGTTGACAAGGGCGCGCTGGCAACCCATGAACCCGACAGTCCACAGACTTCCTGAAACAGGATTACGCATGGCCCTTCAGATCTACAACTCGCTGCACAATCGCAAGGAACCCTTTACCCCGATGGACCCTGAGCGGGTCACGATGTATGTCTGTGGACCTACGGTGTACAACTTCGTGCATATCGGCAATGCGCGGCCGGCAGTGGTGTTTGACACCCTGGTCCGGCTGCTGCACCTGCAGTACCCGCGTGTCGACTATGCGCGCAACATTACCGACATCGATGACAAGATCAATCGTGCGGCCCATGACGCCGGAGAGCCGATCAGCACCTACACCGAGCGCTATACCACTGCTTACCACGAAGACATGGCCGCGCTGCATAATGCCGAGCCCACGATAGAACCACTGGCCACAGACAACCTCGACATGATGCAGGCACTGATAGAACGCCTGATAGAGCGTGGTTTCGCCTATGAGGCAGAAGGTCACGTGTTGTTCCGGGTCAATGCCATGCCGGACTATGGCAAGCTCTCCAAGCGCCGGCTGGAAGACATGCAGGCTGGCGCGCGCGTGGAAGTGGCCGCCTATAAAGAAGACCCGATGGATTTTGTGCTGTGGAAGCCGTCCACCGAAGCCCACGAGCCGGGCTGGGACAGCCCCTGGGGTTACGGCAGACCCGGCTGGCATATCGAATGCACCGCCATGATCAATCGACATCTTGGCCCCACCATCGATATTCACGGCGGCGGACACGACCTGATGTTCCCGCATCATGAAAACGAGGTTGCCCAGGGCACCTGCTGCCATGACGAGCCGGAAGAGTATGTGCGCTACTGGATGCACAACGGCATGATCAATGTCGAGGGCGAGAAGATGTCCAAGTCTCTGGGCAACTTCATCACCGTGCGCGAACTGCTGGCCAGCTACCCGGGTGAGCAATTGCGCCTGGCTTTGCTGTCGGCGCAATACCGCTCTGTGCTCAACTGGTCTGATGACCTGCTGACCCAATCGCGCCAGACGCTGGACCGCTTTTACGGAGCGCTGCGCGACAGTGCTGATCTGGCTGCAAATTCACCGGTGCTGTCAGCGAGTGAACTGCAGGACAGTTCTGTGGTCAAAGCCCTGTGCGACGACCTGAATACACCACAGGCCATTGCAGAGCTGCATCAGTGCACCCATGTGCTCTATGATGAACAGGCCGACAGTGACAAGAAGCAGCGGGCACGCGCACTGCTGGTACAGGGCGCGCAACTGCTCGGCCTGCTCAACCATGAGCCGGAGTCCTGGTTCAAGACCCTGTCGCGCGGTACGTCTAGTATCACCGACGAGCGGATTGAAGCACTGCTGGCCGACCGGCAGGCCGCCAAGAAAGCGCGTGATTTCCAGCGCGCCGACGAGATCCGGGCTGAGCTGGATGCGGCCGGCGTGGAAATCCAGGATACTCGTGAAGGCACACGCTGGCAGTGGAAATAGCCCCGACAGGAGGCACCCATGATCAAACGGACACTGCTTTTGCTGATACGTGGCTATCAGCGCTTTATCAGCCCCTTTACGCCGCCGCGCTGCCGGTTCTATCCGACCTGTTCGCACTATGCGGTAGAGGCGCTGGAGACGCACGGCGCACTGAAGGGCACCTGGCTGACCATAAAGCGTGTACTGAAATGCCACCCGCTGCATCCCGGTGGTATTGATCTGGTACCTGAAACTGACACGTACAAGAACAAGCGGTCAGAGGAATCGCGGAGTGAAAAAACCGATGATTGATGCCCAGTTGCTGCACATTCTGGCCTGCCCTGTCACCAAGGCGCAGGTTTATTTCAGTGAAGACAAGACCGAGCTGGTCTGTCTGGCCAGCCGTCTGGCCTATCCCATTCGTGACGGTATACCCGTGATGCTTGAAGACGAGGCCCGACAGATCGAACAGGATGAATATGACCGACTCAAAAAGAAGTACCGCTGAAAGCCGCCGGGTTTTGCTGCTGGCTGCTCATGGCAGCCGCCTGCAAAGCAGTAACGAGGAGTTCGAAAGGCTGGCCGGCCAGGTCAGAGAGCGCCTGCCGGCGGATTATGATCACGTGGCAACGGCCTTTCTGGAGCTCAGTGAGCCGGGCATCGACAGCACGCTGGACCAGTTGGTGGCCGAAGGGGCGTCAGAGATACGGGTCATGCCCTGCTTTCTGCTCGCCGGTACGCATGTGCGCAATGATATTCCCGGCATCGTCGAAGAGGCCCGGGCGCGGCATCCGCAGGTACGCATCGAATTGTTGTCGCATTTGGCCGCGGATGCGGGGTTTGTCGATTATCTGACCGGCCTGGCGAGCTGAGGCGTCTCCTCTGTAGGCCAGGGGCGTAAGCCCCGCTCAGCGGTGCAGCCGCCTTGAATGAGGCCTGCGGCCCCGAGCTCGGCCAAGGTCTGCACCTACAACTCAACCGCTGGCAATCTCCAACTGGATATTGCGCCGTTCCAGATCCACACTCTGAATCTTCACCTGCACCGGCATCTCCAGCCTGAACTCGCCTTTGGCGGTGTGATGCACCTGCCACACCGGATCGAACTCTGCCGTCTTGTCGCGCCAGCCTTTGACGTTCACAAAGCCGCTGACGCCCAAGCCATCAAGCTGCACGGAAAAGCCGGTCGGCGTCAGGTGCTGAATCTCTCCGGACACTACTTCCCCTTCTCTGGGCTTCAGATAAATGGCCTTGAGCCAGTGTTCGGTGAAATTGGCCACCGCCCGCATACTGCCCTGCGCTTCCTGCATCCGGGCCAGTTGCTCCGGCGTTGCCTGTGGCACCGGTTCGCCACGCCACAGCGCCTTGAGCTGTCGGTGCAGAAACAGGTCCAGATACTTGCGGATGGGTGAGGTAATCGTCGTGTAGTGCGTAAACCCGAGACCCCAGTGTGGCCGCGGCTCGGCAGCCAGTTCGGTCCGGCGATAACACTTGCTCAGCAGGCGATCGAGCGGCAGGCCGTCATGTTGGCGCGCCTGCTGCAGCACGGGCAACATGGCCTGAAAGGCGGACAGATCTTCCGGCACCTTGCCCAGAGCCTGCTCCAGCAGTTGCCGAACCGTATCAACCTGCTCTTCACGAAAGCCATCATGGCACAGAAAAAGCCCTGCCTTGTGCTCGGTCAGGTGACGGGCAGCCAGATGATTGGTGAGCAGCATGACCTCCTCGATCATCTGCTGCGCGCGGTTGCGTTCTTCTTCTTCAATGGCTGTGACCTGACCGCGTTCATCAAGCCGCAGGCGGTAATCGGGGCGCTCTGGCATCACCATGCAGCGCTCCTGGCGGAAGCTGTGCAACCGGGCGGCCAACTGGTCCAGGGCCTGCAACTGTTCCAGCAAGGCCTCAGGGGTGACGTCGGACAAGGGTCTGGTGGTCGTTTCGATGATGCCGTTTTTCAACCAGCCACTGACTTCACCATAATTGAGCTGGGCCCGTGATCGGACACGGGCGAATACAATCCGTGTGTCAGAAGCGACGCCCGTTGCCTTGTCCAGCCGGGTCTGCAGCAACAGCGCCGGGCGCTCGACATCCGCCTGCAGGGCACACTGCTCTACCGCTATCTCGGGCGGCAGCATATGCAGGGTCTCGCCAGGAAGGTACTGGCTGCTGTAGCGCTGCAGCGCAGACTGATCTAGTGCACTGCCAGCATCGACAAACAGGCTGGGGTCGGCAATGGCGACACTGAGCTGCCAGCTGTTTCCCTTGTCAGCGACACAGACGGCATCATCCATATCCCGGGTATTGGTGCCGTCTATGGTCACCAGAGGCAAATCCGTGGCGTCTTCGTAGTCGTGCTGCGCGGCCAGCCGGGCAGTCGCATCGAGCTTCGCCACGGCCTTCTGCACCGCAGAGGGAAATTCGGCCGTAGCGCCAAAGCGGGCCTTGGCCACGATGTGTTCAATAAACAGCGTCTTGTCATCACCCAGAACAGAGTCGACTCGGGCCAGTGCCCGCCCATCTTCAAAAGGATGACGCTTCAGCGTGCACTTGACCCAACTGCCTTCCGCGGCGCTCTCCGCACTCTTGTGATTGAGCATCACCCAGCGATTGAAGCCCGGATGATCCGGGCGCACCCATTTGCGGCCGCTTTTTTCCACCACCTGGCCGACAAAGGTATCCAGCCGTGTTTCGAGCAACTGCTCGACCACTGCCTGTGAGCGCCCATCCTGATCGGCCAGCGTGAACTCGATACGGTCACCTGGCAGCACTCTCTTCATTTCATCCGGGTTGAGAAAATGGCTTTCTCCAGCTTCTGTGACCACGAACCCGTAGCGGTTCGGCGTGCC
Source organism: Natronospirillum sp. (assembly GCF_022565775.1). GTDB lineage: Bacteria > Pseudomonadota > Gammaproteobacteria > Pseudomonadales > Natronospirillaceae > Natronospirillum. The sequence goes on from NZ_JAIUMC010000031.1 coordinate 14,730, forward strand.
GCGCACGTCGCCGACGAACAGATCCTTGTCTTCATTCAACTGGGTTTTCAGAGAGGCAAGCTGGGACAGCGCATTCGAATCAAGCATGCAGAAACGGGCTCATTGCAGATGGGTGGGTAATGCGTCGATTATACTGGTTTGGCTGCTTTGACGACACCATAACCGGGATGAAGTAGTAGGGCGTTCAGGGTACCATCGTGCCCTTTGAACCCACCACCGGGCAAAAGCCGGGGAAAACCATGCCTGAACTGTTCAATACTCTTTGGTTCAATCTTTTGCAGCACTTCGCTGTGGCACTGGCGATACCGGTGCTGGTGGGCTACTTCTGTGCTTCGCGGTCCTCATGGGAGCGCCTTTCCATCATTACCATCTGCTTTGTCATACTGTGGGTATTGTGGACCGCGCTGCTGAACATGCAGTTGCATGCCGACCTCGCACTGCTGATTGCTGCTGTCGCCGTCTATACCTTTATTCGCAGTGTGGCGCGCCTCAAGCCTGCGCAGAGCAAGCCAGCGAAAAAGCGGGCCGATTAAAGAGCAAACGCCTGTTGCACGCCGCTGAACGGGCATTCGAACTGCAGCGCCAGAAGCTCCACGGGTGCCAGTTCCAGTCGGCTTTCGTCGCCTTCCTCTGTGGGCAGCAACAATTCTGCGGCGGGCACCGATTCGCCGGCACAGGGCAGGCTGACTTCCATTGCTGCGGCCCAGCGCAACAGGCTTTCTACAGACTGAATTCCACCGCTGACATCCAAGCGTGTGCTCCGATTGCCAGCCTGATACTCCAGGTTCTGCACCGACAGGTCGGACAACCCTGCGTCACTGCAGGCGGCTGCCACCAGCGGGGATGCTGAGCCATCGGCCTTTTGCAACCTGGCCCGCTGGTCGCCCGACAGCAGCAGTCGCCAGCGGGCCTGAATTTCGCCGCTTTCCCAGTGTTCAAGGAACCTGGCACTGGCCCGCTTGTGATGGCTGACCATCACCAGGCCGCGTGCTGCCGCCGGCACCAGAGTCAGTGGCCAGGCAGGCCTCTGCTTGTGAAAGTACAACTCCACCTGGCGATCCAGACAGTTGTGATCACCCCAGTCACTGCCCATGCAGAACACGCCCGCCGGCTTCTGCCACACGGAGTAGATATCGTTGTCCTTTACCAGGTGGCTCTGTCGGATGGGCTGCTCGAGCAGGGCTTCGTCGTAATACACTTCGAGAACGTCACCGGGTTTCAAGTCGGACATGGCACGGCGCAGCCGGTAGCGCGGAGAACTGCCTCGCCGCAGCCAGACACCGCCGGCATTCATCAGTTTCTTCAAACGCGATTTGGACAGATTCACATTGTCCACCAGAAAGTCGATGGCGATCAGCGAATCTGTGGTTTCGACCTCCAGCGCGGCACTGGTTTTCAAGTTAGCCTCCGGCCCGGATGGAACCCTGGAAAAGTTGCGGCCGCCGATTATGGTGGCAGGGCAGTTTCAGCGCAAGAGAGACAGTGCGTAGTGATCCGTCATGCGTATAGTTGCAGTATAGAAACTATAAGAGCCTGCCCAGCCCACTAACATAACACCCGTTGAAATTTGACCGGTTTTTTTGCCCATGCCCTTTAACGCACGTCGTCTGTTGCCCGTTCTGCTTGCTGCCCTGATTCTGGCGGGAGGCTGGTGGGGTTATGGACAGTTGACGGCACCAGACGACAGCCCCCGAGCTAGCAGTGGCGGTGGTGGTGGCCGGGCCATGCTTGGCGGTCGCGCCGGCAACGCCAGCATGAACCTGACCGCACCCGTGGTGCAAACGGTCACCGCCGACTTCAGTGCCCGGCAGCCTGCGCTGCAGTTGTTCGGGCAGACTCGCTTTGGGCGCAGCTGGGAGCTTACCAGCGAACTGACCGCGCGCGTGCAACAGATTCATGTGGAAGAAGGCGATCGAGTCACTGCCGGTACCCTGCTGATTACGCTGGATGCTCGTGAACTGGAACGGAGCCTGACGCGTGTCCGCAGCGAGATCAATGAAATGGAGGCCCGCCTGCGCCGGGAGCGCCTGCAGGGCGAATCTGATCAGGCCAGCCTGACCCTGGAGGAAGAGCTGCTGGCGCTCAATGAACAGGCCCTCGGGCGGGTCGAGGACCTGGCGAACCGCAATCTGGCCTCCGCCAGTGATGTGGAATCTGCACGGCGCAATGTCATCACCCAGCAACAGACCCTGCAAAGTCGAAGACTTGCCGTTGCCGGCCTGGACGATACGCTCGCCCAGCTTGAAGCCCAGTTGCAGAGTTTGCGTCAGGAAGCAGAAGACCTGACCGAAGACCTGGAACTGACCCGCATTGAGGCACCGGAATCCGGGCTGGTGGAAACCATACAGATACAGCCGGGCGCGCGCGTCAGTGCCGGCAGCCAGTTGCTGTCTCTGCAAAGCACCGACAGTTTTCAGGTCAGGGCCACCCTGCCCGCCTCACGCGCCAACCTGCTCAGCCGGGAGCAGCCACTGACCGGCCACATGCGCTGGCAGAATGAAGACACGGAACTGGTGCTGCAAAACTGGGGCATACGCAACGAGGACGGTGGCATCCCGGTGACATTCAATGTGCTGAATCCCTCGCCACCGCTGATTGCCGGCCAGTTCTCGACCCTGACTGTCCTGTTGCCGGCGGTAGACAATGTTCTGGCTGTTCCAGCCGGGGCCATCTACGGCAACAACCGAATCTATACCATCGATGCTGACAACCGGCTGCAGGGCCATACCGTCAACATAGTCGGCCAGGACCCGGAAAGACCGGGAGAAGGCTATCTGATTGCAGCAAATGGCGTCGAACCCGGAGCCAATGTGCTGACCACGCGCCTGCAGCGCCCGGAAACCGGGCTGCGCATACAGCGCCTGGAGAGCCGCAACGGACGCCCGGCGGATCAACCGGAGACTGACGGGTGACCAATCTGATCTCCTATTTTGCCCTGCATCGGGTGGCGGGCAACATCATCATGTTCCTCACCATTCTGGCGGGCCTTTGGGGATTCCAGCAACTCAACTTCCAGCTCTTCCCGACCTTCACTTTCAGCAATGTACAGGTCAATACCAATTGGTCTGGCGCAGCCGCAGAAGATGTTCAGGAGGCTGTATCCATTCCACTGGAAACCGCACTGCTTGGCCTGGCTGAGGTCAGAGGCGTGCGCAGTACCAGTACCGAAGGACGATCACAACTCAGGGTAACCCTGACGGAGGGGCTGGAGTTCGAGGATGTGCAGACGCTGCTCAACGAGACCGTGGAGGGTGTCAGCCTGCCTTCTGATGCCGAAGAGCCAGTGGTGCGCCAGGCGGCTTTCCGCGAAACCGTGGGCAGCATACTGGTTTATGGTGACGCCCCGGTCTCCCAGTTGTCGGCGCTCGGGCAACAGTATGCGCGTGAACTGCGCTCGGCAGGTATTGCCGAAGTCACGATGGACGGCGCCGTCAGCGAAACCCTGACCATCCATGTACCGAGCGAACAGTTGCTTGCTCTGGACATGACCATGAATGACCTGGCGCAACTGATTCGTGCCCAGAATATCAATGCGCCGGCCGGCACTCTTGAAGCCGACGGCCAGACCCTGCAACTGCGCGCCCAGGGGCAGTCGCGATTGCTGACCGAACTGTCAGCGCTTCCGGTACGGCAGACCGGCAGTGGCAGTGCTGTCACCCTGGGTGACATTGCCAGCTTCGAGTCAGCCGTCGAGCGCAACCAGAACTACTACTATCGCGGTCAGCCTGCTGTCCGGCTGAACCTGTCTCGCCAGGAAGACGACAACTCCCTGGAAGTCGCCCGCATCATGAACCAGTGGCTGGACGATGCACGGCCCGGACTGCCCGAAGGCATCGAGCTGCACACCTATCGCGAAAGCTGGCAGACCCTGGCCACGCGGCTGAACATGGTGGTGGAAAATGGCCTGCTGGGCATGCTGCTGGTCATCTCCGTACTGTTCATATTTCTCAATACCCGGCTGGCTTTCTGGGTGGCTGTTGGCATCCCGATCTCGTTCATGGCCACCTTCCTGATCATGGGGCTCAACAACATCACCATCAATGTGATTTCGTTGTTCGGCTTCATGATCGCCATCGGGATCATTGTCGATGACGCCATAGTGGTGGCCGAAGACACCCAGGCGCAACGGGATGCCGGTGCCGCCAGCGGTCATGCTGCGGTCAATGCGGCACGCCGCATGTTTCCCCCCGTGCTGGCCTCCTCGCTTACCACTATTGCCGCCTTTCTGCCGCTGACCATGGTCGGAGGCCGGTTCGGCAGTCTTATGGTGGACATCCCGCTGGTCGTGATCTGCGCCATAGTAGCGTCGCTGATCGAGTGTTTCATTATTCTGCCCGCCCACCTGCATCACAGCCTCAAGGGCACCGACGGCAAAAAACCGAGCCGGTTCCGGCGCACCGTGGACCAGGGGTTCATGGCCTTCCGGGAAAACTGGTTTCGCCCCACAGTAAAGTTTGCGGTGCGCAATGGCCTGATCACCGTCAGCGCCATGGTGGCGGCCGTTTTCCTGACGCTGGGCCTGATTCGCGGTGGTCTCGTGCCCTGGACGCCCTTCCCTGATCTGGAAGGCAGCACCATGAACGCCCGGGTCAGCTTTACTCCGGACTCTTCGCCCGAGCAGGTGGAGGACTACATGCGGCTTCTGGAAGAAGCTCTGTATGCCACCGAAGGGATCCTCGACTATGACTTTGTCGATACCGCCGTCTACAGTGTCAACCGCAATGGTCTCAACGGCCGCATTGATGTGGAACTGAAAGCGGCTCGCGAGCGCCCCTACACGACGCAGGAAATACTCAATGCCTGGCGCCAGCAGATGCCGGTGGTGGACGGGCTGCGCGAGCTTGCCTTCACCCGCACCTGGGGCGGGTTGGGCAATGCCGATGTCACCATCCAACTGACCGGGGATGATGTCGAAACACTGAAAAGTGCGTCGCTGGCACTGCAGGCGGCACTGGACGAACTGGGCGGGCTGACCGATATCGAGGATGATCTGCCGTTCGGCTCCGAGCAGTTGCGCTTCACCTTGTCGCCGCAGGGCCAGGCACTCGGCCTGCGGTTGAACGATGTCAGTGCCTATGTGGCCAATCAACTGCAGGGGATCGAAGTCCAGCGCTTTATCGCCGGTGGTGAAAGTATTCCCCTGACACTGCGCCTGCCGGAGAGCGAAACACGCAATTTCAGGGCCTGGGAGACGTTGCCCTATCCGCTGCCGGGTGGTGGCTGGGCCCCGCTGGGAGAATTGCTGCAGGCCGAGCTGACCGAAGGCATCGACCGCTTGCAGCGCACCGATGGCCGCATGGACATTCAGGTGGTTGCCAGCTTTGCCGATGACAGTGAGCGCACTGTTCTGCTCGATCTCATAGAACAGGAGGTGCTGCCGGCCATGACCGCGGAGACCGGCATCAGCATGTCACTGGCCGGAGAGCGGCAGGAAGAGGAGGAAACCGCGCGCGACATGCTGCTGGCTCTGGCGGCGGCACTGCTCATGATGTATCTGATCCTGGCTTGGGTGTTCAGCGCCTGGACCTGGCCGCTGGTAGTACTCATCACCATACCCTTTGGCCTGACCGGGGCCATTTTCGGGCACTGGATACTGGACCTGCAGTTGTCTTTCCTCTCATTGTTCGGCCTGTTCGGGCTGTCCGGTATTGTGGTCAATGATTCCATCGTGCTGATCACGTTCTACCGCCGCTTGCGCGATGAGGGCCTGGCCATCGAGGAGGCCGTGGTTGAGGCGGCCTGTCAGCGCCTGCGGGCCGTGTTTTTGACCTCGATAACGACCATTGCCGGCCTGTCCCCGATTCTGTTCGATCCGTCGATTGATGCGCAGTTCCTAAAGCCGCTGGCGGCCGGGATTGTCTTCGGGCTGATGTTCAGTACCTTGCTGATTCTCTTGCTGGTGCCTACCCTGCTATTGTGGCTGGAACGCTGCAACGAATGGCTTGCCCGGCTGAGGAACCGCCCTGACCATGCTGTCGAACCCTTTTGAAGGCACCAGCACCTTTTACAACAAAACCTCGGGTGCCTTGCTGGCATTGCTGCTGCTAAGCGGCTGTGCGTCTTTTGCACCCTCTCCCGGTGCCCCGGAATGGCCGGTGGGTGTCGAGCAATGCCGCGAACTGTTGCTCGCCCAGCCCGGAGACGGCGATGCCATGACACCGGCAGCCGGGCACCGGCCTGCGGCTCAGCCCTATTTTGCCCTGGACAGTCTGCACGCTCATTTTGCGGTCGACACACTTGATCATGCCGCATTCAGCGAATGGAAAGCCGGTGTAGTGTCGCACAGTTGGGAAGAACTGGCTGCGCACCAGACCCGCTCACATGGAGAGCCGATGGTCTCGAGCCGCGGCTGCCTGGTGCAACTGGCCCAGGCCACACCCCAGGAATACTGGGCGGATTATGCCCGGGAAGCCCGAGACCAGGACCTGTACCGCGACTGGCAACGCTGGGCTGGTCTGTACCCTCTGGCTTCCCCGGTGGTGACCTGGCGTATTCGCTCGGCGCAAGCGGATTGGCGTAATGAGTATGGCGGGCCCTTCGACGGTGACGGGGTCATCTACCGACCGACCGAGGCGCACGACACAACGCCGGACCATGCCCAAATCGCCGAGTGGATGGCCGCTGCCTATGCGGACAACCCCCTGGGGCTGCCACGCCTGGGCGCTGAACAACTGTCGGTTCTGCAGGCTTTGCATGCACCGGAACTCAAGGTGCTGCAGGGCTCGGAGGCAGACCGCCTCGGCGGGGTCACCGCCGCCGATGGTGAAGCCCGTTTCTCGGAGTCTTCAGCGTTGGCGTATCTGGATCACGGCTTTGCACGCTATGATGATCGTTATCTGCTGCAGCTCAGCTACACCTTCTGGTTTCGCGAGCGACCCAGACCTCATGCACTGGATATCTATGGCGGCCCCTGGAACGGCATCACCTGGCGGGTCACCCTGGATGAAAGCGGTCAGCCTTTGCTCTTTGATGCCATACACAATTGCGGGTGCTATCACCAGGTCTGGAAGCCGGACCGTCATCTGGTGCGCACGGATATTGGTCGGGAGGAACCTCTGTTTCTGCCCTTGGACTGGACCGGCCGGCCCCGTCTGACGCTGCTGCCCGGCACGCACTATGTGCGCCGGGTGGTCAGCGCTGAGCGTGATCCTGAAGACGTGGTGACAGAGAGACAGACGTATGCGTTCCGACCCTATGATGATTTGCTGGCGCTGCCTGACGAGGCGGGAGAGTATCGAGCGGTAAGTCTGTTCGATGATGACGGACTGATCCGGGATTCGGCTCGCCTCGAACGCTTTGTACTCTGGCCGTTCGGCGTTCAGTCACCCGGCGCCATGCGACGCAATGGCACGCATGCCATTGCGTTTGTGGGCAAGCGCCAGTTCGACGATCCACTGCTGTTCGAGCAGTTACTGGAGCCGAATTAAAGGCGGCTGCGCCGCCGTTGTAGGCGCCGGCCTTGGCCGCGCTAGGCCGCAGGCCCCCTTGGGCTCAACTGTCTTTCTTGCTGCCTGCAGCGGTGCTGCGCTTGCTCGCCGTGCCGGTACTTTTGCTCGGCGTACTAGTGGTTTTGCTGGCGGTCCCGGTACTCTTCTTCGCCGCTGCTGTACTGCCCCCGGATGTCTGCACCATCTTGGTGATGTTGTCGCCCAGACTGCCCAGAATATCCACCGGCAATGGGAAGACGATGGTGGAGTTCTGCTCTCCGGCGATATCAATCAGCGTCTGCAGATAGCGCAACGTCATGGCGTTCGGGCTCTTCGAGAGCTCTATCGCAGCGTCAGTCAGCTTTTCTGCCGCCTGCGACTCACCCTCGGCGTGAATGATCTTGGCACGCCGTGACCGTTCTGCCTCGGCCTGGCGGGCAATGGCGCGAATCATGCTTTCATCAAGGTCGACATGCTTGATCTCGACATTGGTGACTTTGACACCCCAGGCGTCGGTGTGCTCATCCAGTATTTCCTGGATATCCGAGTTCAGCTTGTCGCGCTCCGACAACATTTCATCCAATTCATGTTTACCCAATACCGAACGCAGGGTTGTCTGCGCCAACTGGCTGACCGCGTCGTAGAAATGTTCCACATTGATGATCGCCGCTTTCGGCTCAACCACGCGGAAATAGACCACTGCGTTCACCCGCACCGAGACGTTGTCCTGGCTGATCACATCCTGCGACGGCACATCCATCACGACGGTACGCAGGTCAACCCGCTCCATGGTCTGGATAAACGGAATGATGATCACCAGCCCGGGCCCCTTGACGTTCTGATAGCGACCCAGCAAGAACACGACTCCGCGTTCGTATTCCCGCAGAATTCGGATGGCATACAGCAACAGCAGAACTGTAAAGCCTGCCAAAACTGCAATAGTATAAAAGCCGATCATACTCATGGTCCTTTCTCCTCAGTTTCATCCGCTGACACAGAGACGGCCACCGGTTCAACACGCAACTTCAATCCATTCTGATTTACCACGACAACGCTTTGGCCACGCTGCAGGGGTTCTGCCGCCTGCGCCTGCCACAATTCACCATTTACCAGCACCTGCACTGCGTTGGGACCCCCTTGACGTACTTCCCCCGTCATACCCACCATGGCCTGCTCACTCGGGACTGTTTTCATGCGCAGCACTTTCCCCACAGCCAATACTATGTAAAGCACCACCAGGCCGCTGACGGCAGCCACCGCGCCAATAATCTCGTAAGGCATTTCCATCCCCGGTACATCTGTATCTATCAACATGACGGAGCCCAGCACAAGTGCAACCACGCCACCCAGACCCAGTATGCCGAAACTGGGCACAAAGGCTTCCGCCACTATCAGCAGGGCACCCAACACCATCAGCGCCAGGCCAACATAATTGATGGGCAGCATCTGCAGCGCGTAGAGGCCCAGCAGCAAACTGATGGCCCCAACGACGCCGGGTACCAGTGCACCGGGGTTGTAGCCCTCGAGAATCAGCCCATAGATACCGATCAACAGCAACAGATAGGCAATCTGCGGACTGGTAATCAGCGCCAGAAACTCGTTTCGCCAGTCTGGATCATAGTCAATGACGGGCAGGCCTGCCGACTCGATGATCTGGGTGCTGTGTTCCATCTGCACCACTCGGCCGTCCGCCTGCGCAATGAGATCCTCGATGTCGGTCGCCACTATGTCCACAACGTTCTTTTTCAATGCTTCACTGGCCGTCAGGCTGACCGCCTCGCGCACAGCCTGCTCCGCCCAGTCGGCATTTCGGTTGTGGCGTTCCGCCAGCCCTCGAATGTAGGCTACCGAGTCATTGATCACCTTGCGCTCGGCGGCGGTCATGCCCTCAGCCGTTTCAGCCGGCTCTTCGGTGGCCCCATTCCCGGTCGCTTCGCCGTTCATGGCTTCACCGGCGGCTGCATCTTCTGCGCCATCAGACCCGTTGTCCGGGTTTGTGTCCAACTGCAGGCTGCCACCCATCTGCACCGGAGTCGCGGCCCCCAGATTAGTGGACGGTGTCATCGCCGCGATGTGACTGCCATACAGGATATAGGTGCCAGCGCTGGCGGCTCGGGCGCCCGCAGGATGCACATAGGTCGCCACCGGCACAGGGGACTGCAGTATGGCTCGAATGATGTCCCGGGTTGCGGCATCCAGACCGCCCGGTGTATCCATGCGAATCACGATCAGCCGGGCGCCGTCATCAGTGGCCTGCTCCATACTCCGGGTCAGGTAATCGGTTGTGGCGGGACCAATGGCGCCGTCGACGGTCAGCTTGGCCACATGGGGGCCCGGCGTCTGTTCGTTGGCCTGCCCGAACAGTATCAGCCCGCCCAGAATCAGAGTCCCGAAAGCCAGCAGGCGCCGCCTGACCGTCCATTTATGAAATCGCTTACGCATGGCCGTTACTCTTTTTCTCACGCCGCAAAACGGCTGATATTTAGTCAGTATGGTAGCTGCAGTACGAATTTCAAAGTTTGGCCCTGAAGTCGGACCGGAAGAACTTGTACCGATTTCTTGATCTAGGTGGATTCTTTTGCCATTCTCGAAGTTAACGGTTCGCCCTTTACATGGTCTGGACGCGTCCTCCATGCGCTGTAAAGCGAGCCGCCTACCCATAGGGAAAGCAACAATTACATTAGAGAAAACAGAGAAGCGATTTCACGCTTCCATATCAACGAGGGTAAATGACAATGAGGTTTCAATCACTGATCAAGACCACAGGCATCTCTGCCGTGGCACTCGCAGTAGGCCTATCTTCTTTTGCAGCACAGGCTCAGGACGTCTGGCGGTATGCCCATGAGGAATTCGAAGACGACGTACAGGATGTCTTCGCCTATAAATTCAAGGAATACGTGGAAGACAACTCGGACCATACCGTCCAGGTATTCCGTTTTGGCGAGCTTGGCGAGTCTGACGACATCATGGAGCAGACCCAGGCCGGCATCCTGCAGTTCGTCAATCAGTCCCCCGGCTTTACCGGTTCACTGATTCCGGAGGCGCAGATCTTCTTCATTCCGTATCTGCTGCCCACCGATGAGGAGACGGTCGTCGAATTTTTCAACAACAGTGTGGCCATCAACGAGATGTTCCCCGAGATGTATGCCGAGCAGGGCCTGGAGCTGCTGCAGATGTATCCGGAAGGGGAAATGGTCGTCACTGCTGATGAAATCGTCCGCTCTCCGGAAGACATGCGCGGCAAGAACATCCGTACCATGACCAACCCGCTGTTGTCGGAAACCTATCGAGCCTTTGGTGCCTCTCCGACACCACTGCCCTGGGGTGAAGTCTATGGTGGCCTGCAGACCGGCATCCTCGACGGCCAGGAAAACCCGATTTTCTGGATCGAGTCTGGCGGCCTCTATGAAGTATCACCCAACCTGATCTTCACTGGCCATGGCTGGTTCACCACAGCTCTGATGGCGAATCAGGACTTCTACAACAGCCTGTCTTCTGACGACCAGCAGTTGGTGCAGGACGCTACCGCCTTTGCCTACGACTACATCCTGGACCACATTTCAGGTCTGGCCGATGAGTCACTGCAGGCCATCATGGACGCCAGCGATGATGTGACCGTGACACGACTGGATGAAGACGAAATCCAGGCTTTCCGCGATCGGGCTCCGCAGGTGGAAGAGCGCTTCCTGGAAATGACCGGTTCTCGTGGTGCTGAACTGCTGGACCAGTTCAAGGCTGACCTGGAAGCGGTAACCAACTGATTTCCCGGTTCCTCGGGAAACCACAATGACAATAACCGTGCCGGATCTCCGCGGAGATCCGGCCCATTCTCTCTGCAGGCTTCAGGCTGCAGAGAGAATGGTTCCGGGCAGAAGGGAGCATTCACACCATGTCTGATACATCCACCTCTGGGGTGAAATCCACCCTTCCGGGTATCCTTGGGCATATCGACAATCTGCTGGCCAAGGCGGAGTCTCTGATTCTGGCGTTGGGCGTTCTGCTCATGGCGCTGAACACCATGGCCAATGTCATCAGCCGATTTTTGTTGGGTGAGAGCCTGCATTTTTCGGAAGAGGTCAATCGCATACTCATCGTCATGATCACTTTCGCCGGTATCGGGTATGCAGCCCGGCATGGTCGGCACATCCGGATGTCGGCGATCTATGATGCCTTGCCCCTTCCCGTCCGTCGCATCATGATGATCATCATTGCCCTGATCACCGGTGCCGTCATGTTCATGCTGTGCTACTGGTCCATCGGCTATGTACAGAGCAATTTCCGGTCAGGCCGTGTGCTGCCGACACTGGGCTACCCCATCTGGTTCATCTATATCTGGGTCCCGATCGGGCTGGCCGTAACCGGTATCCAATACTGGCTGACAGCGATCAAGAACATGACATCGTCAGATGAAGTCTACCTCTCCACAGCCGTTACCGACGGCTATGACGAAGAGGAAGAATTACTGGAGGACCTGAAAGAAGAGCTGCAACAGCCCGAGCCTGACAGCGATCAAAAAGACTGAGCCACAGAGCGGAGGGAACACTGATGGCTACAATAATGATAATCACCATGATCGGGTTGCTGTTGTTGGGCTTCCCGATGATGATCCCGCTGACCGTCGCCGCCATCATCGGCTTCTACATGACGTTCAACGGGTTTGGTCAGATGGGGACCATGATTCAGCAGATGATGGGCGGCATTCGCCCCACCGCGCTGATAGCCGTACCCATGTTTATACTTGCTGCTGACATCATGACCCGAGGTCAGTCGGCACAACGCCTTATCAATATGGTCATGGCCTTTATCGGCCATATCAAGGGTGGGCTCGCTGTCAGCACAGCAGCTTCCTGCACCCTGTTTGGTGCGGTATCGGGGTCAACTCAGGCAACCGTGGTGGCCATCGGTTCTCCCCTGCGCCCGCGGATGCTGAAAGCCGGTTACAAGGACCCCTTTTCACTGGCCCTGATCATCAATTCCAGTGACATCGCTTTCCTGATCCCGCCCAGTATCGGCATGATCATTTATGGCGTCATTTCAGGCACCTCGATTCGCGAGCTGTTTATCGCCGGCATAGGTCCTGGCCTGCTGATTCTGTTCCTGTTCTCCCTGTACTGCATCTTCTACGCCTACATGAACAAGGTGCCAACGGAGCCACGGGCAACCTGGGGTGAGCGGGGGCAATCCATTGTTCAGGCGCTCTGGCCAATGGGCTTCCCGGTACTGATTGTCGGCGGTATCTATGGCGGCCTTTTCAGCCCCACCGAAGCGGCCGCTGCGTGCGTGCTGTATGCCCTGCTGCTTGAGTTCGTAGTGTTCCGCTCCCTGAACACGCGCGATATCTACAAGATTGCCAAGTCGACCGGCCTGATTACGGCGGTGGTATTCATTCTGGTCGCTGTCGGCACCGGGTTCTCGTGGATCATTTCCTTTGCCCGTATTCCGCAGACCATGCTCGAAGCCATCGGCATCATGGATATGGGCCCCAATGGCGTGCTGATCACCATTGCCATCGCGTTCTTTGTCGCATGCATGTTTGTCGACCCGATTGTGGTCATTCTGGTGCTGACGCCCATTTTCGCGCCGGCCATTCAGGCCTCGGGACTGGATCCGGTACTGGTGGGTGTCATGATCACCCTGCAGGTGGCCATAGGGTCAGCTACGCCGCCCTTTGGGTGTGATATATTTACCGCAATAGCCGTGTTCAAACGACCCTATTGGGAGGTCATCAAGGGAACACCACCGTTTGTGTTCCTGTTGCTGCTTTCTGCCGGGTTGCTGGTGGCTTTCCCGCAAATAGCCTTATACCTGCCAACCCTGGCCTTTAGATAGGGCCTTAGACGTTTGGAGTGCTGTCCATGATCACCGCCAAGGTGTTTGCCATTCTGATGACCCTGCTGGCCCTCATCCTCGGGGGCCTGTCCGGGTATCAGTATTTCCAGTCGACAGAACGTGATGAAACGGTCGCCGCGCTACGCGGCGACGTTGCTGACCTGACACGGTCCAATCGCGATCTCGAAAACGAGCTGACCCGTGTGCGCAGCGAGCGAGATCAACTCGCCGCGCAGGCCGAAGACCTCGAATCAGACCATTCAGCGGCGGCCGACACTGCGGCGGAGCTGAATGCACGCCTGACCGAGATCACGGCAGAGCGTGATGATCTGGATTCAAGCCTCATCGAAATGACCACTGCACGCGACGAACTGCGCGCCGAGCTCCGCCAGCAGCAGGAAGAAACAGCAGAACTGGCCGCTGAGCTGGCAGCAGCCCAGGATGCACTCGCCACAGCCGAATCCGAACGGGATGACGTGGTGGCCGAGCGGGATACTCTGCAGGATGAACTGGCTGCTGCCCAATCTGAACGCGATGACCTGGCGGCTGAAAGGGACAGCCTGCAGGACGAGCTGGCTAACGCCCAGTCCGAGCGCGATGACGCAATCACCGAACGAGACAGCCTGCAGGACGAACTGGCCGCCGGCCAGACTGAGCTGGAGCGAACACGAGCTCAACTGAGTGGTCGCGAAGAGACCATGGAAGAACTCGAAACACGCCTGGAACGCGAACAGTCTGCACTGGATGAGCTGCAGGGGCGCCTGAATCTGGCCGAAGTAGAACGCCAGCAATTGATCGAGCAGCGTCAGGACGGTCAGACATTGATCCAGCTCCCGGAACGTATCCTGTTCGGCACCGGCTCTGCCGGCCTGTCAGACGATGCCGTGGATGCCCTGCGCGAAGTGGCTCTGGCCGTCGAGAGTTTCCCCGACTATACCCTGTCGGTGATCGGACACTCGGACAGCCGGGCCATTGGGCCGACGCTACAGTCCGTTTATCCGACCAACTGGGAATTGAGTGCAGCCCGTGCTTCGGCAACAGTGCGTGCACTGGCCGATCTGGGTATCAGTGAAGACAGAATGAAGGCAACAGGCGTAGCCGCCACCCAGCCTCTGGTCGAGGAAGTGGACGACGCCAGTCGCCAGCAGAACCGGCGTATCGAAATCATTCTGGAACCGCCCCTGCAGGTGCAAAACCTGCAGGAGGCCAGCCGCCAGTGATCGGGGCCTTGCCTGGGTAGCTACACTGTAGGCGCTGGCTTGCCTGCGCTCGGCGGCGTCAGCCGCCTTCTGTGGGGCCTGCGGCCCCATCGCGCACAGGGCCGATGCGTCGTACCGGCGCTCCTACGGAGGTGGTGCCTTGTTCTCGTAGGAGGCCAGCCCTCTGGCCGATGGCAGCGCCAGCCGCCCTGAATTACATATAGGCGTTTTCGGTCTGGGAGTGATCGGTCACGTCGCGGATGCCGCGCAGTTCCGGCAGGCGCTCCATCAGCGTCTTCTCGACACCCTGCTTCAGGGTGATATCAACCGCACTGCAGCCCTGGCAACCGCCGCCGAAGCGCAGCACAGCAACACTGTCTTCGGTCATCTCAACCAGTGACACCTCGCCGCCATGAGCTGCCAGCCCGGGGTTGATCTCACTCATCAGGATATAATTGACGCGATCCGGCAGCGGGCTGTCCTCCGATACCTTGGGCATCTTGGCATTGGGTGCCTTGATGGTCAGTTGTCCGCCCATCTTGTCTTCCTGGAAGTCCACTTCCGCTTCTTCAAGATAAGGCAGGCTGTTGTGTTCCAGATAAACCCGGATATGCTCCAGCTCGAGCAGTTCGTCCGTCTCGGCTTCTTCACCGGGACGACAGTAAGCGAGACAGGTTTCCGCATAGCGCGTACCCGGCTGGGTGACGAACATGCGTACCGACATGCCTTCCACATTCTGGCGCTCCAGCAGGTTGGCCAGGTATTTCTGTGCACTTTCCGATACCGTTACTACGGGGCTGTTCACTTCGGTCATCTGGGTTCCCGGTCTCCGACACTGTTGGTGTTCAGGACCCAGTATAACGAATCGGATGCCGCAACGAAATACCTTACCAATTTACTTGGTTATTAGATAACAACACAGCACTTAACCTATATCAAAGTTTTTTGATATACTTGCGCAACTTTGATGGCAGCACGGCACAGGAACATCCCCATGGCAGATCGCAGTACCCGGATTCAGCAGCTTCATGACGCTGTCAAAGACCGCATTCTCGTGCTGGATGGCGGCATGGGTTCACTGATTCAGTCGCACCAGCTGGAAGACCGGGACTATCGGGGTGACCGCTTTGCCGACCTGCCGCAGGACCTGAAAGGCAACAATGACCTGCTGTCGCTGACCCGGCCCGATGTGATCACCGGCATCTACAACGCCTACCTGGACGCCGGTGCGGACATCATTGAAACCAATACCTTCAATTCGACGCGTATCTCCCAGGCCGACTATCAACTGGAAGAGCTGGTCTACGAGATCAATGTGGAAAGCGCCCGCCTGGCGCGAGCAGCTGCCGACGCCAAGACCGCCGAAACACCGAACAGACCCCGCTGGGTGACGGGTGTGGTCGGCCCCACCAGCCGCACCCTGTCAATCTCGCCAGATGTAAACAACCCGGCCTACCGCAATGTCACCTTCGACGAACTGGTGGACAACTATCAGGAAGCCACGCGCGCATTGATCGAAGGCGGTGTTGACCTGATTCTGATCGAGACCATCTTCGACACCTTGAATGCCAAGGCGGCCATCTTTGCCATCCACTCGGTGTTCGATGAAGTCGGCTTCGAGCTGCCGATCATGATCTCCGGCACCATTACCGATGCCTCCGGGCGCACGCTCTCTGGACAGACCACGGAAGCTTTCTGGTACTCCGTCAAGCATGCCCGGCCCTTCTCGATTGGCCTGAACTGCGCCCTGGGCCCTGAAGAGCTGCGCCCCTATGTCGAAGCCCTCTCCGACATTGCTGACACCTATGTGTCCGCACACCCCAATGCCGGTCTGCCCAACGAATTCGGCGAGTATGACCTGGATGCCGAAGGCATGGTCAAGACCATTCGCGACTTCGCCGACAGTGGTTTCGTCAATATTGTCGGTGGCTGCTGCGGTACCACCCCGGAACATATCCGGGTGATCAGCAACGCCATGCAGGATTACAAGCCGCGGCCGATACCCACCATAGAGCCACGGCTGCGTCTCAGCGGTCTGGAGCCCTTTGTCGCCGAAGACAACATCATCTTCATCAATGTCGGTGAACGCACCAACGTCACCGGGTCGGCGCGTTTCCGGCGCCTGATCAAGGAGGATGCCCTGGACGAAGCGCTGGACGTGGCCCGCGAGCAGGTCGACAACGGTGCCCAGGTCATCGACATCAACATGGACGAAGGCATGCTCGACTCTGCCGCCGCCATGGAGCAGTTCCTGAAGCTGATTGCCTCCGAGCCGGACATCAGTCGGGTGCCCATCATGCTCGACTCTTCCAAGTGGGAGATCCTCGAGGTGGGCCTGAAGAATGTACAAGGCAAGGCCATCGTCAACTCCATCTCGCTGAAGGAAGGTGAAGAACCCTTTCTGCGTCAGGCCCGCCTGTGCCTGCGCTACGGTGCCGCGGTCGTGGTCATGGCGTTCGACGAAGACGGCCAGGCAGACACCCAGGCGCGCAAGATCGAGATCTGCGAACGCAGTTACAAGCTGCTGGTCGAGCTGGGCTTTCCGCCGGAAGACATCATTTTCGACCCCAATATCTTCGCCATTGCCACCGGCATCGACGAACACAACAACTATGCGGTGGACTTTATCGAAGCCACCCGTTGGATTCGCAAGAACCTGCCGCATGTCTCGGTCAGTGGCGGCCTTTCCAATGTCTCCTTCTCCTTCCGCGGCAACAACCCGGTGCGTGAAGCCATCCACTCTGTGTTCCTGTATCACGCCATCAAGGCGGGCATGAACATGGGTATCGTCAATGCCGGCCAACTGGTGGTGTATGACGACATTCCCGAGGCACTGAAGCATGCGGTGGAAGATGTGGTGCTGAACCGCACCCCTGAGGCCACCGAGAATCTCCTGGCGCTGGCTGAAAGCTACAAGGGCGACGGTCAGACCGAGCGCAAGGAAGATCTGGCCTGGCGCGAGGCGCCGGTCAACAAGCGCATTGAGCACGCGCTGGTCAAGGGCATCACCCAATTCATCATCGAGGACACCGAAGAAGCCCGCCAGCAAGCCGAGCGCCCCATCGAGGTGATCGAAGGCCCACTGATGGACGGCATGAATGTGGTCGGCGACCTGTTTGGTGCCGGCAAGATGTTCCTGCCCCAGGTGGTCAAGTCGGCCCGCGTCATGAAACAGGCGGTCGCCCACCTGATTCCTTATATCGAAGCTGAAAAGACCGAAGCCAGCAAGCCCAAGGGCAAGATCCTGATGGCCACGGTCAAGGGCGATGT
>NZ_JAIUMC010000032.1 GCF_022565775.1 Natronospirillum sp.
GCCGGGCAGTGTCTCAGGGTGGTGTGAGCCTTGTTCACTTATTCGTTTTCACCTGGCCCCTGAATCAACACATTTATTCAGTTGCTCAGGTGGTGAATCTGGCTACCATTCGGTCCAGTGTGGTGGTGAGCTTGCTGATACCGGTACCGGCCTGCAATGACTGTTTTGCCGCATCGGATGCCCGGCCGGACAGGTCACGGATATCGGTCAGGTTCTGATCGATATCCCGCGTGACCTGGGCCTGTTGTTCTGTGGCGCTGGCCACGGACTCGTTGCGTTCACTGGTGCTGGCAGCAAGTTCCGAAATTTCCAGCAGTGCGGCCTTCGCCTGTTGTGCGATGGACATGGCATTTTCGGACTCCTTCACGCTGGAGTCGATGGCCTGAATGACATCGTCAGAACTGCTTTGGGCGGCGGCAATCAGTTTCTCGACCTCCTGCAGGGACTGTTCAGTCCGATGGGCCAGCGATCTGACTTCATCCGAGACAACTGCAAAGCCTCGGCCGGATTCCCCTGCCCGGGCCGCCTCTATGGCTGCATTCAGGGCAAGCAGGTTGGTCTGTCCAGAGATATCCCGTATCACATCCAGCACTGTGGAAACCTCTCCCACTCGGCTGACCAGCTTGTCAGCGTCTTTTGAAGCGGTGGAGATCTTCTCGGCGACGGTACTGATGGCCTGTGCAGACTCTTCCACGTGGCTGGCGCCGGTTGAGGACAGACGTTCTGAACGGGCGCTTTCCGTCGCGGTTTCGGCGGCCAGGGCGGCGACTTCCGCGACCGCTGTAGACAGTTCGTTCATGGCGGTTGCGGCCTGTTCAATTTTCTCATTCTGCTCATCAATCGTCGTTGTTGAGTCATTGTTTATCCGAGTGAGCTCACCGGCAGTGCTGCTGAGTTGGCCGGAAGACGTTTTGATCTGGTTCAGAATGTCTCTGAGGTTCGCCTGCATATCGCTCAGACCATTGCAGACAGCACCCAGTTCATCGTGCCGTAACACCTGAATGGTCTGGTCGAGTTTGCCGTCGCTGATGTCCTGGAGCGAGACCTTGATGTGATTCAGCGGTCTGTTGATGATGCGAGTCAGGTAAGCGCTGATGCTGATGGCCAGCAGCAATGCCACGATCAGGGTGGCGCTGAGTCCGATGATCAGCCGGTTGAAACGCTCTGCGGCGTGCATGCGCTGGGCAGAGGCGAAATTCATTCGCGCCTGTATCAGGTCCGATGTCATGTCGTTGAGGTGTTCGAACATGCCTTGTATCGGATCCTGCACGTAATTGGAGGCTGTGATCAAATCGCGATTCAGAATCAATCGTGTCGCCTCTTCGACACCGTCTGTCAGGTAAGTATCCAACGATTCAGCAATATCGTCCGCCATTTCCCGCTCACTCAGCGTCAGGTTGAGCTGGCTGATGGACTCCCAGTGCTGCCTGATTGCGGCATTGCGGGTTTCCATAACGGTGCGACGCTCGTCGATCTGCTCCTCGCTGAATCGCGTACGTGGGTCTAGCGTCTGTGCCTCAAGCAATTCGATGTAGCTGTCCTTGACCAGCACCGAAAAAGTCGACATTTCGGCCAGCCCTGCAACGGACTGACTGTACATGGTTTCCAGGTCATTGTTGCTCGTACCCTTGCCCAGAGCGCCAACTACAGCAATGACGACCATGAGAAAGGAAACGACTGAGAAGGCAATATACAATATGGCTTTGATGCTCATTGTTTTCATTGTGTGCACCCGCTGATTTTGTTGGTTGGGCGTTCGAGCACCTCTGAACAATTTCACGCAAAGCCCCGCGGGACATCATTCATCGGTTGCCTATTCGTTGTATCTCTTGATCATTTCCAGTAGCGGTATGGGCGTCAGCTTGGAGGCTTGCCCCGCACTGCCGAAGGCTTCAAACCTGGCTTCGCAGATAGATTGCATTGCCTGAATGCTGGCCTTGAGGTATTGACGTGGGTCGAAAGCGCTTGGATTCTCGCTCAGGAATTGTCGAATCGCTGCCGTGCTGGCCAGACGCAAGTCCGTATCGACGTTGACCTTGCGCACCCCGTGACGAATGCCCTTGACGATGTCCTCAACCGGCACGCCATAAGTTTCGGGGATCTCGCCGCCAAACTGGTTGATCAAGGCCACCAGTTCGGGCGGTACAGAAGAAGAGCCGTGCATGACCAGGTGTGTATTCGGCAGTTTCTGGTGAATTTCCTGAATGCGTTTCATGGCCAGCGTTTCACCGGTTGGTGGCTGCGAGAACTTGTAGGCACCATGGCTTGTCCCGATCGCCACTGCCAGTGCGTCAACCTGGGTGGCCTCTACAAAGGCGACCGCTTCATCGACATCGGTCAACAGTTGGTCCTTGCTGAGACTGTCGTGATCCTGTTCCAGTGAGCCCAGACACCCCAGCTCGCCTTCGACCGAAACGCCACAGGCATGGGCCGCACGGGTCGCTTCGGCGGTGACACGTACGTTGTAGTCAAAGTCTGCCGGTGTCTTGCCGTCTTCCAGCAGAGAGCCGTCCATCATGACGGAGCTGAAGCCGGACTGAATGGACCTGAGGCAGACGGATACGCTGGCCCCATGATCCTGATGCAAACAGATCGGAATGTCAGGATATTCCTCGGTGGCTGCTTCAACCATCTTTTGCAGGAATTTGGGGCCAGCGTAACTTCTGGCACCGGCTGACGCTTGCAGAATCACCGGTGAGTCCATGCGTCTGGCTGCCTGCATGATGGCTCTGACTTGCTCAAGGTTGTTGATGTTGAAGGCCGGCATTCCATATTCATGCTCGGCTGCGTGATCCAATAATTGTCTGAGCGTGATTAAAGCCATGATTCTTTTCCGTTAATGATGATCATATGAACAAGTAATGTTCAAATGATATTTACAGGTGATGTACAAGTCAATGCCGGCGCAGGTCAAAATGATTGTCGGCGCCATGTGCGTTATCCTCTTAGGCCTACTACACACCGAGAAAAGTCGCATGAGTGAGCCCTTGAACGACCCTGAAATCGCCCTGATGACTGAGATAGCCAGCCAGTATTACGTGGAAGGTGAGACTCAGGAGGCCATCGCGAAGCGGCTCAACATCTCCCGTATCAAGGTTGGTCGACTCATCAAGAAGGCACACGCGGTCGGCATAGTGGACGTTCGTGTCAGGCATCACCCTTCTGTTAGCAGTGATCTTGAGGCCAGCCTGGTCAAGCGGTTCGGGATTGCACGCGCTTTGATCGCCCCCGATTTCTCTGATGCGCAGAGTCAGCGCCATGCAGTTGCCGGGCTGGTGGCTGATTACCTGACACGACGATTGACTGACAGCAAGATAGTGGCTGTTGGAATGGGGCGTAATGTGGGCGCAGTGGCTGAAAACGTCTTTACTCAGCATACTTGTGATGTGTCATTTGTTTCTGCAATAGGTGGTTCACTAAGGGCGGGAGAGTACATGAACCCTGATCATATCTGCCGACGCCTGGCGGCCAAGTTCGGAGGTGAGAGCGAAACGCTCTATGCGCCAGCGTTGGTGCAGGACCAGGCTGTGCGTGAGGCGCTGCAGGAAAACCCGACCGTGAAACAGACGCTTGATCGAGCGCGCCGGGCCGATCTGGCACTGGTCGGCGTTGGCGATATGAGCGAAGACAGCAACATGGTTCGCATGGGCTGGTTTTCGCCTCAAGAGATAGCTGAGGCACGTTTGGCCGGGACGGTGGGTGATGTGATGGGATATGACTTTATCGACATCCATGGCCGGGAAACTCAGGCGGCCATGCGCGGAAGGGTGATTGGGCTGGATGTCCACGACCTGAGGCGTATTCCAGATGTTGTGGCGATTGCAAGCGAGAATACGAAGGCCTCGGGCATACTCGGCGCGTTACGTACCGGCGTTGTTGACACCCTGGCAACCAGCACGACCAACGCCATGACAGTGCTCAGTCTTGCCAATGCCACTGAAGGGTAAGTTAAACAGCGAAGTGTGTTTCGCCAAATGGTTTGGATGACTGTGAGGGCTGTCCCATTAAGTGTGTGTCAGTAATTTTTTCGCTGCCTGCTGGCTTCAGGTGTCGCGTCGACCGCTAATCCCCCCCCCTCGCTCCATTTACATACTCCCGGGTTTGCGCACCCGACCCTCACTTCTTGATCGATCAGATCTACCCGTTTCGCCTCGGCAAGCACCAACAAGTGGTAGCGTGATCTGAACATATGATCAATGGGTGTGTATTTAATCACTCGTGGTGTTACAATTGATCGGATAGTGGTCATATGATCACTTGATCAATGACGAATGTGGAGAAGACAATGAACACCAAACCAACCATCGCGATCGGCTGTGATGACGCTGCCGTCGACATGAAAGATCAGTTGAAGAACCACCTGGCTAGCCAAGGCTATGAAGTCACAGATTTTGGAGTTCAAGCTGGCGAGAGTGCCTTGTACCCGGACGTTGCTCATGTGCTCGCTACCTCGGTCAAGGAACAGAAGCAGCAGTTCGGCATACTGTGCTGTGGTACTGGGATTGGCATGGCGATGACTGCCAACAAGGTTCAGGGCATCCGGGCGGCTCAGGCACATGACAATTATTCGGCTGAGCGGGCTCGCAAGAGCAATGATGCTCAGATCGTGACCCTCGGCGCTCGGGTCATTGGCATTGAACTGGCAAAGAGTATTGTTGATTCATTTCTGGCCTCGGACTTCGATAGCCAGAGATCGGGTGACAAGGTTGAGCGAATTCGCCACTACGAGTCATTGGAAATCAGCAAGGCTTGAATTGGTTTCTGAATCTCATTGGTCAGGACGCCAAAACAGCGCCTGACCATCCTGCGTCTTCAATCGCCACCTTGCTTTTATGCCTGGGTATGCACTACTGCAGTGACAGTTCTTCCGCACATTGTTGGAGGATGCCAATGTAGCCCGACGCCTCCCAGGCGGAGCGGCCAATGAAAAGCCCGTCGATATGTGTTTCCCGGATCAAGTCAGTCGCATTGTCCGGATTGACACTGCCACCATAGAGACAAGGGATGGGTGTACCCGCTATATCCTGGGCAACGGCGTTTATGAATTCATGTTTCGCATTGGCGTATTGCGGAGTCGCCGGTTTACCGTTCTCTCCGATGGCCCAAACCGGCTCATAGGCCAAGAGAATGGGCGATCTGAGCTGCGCTGCATTCAGTAGTGACAGCGCACCACGCACCTGCTGTTCCAGAACCTGATCTGCTTGTCCGGCGTCTTTTTCCTGTTCTGTTTCTCCAACACAAATCAACGGTATCAAGCCGTGTCGAACCGCAGCCTCTGTTTTCTTGCCAACGCTTTCGTCTGTTTCGCCAAAGTGCGTGCGTCGTTCCGAGTGCCCCAGTTCAACCAGATCCAGTTGGCAGTCGGTCAGCATATTGGGTGAAATTTCTCCGGTCCAGGCGCCCGACTCCGCCCAGTGCATGTTCTGTGCGCCCACCTGAACCTGTGTCGACTTCAATGTGGTTTTGACCTGCCTCGCTGAGGTGAACGGCGGTATCACGAAGGGTACTATGCTTTCGTCTATTTTGGCGTCACGCAGTTGTTCGGCGAAGCTAAGCGCCTCCGGCAGAGTCTTGTTCATCTTCCAACTGGTTCCGATCCAGTATTGTTTCGTCATTGACATGGTCCTCGGTGAAATAGAGTCTTACACCTTCCTGTTGGAGGTGGCCGACTGTTTCGCTTGGTATTCTGGGGCTCACAATGACCCCATCAAATTCACTCAAATGGGAAAAAACGTGCAATGCGGTTTTCCCGAACTTTTGATGGTCTGCCATCAGGTAGGTCGCACTCGCTGACTCGATCATTTGCCGCTTGACGGCAAGGATTTCCTGGTCCTGGTGATAGGCTGTGGAACCAGTGATGGCTGATGTAGAGAGCAGTGCAATGTCTGCTCTTAGTGTGGACAGTGCGTTATGGGTGAGTACACCGAAGAAGCCATTGAACTTCCTCGCGTAGCTGCCACCCAGCGCAATTAGCGTAATGCCGGGCTTGCCGGATAACTGCTCGATAATGGCCAGATTGTTGGTGATGACCGTCAGTGGTACTTTTTTCAGCAAGTAAGGAATGGTGGCTAGTGAGGTTGATCCATCGTCAATCATCACGCTTGTTCCTGGCTCGATGAATCCTGCAGCTCGCTGCGCGATTTCCCTTTTCTCATCGGTTGCGACGCGCGCCCGATAGCGAAAATCACTCTCGAACTGGCCGCTGGCCTCGATACTCGCACCGCCGCGAACTTTTCTCAGTAGTCCGTCATCCTCCAGAAAGTCCAGATCTCTGTGGATTGTCATTTTTGACACTCCAAACTTGTCCGCGAGCACGTCTACACTGGCGGAGCCTTTCTCGATCAGAAATTCAACAATATCGTCGCGGCGGTCTTCAGGTCGCATGGCTTTACTCCTGTCGCTAGCGCAGTACGCTAGGCGTTTATAACATAAAAATGTTTCAAAGTAACAAATAAATGTGATCTAATGGGCTCTTAAGTTAACTTACCAATGATCAAGATGGCACGGTCCTCTGAACGGTTGCAGTCAGCACCAAAGCTCTTTGCCAACGGGCGGCCAATGACGCGTTCCCCTAACCGCGCATAGCCCATGTTCACGGACACTTAGACTATAACGGAGAATGGAAAATGACCGAACTCGGTGACGCTATTGGCACTGCCAGGAAAGATACTACATCGTTTGCATTGGCAAACTGTGTACGCAGTCTGTCTATTGATGCTGTAGAGCAAGCGAATTCGGGCCATCCGGGTGCCCCCATGGGACTGGCGGACGTCGCTACGGTGTTGTGGACTCGGCATCTGAAGTTCGACCCGATACAGCCAGACTGGCCAGATCGTGACCGTTTTGTCTTGTCTAACGGCCATGCTTCAATGCTGCAGTATTCTTTGCTGTACTTGACTGGCTTTGAATCCATGCCCCTTGAAGAGTTGAAGAATTTTCGCCAATGGGGGTCAGTGACACCGGGCCATCCCGAGTTTGGGCACACCCCTGGTATCGATATCACAACAGGTCCACTGGGGCAGGGCCTGGCTGGCGCCGTGGGCATGGCTATCGCGGAAAGCTCGCTGAGAGCCCGGTTCGGCAAGGAGATGGTAGACCACCGAACCTGGGTGATCTGCGGTGATGGCTGTTTGATGGAGGGGATTAGTCAAGAGGCGATCTCGTTGGCCGGTCATCTGAAACTCAACAAGCTGACGGTGATTTATGACGACAACGGCATATCAATAGATGGGTCAACTGATCTGGCGTTTACGGAAGATGTTTCGGGTCGCTTCCAGGCCGCGGGATGGCGTGTGATCGAGTGTGATGGGCATGACCATCAGGCCATCGACAAGGCACTCGTATCCGCCAGGCAAGAAACCGAACGCCCCACAATGATCAAGATGCGCACGGTTATCGGGTTTGGGTCACCGAACAAGTCGGGGAAAGCTTCGTCACATGGAGCGCCGTTGGGTACAGACGAGCGTGATTTGACTCTGGATTCTCTGAATTGGAGCTATGGTGCATTCGATATCCCTGAAGCGTTGCTCGACCAGTGGCGTCAGTATGGCAGGCGTGGCACAGACACCCGCAAGGACTGGGAGTCCAGAGTTGCAGCGTCTAAAGGCTCGGTTCGGGCAGAGTTCGAGCGGCGCATGGCAGGGCAACTCCCTGAATCATTGACCGCTGCGGTCGCCAGGGCCCGACAGGAGTTGGTTGCCAAACCGGTCAAGGTGGCGACCCGCAAGGCGAGCCAGTTGGCACTGGATGTTCTCGCTGAACACTGCCCGGAACTGATTGGCGGGTCTGCTGATCTGTCCGGTTCGAATCTTACTCGCGTCAAGGCGCTCGGACAGGACTACACCAGTGAGCATCCTGAAGGTCGATACATCTCGTATGGCGTTCGGGAATTCGGAATGGCGGCCATGATGAATGGCATGGCCGTGCATCGGGGGCTTGTTCCCTATGGTGGTACCTTTCTGGTGTTTTCGGATTACGCCCGCAATGCCATTCGCTTGTCAGCCCTGATGAATATAGGCGTGGTGTATGTCATGACTCATGACAGCATCGGGCTGGGCGAAGACGGGCCGACGCACCAACCGGTTGAACATTTGGCAAGCTTCCGCGCCATGCCAAGGGTAACGGTGCTAAGACCGGCTGATGTGGTGGAGACACTGGAGGCGTGGGAGATCGCGGTGCAGAGTCGTCAGACTCCGACCTTGATGGCGCTGTCCCGACAAGGCGTGCCGCAATTGCGGCTGGACGATACCGGCGAGAATCTGACCGCCCGGGGTGGTTACATCATTCGTGAGTTTGGGGCGAAGCGTGACCTGACGCTGCTGGCAACCGGGACGGAAGTGTCTCTGGCAGTGGACGCGGCCAGTCGATTGCATGAACAGGGTGTGAACGTAGCCGTCGTTTCAATGCCTTCCTGGGAGCTTTTCGAACAGAATCCCGAGGCCTATCAGCACAGTGTACTCGGTGATGCACCGCGCATTGCCATCGAGGCCGCCAGCAAATTTGGCTGGACGCGATATGTGGCGAGTGACAAAGACGTCATCGGCATGACAGCCTTTGGTGCGTCGGCACCTGCGGATTCAGTGTATCAGCACATGGGCATTACTGAAGACGCCATCATTGAACGAGCCAATACTTTGCTGCAGGGCAGTGTGTCATGAATTCCCTGCTGAAAATGCCAAATGATCGCGAAATCCGCGGCTCGGATGTCTGTGCCCACCTGGCGTCCAAACTGCCCAGGAACCCTCGGCAGACTGCGCTCATCGAGCTGATTGACGCCATTACCCAAGCGGCAATTCCGTTGGGCAGGCGGCTGGCTCTGGGGCATCTGCCGGGGAATCCGGCAGAAGTTGTTGGGTTGAATGACAGCGGTGACCGACAAAAGGCCTTGGACTTTGGAGCCCACAAGCATCTGCTCGCCGCCGTGGCTGGCTGTTCTGTCAGGTCGGTACTGTCCGAGGAAGCCGAAGAAGTGATTGCGATTTCGGAGCAGGGGGAGTTCGATCTGGCGATTGACCCCATCGATGGTTCGGGCAGTATTGGCATCGGTGCACCCTTGGGGTTGCTGTTTGCCATATTTCCGGCGGGCGAGTCCTTCCTGCGTTCCGGACGGGACACAGTGGCTGCAGGATACATCTCCTTTGGCCACTCGACAGACCTGGGTGTCAGCGTCGGCCAAGGACTGACCCTGGCCACACTGGACATATACAGCGAACGCTTTCGTGTGACCGAGGAGTCGGTCACCTTGCGCAGAGAGACCAATATGGTGGCGTACAACGCTTCCAATGTTCGACACCTTCCGGCCGGACTGCAGCTCTATCTGGGGGATTTGATCGCGGGCTCCGAGGGGCCTGCAGGCAAGAATTACAATATGCGCTGGCTCGCTGCGGCTGTTGGTGAGCTGCACCGAATCGTGAATCAGGGCGGTATTTTCATGTATCCCAGTGACTCGCGTCCTGGGTTTGAGAACGGACACTTGCGGTTGATCTATGAGGCTTTCCCGATCGCCTGGTTGATCGAGCAGACGGGTGGCTTGGCAACTGATGGACTTGATCCAATCCTCGATAAAGTACCGACTGGTCTGCATGAGAAGACGCCGTTGTTGTTCGGCTCTGCAGAGGAAGTCGAGCGCATCAAAGGCTACTTGTCGGACCCTTCGGCGGGAAACCGCAACAGATAACGCCACAGGATATAGGCCACAAGGCATAAAGAGGCCAGCAACCAGATCTCCGATCCGAAAACCAGTTCTACGGCTACCCAGGCAAGGGCGGTGCTGAGCAGAGCGAGTCGGCGCCAGAGCGGCTTGAAAAATCGAATTTCAGACTCTTTCATGGCACCTTCCTAAACCTTGACCCCTGGTGCGATCATCACTTTGACTCCGCGTGCTCTGAGGTCCCTGATGGCGCCTTCGTCTGTCTGTCGGTCGGTGATGACGGTGTCGAAGTCAGACAGCCGGGCCATGTGATGCAGGGCACGTTTTTTGAACTTACTGTGATCTGCCAGCAGTATCCGTCTGGAGGCGGCGCGAAACATGGCCTGTTTGGTTTCTACCATCTCGGGATATTGATGATAGGCCACTCCGTCCATGATCGCTGAGGTTGAAATCACCAGTGTGTCAGCATGCAGGCCTTTGATTTCATTAATGGTCATGTGACCCAGGAAGGCGTTACACCAACTGTGGTATCGCCCACCCAGACCAATCAGGTTGATATCATCCATTTCGCGCAGTGCGTTCATCAGGGTGATGGAATTGGAAATCACTGTCAGCGGGAGTCTGTGATGCAGGAAGGGCACCATTTGCAGCACGGTTGTCGAGTCATCAAGAAATACCGTCTCGCCGGGCTCCAGCAAGTCTGAGGCCATTTTGGCAATTTGCTTCTTTTCCTCGCTTTGCTGCTTGACTCGATAGGCGTCACTGGACTCCGTCAAACTGGTCGGCGTCACTGTCGCCACGCCTCTGTCCTTGCGCAGCAGGCCGCGGTGTTCCAGTTCATCCAGGTCACGATGAGCGGTCATCAGGCTGATGCCGAATTGCTCGGCGAGAGCTTCAATACGAACGCTGCCACTAGCCACGACAGTTTCTGCAATTTGCTGTCGCCGGCTCAGCTGTCGCATTTGCCGACTGTCTGTTATCGCGGCTTCTTTGAAAAACTGTTCCAACGCTGTATCCACGGCCCGTCGTATACCTCTGGGATTTCTGCGAATTGTATCATTCTTCTGATATAACATATCAACAGGACTGTTAAGAAATTCTGCTTCTTGTGGACCAGTCGGTTGAACAATCCGAGCATCACCACTCTCTGGGAGCGTTTCGGTAAAACAAAAAAAGGGAGCAGCAAGGCTGCCCCCAAGGCTAACAACTTATTCTTCGAAAACGAACGGTGCTGTCATCTGATCAATGTTGTCAGGTGTGATCAACATGGCATCAAACAGCTGCTTTTCTTCGTCAACACCGGTTTCGCCTGTTCGGATAACACGGTCGGCCTGGATGACTGCTTCCCGCGAGAACACTGCGACTGGTTGAAGCACTGTGTATGCCATTTCGCCAGCCTCGATAGACTCAATGGCATCAGGGTTGCCATCAAAGCCACCAACGACGACACCGTCAAAGCGGCCTGCTTCTTTCAGGGCAGAGATCGCGCCCAGAGCCATTTCGTCATTGCCAGAGATAACACCGGCAATATCCGGGTTGGCCTGCATCAGGTTCTGCATACGGTTGTAACCCTCTGTGCGGTCCCAATTGGCGACTTCAGAGCCGACCTGATCCAGGTCCGGATACTGTTCAATGACGGTGGTGTAGCCATTTGAGCGAGTCTGCGCATTATTGTCTGACGGCGCACCGAACATTTCGACATAGTTGCCTTCGCCACCCATCAATTCAACCCAGTGGGCCGCACCCAAGGCTGCACCCTGAGCGTTGTTGGAGACCAACTGCGCCTGGGCCAGTCCGGTTTCGTTGATTTCAGCATTGACCAGAATAATTGGGATACCGGCGTCAACTACACGACGAACAGCACCGATCGAACCATCGGCATTCGCAGGATCCAGAATGATGGCGGCCGCATCGTTTGTGATTGCGGTGTCGATGAGGCGGCTTTCCTCATTAGTGTCGCCCCGGTGCGCACTTACATTGGCACGATACCCCAGTTCCTCGGCGGTTTCTCGCGCCACCTCACCCTCTGTATGCCAGTAAGGGTTGGATGGGTCGTTCACGATGATGGATATCAGACCGTTGTCCGCTGAAACGAGACCAGACAGCCCCAATGCGGCTGCAGCAAGCCCGGTCATGGTCAGTCGCTTGATTGTTTTTAACATGAGTTCTCTCCAGTGTTGTTTTTAGGTTTATCACCGATACTGATCGGCTTGGGTCCTGCAGTGGCGGACTACATGGAAGAGCCCTGCCGTTGAGCAGAATCGCTGTTACTCGCAGACGATTTGCTGTCGCCCGCTGCAAACTTTTTCTTTGGTTGGTAATTGATGCTGTTCAGCATCACGGCCAGGATGATCACGGCACCGGTAAATACCGTTTGCCAATAAGATGAGACACCGATGATGACCAGCCCGCTGCCCAGAAACCCGATCACGAAGGCGCCAAGCAGCGTGCCCTGGACATTGCCCCTGCCGCCGGAAAGGGCGGCACCGCCGACCACGACTGCCGCAATGGCGGTCAGCTCATAGGTGTTACCTGCGGTCGGACCGGCAGAGGTCAGTTGAGAGGCGAGCACGAGACCGGACAGGGCAGCACAGATACCTGACAGTACATAGACGGTGACCGTGGTGTGTTTCACTGGCACGCCGGATAATTCAGCCGCCTTGGCATTCCCCCCGGTCGCGTAGATCCATCTGCCCAGCGGCGTGCGTGTCAGCAGCACAGCGATGGCAATGGCTACAGCAGCCAGTATCAGAACCCCAATCGGGATACCCATGATGCGGTTGAAGCCCAACCAGTCAAAACCGATATTGCCCAGTTCCGGGCGCCCGCCCAGTCGGTTGTAGGTCAAGCCGTTGGTCATCAGCAAGGCGATACCGCGGGCGACATACAGCATGCCCAGCGTGGCCACAAAGGCGGGCACTCTGAAGTAGGCGACCAGCGTGCCATTGATGGCACCCATGAATGCACCCAGGGCACAGGTAAGCACCACCACTACCCAGACCGGAGGAAAGAGCGCCAGGTCCAGAAACTCGAGCGATACCCCCTGCAGCAGAAAGCCGGCAAAAACCCCCGAGAGTCCGAGTACGGAACCCACAGAAAGGTCGATACCCCCGGTCAGAATGACCAGCAGCATACCCAGGGAAATCAGTCCGAAGATGGACACCTGAGAAGACATGGTCAGAAAATTGCTGACCGTGAAATAGTAAGGTGAAAGCATTGAGAACACGACAATGATAGCGATCAATGCGAAAAACGCTCTTCCTTCCAGCAGCACCTTGGCCACCAGTGGCGCCAGGCTTGTCGTTTGCAGACTCGGCCAACGGGATTGACTTGTTGTGGACATGATCTTGGGCTCCAATTCTTATTCTGAAAGGACGGCTTCGCCGGACGCCGCCATTATTTCGTCTTTACTGACATCGGGTTCAAACTCGGCGGCAATTCGACCCCGGCTCATGACAATGATGCGGTGTGCAACGCCGAAGCACTCGGTGACCTCCGACGTGGAGTAGATAACCCCGAGCCCTTGCTGAGCACCTTTCGAAAGCAACTTGAATACTTCGGATTTGGCACCGATATCGATGCCTCGACTCGGCTCGTCAAGCAGCAGCACTTTTGGCGATGTAGCCAGCATCTTGCCGATCACCACTTTTTGCTGGTTGCCGCCAGAGAGCGAACCGATGCCGGCACGGCTGTCATTGGTTTTGATGTGGACATTGCGAATGGCCGAACTGACGACCTCTGACTCCATTTGTCTTGAGGTCATCAGCCCTTTTACAAAGGAAGAAATACTGGCCAGAGAGAGGTTCTCACCGATCGACATGGTTTGTACCAGGCCGTCGCGCTGACGATCTTCCGGCACCAATGCCAGGCCCAGTTCGATTCTTTGCGCGATACTCAGCTTCAATACACTGTGGCCATTGAGCAAGATATCCCCGCTGGCTGGTTCGTTGCGTCCGGCAATGGTCTCTAGCAACTCAGTGCGTCCGGCGCCCATCAGTCCGTAGAAGCAGACAATTTCGCCTGCCCGAACGTCCAGGTTCAACTTGTCGACCAGGACTTTGCCGGTGTCATCCACGACCCTGAGGTCCCTGACACTGAGTACGGGCTCTCCGAAGTCGTATCCGGCTGGAGGGGCGCCCAGATCAAAGTTTTCACCGACCATGTGACGCACGATCCAGGGCAAGTCGATGTCGGCACGTTTGGCGTAGGCCGTCATGTTGCCATCACGCAGCACCACCGCATGGTCAGTGACTTCCAGGGCCTCTTCCAGGTGATGCGAAATATAGACAATGGAGACACCGCGCTTTTTCAGGTCGCGGATCACCTTGAACAGCACCTCTACCTCGGTGGCACTGAGGGCAGAGGTGGGTTCATCCATGATCAGGATGCGTGAATTGATCTGCAGCGCCCGGGCAATTTCGACAATCTGTTGCTGGCCCAGCTTGAGTTCTGAGACCGGCGTTCTAGGATCGATGTCCTCTTCCAGTTCCTGCATCAATTCGGCGGTGATGCGACGCTCGGTCGCGAAGTCCACACCGCCCGCTCCGACGATCTCGCGACCCAGGAAGATATTGTCGGTGACGCTCAGGTTGGGCGCCAGACTCAGCTCCTGGTGGATGATCGAGATGCCATACTCTGCGGCATCGGCTGGTGAGCGAAAGGTCACCACGTTGCCGTCAACCAGAATGTCTCCTGAGCTGGGGCTGACAATGCCCGCCAGAATCTTCATCAGTGTCGACTTACCGGCACCATTTTCGCCAAACAGCGTGGTAACTTCGCCCTTGTGGACATCAAAATTGACGCCCTTCAAGGCGTGAACACTGCCGTATGATTTGGCCACGTTGCGGGCCGACAGGACTGTGGCAGTGTTGGCTGGCGATGACTGATCCGGGTTGGTTGTCGTGTTCATTGCACCGTCACCCTTGCTGGTGTTACCAGCCAGTTGTTGGGGTTGATCAACGTAAAGGCACCAGAGACAGTAATCAGGCGACCTTCCAGTTGATCTCGGTCAATCGGGTCCAGAGTGTCGGCTCGCATTGCGTTGTTGAGTGCTCTGCCGGCATTCTGATATTCGATCTGGTTGGTGAATTGCTGGAACCGGATTGTTCCGGTGACATCGCGCAACTCGGTGCCATTGATGGCAGGCCCCAACTGAAGACGAATCGTGAGGTCATCAGGCGCCTGGTCCACCGCCACTTCTACAATGCCGCTCTGGCCTTCCTCAATTCGACCGGTAAAGGATACCGGGAATATCGGGTGCGCCCCCGTCTGTCTGCCGTGCTGCGTAATCGCTGCATCGCGGTCGTCTTCCAGGGCCTGAACGAGCAACTGCACACCAACGGCGTTTTCCTCGATCCACTGTTGTACAGCGGGGAATTCTGTCGCGCCGAACTGCTCGGGAGAAAAGGCCTCTTCAGTGAAATCCAGGTCTGAACCGGTTCTGACCACCGTCGTATCCAGAGCCATGGCAACAATCAGCGCTGCCACCAGTAACGAAATGGTCAGAGACCGTCGTGACGGTTTGCTACTCCGCTTTGCTGCGACGTCTTGGTATGTGCTCATCTCTTGTAACCTTTCTTGTCTGTTGTTGTTGTTCAACGCGGTAGCCATCAGCCGATCTTGTGCTTTTGGGTTCCTTCAGCTTTTGCTCTCTACCTACCACTGCAGCCAGTCAAGCCACACGTTATATTTAACACAGAAATGTTAAAAGTGTGATGATTTTTTTGTCAACTGCTGTGGTCAGAGTTTTCAAAGCGTTCTTTACGCACTATCTGCAGTATATGCGGCAGTAGAGAGCACAGAATGCTGGCAGAAAGTCACACTGAACCGGATTGTTTGGCGGATTTGTCATTGTTCGTACCAACTGATTTTTATAGTTAACATTGACATAACATAGCATAGCTGAAATAATTTTCAACCGCTGAAATAATGTTCAAAAGGCAAAACAATGACAAAAACAGGATCAGCCAATTCAGCCGACGAAATGCTCGCCGTTCGAGCGGCATGTTTGCACTTTATTTCGGGGC
Source organism: Natronospirillum sp. (assembly GCF_022565775.1). GTDB lineage: Bacteria > Pseudomonadota > Gammaproteobacteria > Pseudomonadales > Natronospirillaceae > Natronospirillum. The sequence continues at coordinate 15,676 of NZ_JAIUMC010000032.1, forward strand.
TTACTCAGTCTGAGGTTGCGGACCATTTGCAGGTGTCACGTGCTAAAGCGCATCGATTGATTGCTGCCGCCATGAAAGCCGGGTATGTCCGCGTCAGTGTTGAAGGTGAAGTGGCGAACTGCATTCGATACGAAGAGCAACTGCGGGGGCAGCATGAGCTGACCTATTGCGATGTGGTGCCTGATCTGGCCGAAAGTGCCATGCCGCTCAAGGCCCTGGGCTATGGTGGTGCCCGGTTTTTGCAGCAGCAGTTCGAAAGCCGCGAAGCGCTGATGATAGGCATTGGTCACGGCAGGTCACTGATGGCGGCGGTGAATGAATTGCCACTGGTCGATACCGGCGATATTCAGTTTATGTCCTTGCTGGGCGGACTGACGCGTCGATTCACTGCCAACCCCCATGACGTCATTCATCGGCTCGCCGAGCTCACTGGCGCTGAAGCCTACGTGCTGCCGGTTCCGTTCTTGGCCAATTCAGTGGAAGACAAGGCGGTGTTGTTGGCGCAGCACGGTGTGGCTGAAGTGTTCGATCTGATGTCCTCGATGAATGTGGCCCTGGTCGGCATCGGCTCGGTTGACAGGGAGGCGCAACTGGTCACGTCTCGCATGCTGAAGGACGAGGAGCTGCAAGGTGTCCGCGACGCCGGTGCATCGGGTGAGCTGCTGGGGCATTTCTTCGATGACCAGGGCAAGCCCGTGGAGTCTCCCTTTACGGAGCGGATCATTGCGCCCTCGCTCGATAGTTTGCGCCAACACAATATTGTGGCGCTGGCGGGCGGCCCTGAAAAAGTGGATGCCATTCGTGCCGTGCTCAATAGCGGTGTGTTGTCAGGGTTGATCACGGATGAGCATACCGCGACCAAGTTGGTCATGCGCTGATCGGCGTGATCCTCTGGGGCTCGCAGCAGTATCAAGGTCCTTTTGAAGAACAGAGTAATGAGGTGCACGTTATGGTGGAGAGCCAGGATCTCTTGGTAGGCATCGATGCCGGTACGTCGGTCATCAAGGCGGTTGCCTTCACTTTGGACGGTGAGCAGGTCGCCTGTTCAGCCATTCAGAACCAATATGACTTCGGGCGTGATGGAGCAGTGACCCAATCATTATCGGTGACATGGACCGAATGCATAAAAGCGCTGCGGGCGCTTGGCGACGATGTACCGGATCTCGACCGGCGGACCGCGGCCATTGCAGTGACCGGGCAGGGAGACGGTACCTGGCTGGTGGGGCGGGACAATGTCCCTGTCAGTGATGCCTGGATCTGGCTGGACGCGCGTGCCGCACCGACGGTGAACCGACTTCGCGCCAGTACTGACGAGAGAGGTCGGTTTGAAAAGACGGGAACTGGGCTGAGTACATGCCAGCAGGGCGCGCAACTGGCCCATATGGCTGAACACCATCCGGACATGCTGTCAAAAGCGGAAGTCGCACTGCATTGCAAGGACTGGCTGTATCTTTGCCTGACTGGCGTTCGTGCTACCGATCCTTCTGAAGCCTGCTTTACCTTCGGTAACTTTCGAAATCGAAAGTATGACACGGGCGTACTGGGAGCTCTGGGTCTAGAGGACTGTCGCCATCTGCTGCCGGATATTGTGGAAGGCACCGAAGTCACTCATCCGCTGTCGGAGGAGGCCGCCCAGCTTACGGGTCTGCGCGCCGGCACCCCGGTGGCACTAGGGTATGTCGACATGGTGATGACCGGGCTTGGTGCCGGGGTTTACACGGGAAGCACGGATTCTGCCTGTTCAATCATCGGATCTACCGGCGTTCACATGCGCCCCGTCGCTGCGGAAGCGGCGTCACTGAACGATGCGTGTACCGGATATATCATGACTTTGCCGGTACCCGGTCTGGTCACACAAATGCAGTCCAATATGGCTGCAACGCTGAATGTCGACTGGCTTCTGGGGTTGGCTGCAGAGTTGATGTGTGACGGTGGAGCTCAGGTCGGAACCAGTGATCTGTTGGACCGCATTGATGGCTGGTTGCACAACAGTTCCAGGAGTCGGCTGATATACCACCCCTACATTTCCGAAGCTGGCGAACGTGGGCCGTTCATTGATGCCAATGCGCGAGCGAGTTTCATTGGGTTGAACACGAACCACGGCTTTGCCGATCTCTTGCGTGCTGTTGTTGATGGCCTTGGGATGGCGACCAGGGACTGTTACGGCGCCATTGGAAATATGCCGAAAGAAATTCGTTTGAGTGGCGGCGCGGCTCGTTCATCCGCCATTCAATCAGTGATTGCCTCTTCCGTCGGCGCCGGAGTACGAGTTTCAGATCGGAAAGAAGCAGGTGCAGCAGGTGCCGCCATGATGGCGGCTGTAGCAGTGGGTGTGTATGCAGACATGGAAGCTTGCATCAAGGAATGGGTTTCACCACTGCTGGGCGATATCCGCCAGCCTAATGCAGAGGACACACAACCCTATGCTCAATTGTATGACGTCTATCGAGAGTCGCGCGAGGCGCTGGCGCCTCTGTGGTCGAAACTCCCCTAGACCACATAACAAATTGGCCGGATAAAACCGGCACCAATAATGACAGAAAGCTCGCTGGGAGCTACCGAGGAGTAGACTATGAACAATCAGAAACTCACCGATTTGCTGGTCGTTGGCGGCGGTGTCAACGGCGCCGGGATTGCCCGGGATGCTGCGGGGCGCGGCCTGTCTGTCGTGCTGTGTGAAAAGGACGATCTTGCCGAGGGCACCTCCTCACGCTCTGGCAAACTGGTACACGGTGGATTGAGATACCTGGAGTACTATGAATTCAGATTGGTGCGAGAAGCTCTGATAGAGCGTGAAGTGCTGCTAAATGCCGCCAGTCATATCATTTGGCCAATGCGGTTCGTGTTGCCTCACAGCCCCAATGACCGCCCGGCATGGCTGGTTCGCCTTGGACTTTTCCTTTATGACCACCTGGGCGGACGCAAGAAATTGCCAGGCACGCGTATGTTGAATTTGCGGCGTGACCCGGAAGGCGCCCCGGTGGAAGATCAGTACAAGCTCGGATTCGAATATTCCGACTGTTGGGTGGATGACGCTCGACTGGTCACGCTCAATGCGGTGTCAGCCGGTGAAAAGGGTGCTCGTGTGTTAACGCGGACGGAGTGTGTCAGCGCAATGCGTGAGGATGGTGCATGGACGGTAGAGCTGAAGGATGTGCGAACCGGAAACGTGACCACGATCAGAGCCCGGGCCATCTGCAACGCGGCCGGGCCTTGGGTCAACAAGGTGGTTGGCAACATGAATACCAGCACGCGCAGAAACGTGCGGCTGGTGAAGGGCAGCCACATCATTGTACCCAAGTTCTGGGAAGGACCGCAGGCGTATCTGGTTCAGAATGATGACAAGCGTGTGATCTTCATCAATCCCTATGAAGGTGACAAAGCCCTGATCGGCACAACCGATATCCCTTACGAGAAAAAGCCGGAAACCGTAGTCGCTGACGAAAGCGAAATCGAATACCTGCTCGCCGCAGTCAACCGGTACTTCAAGGAAAAGCTGAAGCGAACCGATGTCCTGGAGACCTTCTCCGGTGTGCGGGCCTTGTTTGATGACGGCAAGGGTAATCCCTCCGCCGTGACTCGAGACTATGAATTTGACCTGGATGACCAGAGTGGCATACCGCTGTTGAATGTCTATGGTGGCAAGATTACCACCTTCCGCAAACTGTCCGAGCATGCACTGCAGAGGCTGGTCCCGTACTTCCCCAACATCGGAGGTGACTGGACGCGGGATGAGCCACTGCCCGGCGGCGAGATCGAAAATGCTGACTTCCCGCAGTTCATAGACCGGCTGCGGCAACGATACCCTTGGATACCCCGCAATCTGGCACTGCATTATGGCCGACTCTACGGGGCCAGAACGCCGGACCTCATTGGCAGCGCCAAGTGTCTGGAAGACCTGGGCACGCACTTCGGCAAGCAACTCTATGCTGCCGAAGCGACCTACCTGGCGGACAAGGAATGGGCTCAAAAGCCGGAGGACGTTTTGTATCGTCGAACCAAGCATGGTCTGCATCTGTCTGATGAGCAGAAGTCGGCATTCAGCAAATGGTTTGAAAAAACGGTCGCCAGCACTGAACAGAAGACCGCTGAAACCGCAACCTTAATGGCACAGGAGTAGCTGATCATGGCTTTAACGCTGGGGTTGAATACCAATCCGCTGGTCAACCGATTTGCGGAGCCCGACGATCTGATAGACACAGTCGCCCGAGACCTGCGTATTCGTGACATCCAATTGACCCACGAATTCATCAATCCGTCCTGGCCGGCGGCAGTGGTTCGACGACTGACCCGACAAATGGACCGTGCACTGCAGAGAACGGGTGTCAGGGTAACTTCTGGTATGACTGGCCCTTACGGTCGGCTGAACCACTTCGGGCACCCGGACGCGGACGTACGACGGTATTATGTGGACTGGTTCAAAACCTTTGCTGATATCTCTGCCGATCTGGGCGCTGACTCCATGGGCACCCAGTTTGCCATCTTCACTTTCCGAGACTTTGACGACCCGGGCAGAAGAGAGGCCCTGATCGACGAGGCCATTCAATGCTGGGGTGAGGTTGCCGAGCACGCCAAAGTGGCCGGCTTGCAGTATCTGTTCTGGGAGCCCATGTCCGTCGGTCGGGAGTTTGGCCATACCATCGCGTCCTGCTTCGAGCTGCAACAGCGTATCGATGCTGCAGGCCTGGCCATACCGCTGTATGCCATGGCAGACATAGATCACGGGGATGTCAGTTCGAGCAACCCGGATGACACAGATCCCTATGCCTGGGCACGTGCCGTACCGCTGATTTCTCCCATCATCCACATCAAGCAGAGCTCCATGGACAAGAGTGGGCATCGCCCGTTCACTGCAGAGCACAACGAATCGGGACTGATACAGCCGGAGCCATTGCTCAAGGCACTGGCGGAAGGCGGGGCCGAGAACAACCAGGTCTGTCTGGAACTGTCGTTCAAGGAGCGTGAACCCAATGACCGGGAAGTGGTGCCAGCAATAGCAGAGAGTGTCGCCTTCTGGGCGCCGTATCTCGACACCGGGGCGAGTGATCTGAAGATCTGATCGGGCGTAAACAGGAGGTGTCCCATGGCCATGCAAGCGATTACTGTACTGGGAGCATTCCTGGCCGACCTGGTCTGTCGGGCCGACCGCATGCCGGTGTGGGGGGAAACACTGCGCGGCAACAGCTTTGCGTCAGGCCCCGGAGGGAAAGGCTCCAACCAGGCCATCGCAGCAGCCCGGCAGGGTGCCACAGTGCATCTGGTTACCCGACTGGGCAGAGACCCATTCGCAGCCATGGCGCGAGACCTCTATCAGGCTGAGGGTATCGGCACGGCGTTTGTGTCCGAGGACCCTGAGCTGGCAACCGGAACAGCCAGTATTATCGTTGACGACGCCCGAGGTGAAAATGCCATATTGATTGTGCCCGGGGCCTGCGACAATCTCACCGAGCTCGATATCGACGCTGCGCGCGGTGCAATCAGAGAATCCGCACTGTTCATTTCCCAACTGGAGTTGCCCATGGCGCTGTGTCGCCATGGTATCGAGCTGGCACGCCAGAATAACGTCCCTGTGCTGCTCAACCCGGCGCCGGCAGTGAACCTGCCTGCCGATCTGTATCAGGACATTGACTATATCACCCCTAATGAAACAGAGGCGGGCATACTGATCGGTCGCACATTGAGTACTCGAGATGATGTGGTCGATGCTGCTCGCGTGCTGCACGAACGCGGAGTCACCAATGTACTGATTACGCTGGGCGAAAAAGGCGTGTATGTCAGCGGGTCGGGTTTCGAAGGTGTAATTCCAGCGGTCAAGGCCGGGCCGGTTGTTGAAACGACTGGTGCCGGTGATGCGTTCAATGGAGGTCTGGCGGCGGCGCTCACCGAGGGCCAGTCACTCGAAGGTGCTGCTCGATATGGTAATGCTATGGCGGGGATTTCCGTGACCCGTCCCGGGGCCGCACTGTCCATGCCGGGCAGGGCTGAAGTGGATGAGCTCCTGGCGCTTTGAGCTCGTTGGGAAATATAATTTCTTCAGCATCAGCGGGCCCATCCACTGCCAATTGTCGGTACTCGCCCTGTGCCTACTGACGAGAAATCCTACCTTCGGGTCTGATTTGGTTGTCCCGACTTATCAGCCCGAGGCGATGCACCGTCCTGCCAACTGACTCTGCAGAATATAAGCAATACTTATATCTCACCCAAGAACAACTCATTGGATTTCCCGACCTGCTTTCGCAAAACTGCCCGGAACTGCTGTCATGTCTAACAGGCATTCGGCCGCACTCACTACAGACCGGAGGACAGGCAAATGACTGTCGAGTTGATCGAACACTACATTAACGGGCAACGTGCCCGAAGCACTTCCGAACGTACTCAGGATGTCTTCAATCCAGCTACTGGCGCAGCAACTGCTCGTGTAATGCTGGCCAATTCTGCAGACACAGCGGCGGCAGTCAGTGCAGCGAAGGGTGCATTTCCGGCCTGGTCTGCCATGCCGCCGATCCGCCGTGCACGTATTCTCAATGATTTCCTGCAGCGGGTCAGGGCGCACAAGGCGGCCCTGGCCGAAGCGATTACGGCGGAGCACGGCAAGGTGTTTTCCGACGCCTGCGGGGAAGTGGAGCGTGGTATCGATATTCTCGAATTTGCCTGTGGTATCCCGCAGTTGCTGAAGGGTGATTATACCGAGCAGGTGTCGACGGGTATCGACAACTGGACCCTGCGCCAGCCACTGGGTGTGGTTGCCGGCGTCACGCCATTCAATTTCCCGGTCATGGTACCCATGTGGATGTTCCCGGTCGCTATCGCGGCGGGCAATACCTTTGTGCTGAAGCCGTCGCCGACGGACCCGACACCGTCGATGATGATGGCTGAACTGCTCAAGCAGGCGGGGTTGCCTGACGGTGTGTTCAATGTGGTTCAGGGAGACAAGGAGGCAGTGGATGCGCTGGTCGAACACTCGGATGTGCAGGCCTTGTCCTTCGTCGGGTCGACACCTATTGCGCAAAGCCTTTATGGACGTGGTGCGCAGCTCGGAAAGCGCATTCAGGCGTTGGGTGGTGCCAAGAACCACATGCTGGTGATGCCGGATGCTGATCTGGACAAAGTTGTGGATGCTCTGATTGGTGCCGCCTTCGGTTCCGCGGGTGAGCGTTGTATGGCGATTTCGGTCGCTGTGCTGGTAGGCGACGTGGCCGACCAGATCATGCCGCAACTGGCCGCGCGCGCGGCCGCACTGAAAATAGGTGTTGGCACCGACACGGAAGCCGAAATGGGCCCGATAGTCACGGCCCAGGCGCTGGAAAGAATTCAGGGGTATATTGCCCAGGGCGAAACCGAAGGTGCCCAACTGCTGGTTGACGGTCGCAACCGTCAGGTTGATGCGCACCCGGGAGGATTCTGGTTGGGCGGCACACTCTTCGATCACGTGACCCCAGAGATGACAATCTACCGCGAGGAAATCTTCGGGCCGGTGCTGGCCTGTGTTCGGGTGCCGGATTTTGCGACCGGCCTGGACCTGATAAACCGCCACGAATTCGGCAACGGGGTGTCCCTGTTCACGCGCGACGGCAATACGGCAAGGGAGTTTTCTCGGCAGGTTCAGGTAGGCATGGTGGGGGTCAACGTGCCTATACCGGTGCCGATGGCCTGGCATGGTTTTGGTGGCTGGAAAAAGAGCCTGTTCGGTGACACTCATGCCTATGGAGAAGAGGGGGTGCGCTTTTACACCAAGCAGAAATCCATCATGCAGCGTTGGCCCGAGAGTATCGCCAAGGGTGCCGAGTTCGCCATGCCGGTGGCGCGCTGATGCGGGAGGGACTGGCCATGCCGCGCAATGTCTTTGACTTCATCATTGTAGGTGGCGGCTCCGCTGGCTGCCTGCTGGCCAATCGCCTCAGCAGTGATCCGGACAAGCAGGTACTGCTGCTGGAAGCCGGAGGCAGCGACCGCTACCACTGGATACACATTCCCGTCGGTTATCTTTACTGCATCGGCAACCCGCGAACAGACTGGCTGTACCAGACTGAAGCTGATGCGGGGCTGAATGGGCGCTCGCTGCGGTATCCGCGCGGCAAGACCCTTGGCGGCTGTTCGTCGATCAATGGCATGATCTACATGCGCGGCCAGGCCCGAGACTATGACGAATGGGCAAAACTCACCGGTGATGAAACCTGGTCCTGGCAGAACTGCCTGCCCGAATTCAAGGCACATGAAGATCACTACCGGCTTGAATGTGATGCCTTTGCCGATGCGCACGAGCGTGAATCGTTCGCTCGCCTGCATGGCAGTGGCGGGGAATGGCGGATTGAAAAGCAGCGCCTGAACTGGGACATTCTGGAGTGCTTTGCCAATGCCGCAGAGCAGGCCGGCTTGCCGCGCACGGCCGACTTCAACGGCGGTGATAATCATGGTGTCGGCTATTTTGAAGTCAACCAGCGCCGTGGCTGGCGCTGGAACACGGCCAAGGCATTTCTGCATCCGGTACGGCAGCGCCGGAACTTGACGGTGTGGACACAGGCCCAGGTCGAGCGGCTGACGTTCGACCGAACCGACGGCGGTCGGCCGCGCTGCTCGGGAGTTTGCGTGCGACGCTCCGGCGATAGTGTCAGCGTGCAGGCTCGGCACGAAGTCATTCTGTCCGCCGGCGCCATTGGCTCACCGCAGATCCTGCAGCTATCCGGCATCGGGCCGACCCCCTTGTTGCAACAACTGGGTATAGAGGTTGTGGCGGACGTGCCCGGGGTTGGGGCCAATCTGCAGGATCATCTACAGATACGGTCGATCTACAAGGTAAAGGGCGCCAAGACACTCAATACCATGGCCAACAGTCTGCTGGGCAAGGCGGCCATCGGCCTGGAGTATCTGCTGAAACGGTCCGGTCCGATGAGCATGGCACCCAGCCAGTTGGGCGCATTTTCTCGCTCGGCCCCAGATCAACCGCATGCCAATCTTGAATATCATGTGCAGCCGCTGAGTCTGGACGCGTTCGGAGAGGAACTGCACCCGTTTCCGGCCTTTACCGCCAGCGTATGCAACCTGAATCCGACAAGCCGCGGTGAAGTCCGCATCACCTCGCGCGATGCCAGCCAGGCGCCCTTGATCTGCCCCCACTACCTGAGTACGGAGGAAGATCGGAGCATTGCCGTGCAGAGTCTGCGGCAGGTTCGCCATATCGTGTCACAACCGGCCCTGGCGGCTTACCAGCCCGAGGAGTGGCGACCCGGTGCGCAGTATCAGAGCGATGACGATCTGGCGCGGCTGGCGGGTGACATTGCCACCACCATCTTCCATCCGGTCGGCACTGCCAAGATGAGCACCTCGGGTGACCCCATGGGTGTGGTTGACACCCGGCTGCGAGTGCGCAATGTCGAGGGCCTGAGAGTGGTTGACGCCAGCATCATGCCGTTGATTGTCAGTGGCAATACGAACTCGCCCACCCTTATGATTGCGGAAAAGGCGGCCGGCTGGATAGCCGCTGCCAGCCACGAGAGGTAGGTATATGGACTATACGGCCCTGCGCGTGATGGTAGCGGTGGCTCGGGAGGGTAACCTGACGCGTGCCGCAGAACGGCTGCATATGACGCAGCCGGCACTGAGCCTGCAATTGAAAAAATTGCAGCATGAGATCGACCTGGTGCTGTTCGAGCGCACGGCACGCGGCATGAAGATAACCGAAGCCGGGCGTCGCCTGTTGCCGGCAGCGCAGCGGGCTGTGCAGTCGGTATCGGAATTCAGGGCCGCGGCCATGGGGCTTACCGGTGTGGTGCAGGGTCAGGCCAGGATAGGGACTATCGTCGACCCGGAGTTCCTGCGTCTGGGCGGCTTCCTGCGCCACCTGGTGCATTTGCATCCTGGGTTGTCTTTTGAGCTGCAGCAAGGGATCTCGGGCTCTGTAGCGCGTCTGGTAGAGCAGGGAGACCTGGATGTTGCTTTCACCCTGGGTCTGCCCGGGTTGCCGGAGTTGCAGCAGCACTTTCATGTGCAAACGCTGGCCGACTTCAAATATCAGGTAATCGCGCCGCCCGGCTGGCGGAGTAAGGTACAGGGAAAAGGCTGGACTGAACTGGCCGGTTTGCCGTGGATCGCAACACCACCCGAGTCAGTGCACGCGCGGTTGCTGAAGCGGATTTATGATGATCTGGGCTTGTCCCGACATGTGGTTGCCCGCGTAGATGTGGAGGCTTCCATGTTGGAGCTGGTGAAATCCGGCGTTGCTCTGGCCCTGGCTCGTGACAGTCTGGCGCTGCAGCTCGCTCATGAGGCCGGCGTGGTAGTGGCCGACAGGGTCAGCATCCCGGCCACACTGGGTTTTATCTGCCGGCAGGACAGGGCGGCAGAGCCGGCGATTGAAGCGGTTTTTGAGGTCGTGCGACAGGTCTGGAGTTGCGGGAGCGTCGAGGTATAAGCAGCCGCCTGAGCGAGTAATCGGGTGGCTGAAATTTATTCTTGACGAGCTTTGATGATTGATCTACGCTGAATTTTAACTTGAGTGGTCAGACCATCATACATGCGAACCACAAGACCATCAGGCCATGGCGGCATCGTGGAGATGCCGCCTCACAAACGGAGCAATGAGCAGCCAACCATGAAAATAGAGCCCCTCGAAAAGAAAAGTTTAAGTGACTTCGTTGTTGCCAAGATCAAGGCTATGGCCGTCAGTGGAGAACTCAAGGAAGGTGACAGGGTCCCTGGAGAGCGGGATCTGTGCGATCAGTTTGAGGTCAGCCGGGCATCGGTGCGGGAGGGCCTGAAGCTGCTGGAACTTCAGGGGCTGCTCAAGAGAACCAATGCCGGTACCGTCATCACAACAAACTTTGCTTCCATACTGGAAGAAACACTGGCGCTGAAAATTCTGCTGGATGACTGCAGCTACGAGGACATTACCGAAGCCCGCCTGTTCCTTGAAAAGACCATGGTAGGCCTGGCAGCGGAACGCGTGGAGCCGCAGGAAATCGAGATTATGGAGCAGCAACTGGCGCTGATGGTGGAGGCCGAGAAGGCCGACAACAATGACGACTATATCCTTGCAGACATTGCCTTCCATCAGCAGATCGCCAACGCCTCCAGGAGCCGGGTGCTGGTGAGTCTTTACAACTCGATAATCACGTTGGTCTTCCGGGCCCAGAAAAGCGTCGGCTACGACAAGGCGGTCATGAAAGAGTCGATCAAGTTTCATGCGAAGATTCTGCAAGCACTGAAAAAGAAAGACAGGGAGCTCGCTGAAAAAGAGATGCACCACCATCTGTTCGACGTTCAGGAGCGCATAAACCACCTGATCAGTAAAGACATCATTAAATCAGGAGTATGAAGAGATGTACGTTCGCTACAATTACAATAACGAAGTCTGCGCAGGATTTCTGGAAAACGACATGATCAGAAGCTTGAATGGCTCTCTGTTCAATCATGACGGGCTGGGTGAAGAAAGCGTCAGTTTATCTTCAGTCAACCTGTTGCCGCCTTGCCAGCCCAGCAAGGTCGTCTGTGTCGGACTGAACTACCTGGACCATGCCGCAGAGATGAACGAAACACTGCCGGATGCGCCGCTGCTTTTCATGAAGCCCGCAACCAGCGTGATCGGACACGGCGACACTATTGTGGCGCCAAAAGACACCGGCCGGCTGGACTATGAGGCCGAGCTGGCCATTGTGATCGGCCGGGAAGCGAAAAACATCCCCGCTGCAGAAGCTCCGGATTATATCTTCGGCTACACCTGCGCTAATGATTTCACCGCGCGAGCCATTCAGTTGTCTGATAAACAATGGACCCGCGGCAAATCATTCGACACCTTCTGCCCGATTGGACCGGGTATTGTCAGAACGATCGATCACAACAATGCCAGAATTCATCTGACTGTAAATGGCGAGGTGCGTCAGGATTCGAATATCAAAGAATTCATATTCGGTGTGTATGACGTCGTCAGTTATATTTCCCGACATATGACTCTGTTGCCGGGAGACGTAATACTCACAGGTACTCCGCACGGCGTTGGTCCGGTTAATTCCGGTGACGTCATGTCTGTTTCCATTGACGGAATTGGAACGTTGACCAATACGCTGAAAGTACAGTAATTATATAATTCAGTAATTTAAGAAGCCTTATTTATTTGCAGGTTGTAGAAACCTGAGGGCGGCTGTACGCCTGAATAAAATTAAAACAAGAGAGAAATAACAATGAAATATAACGTACTCATGACCGATACCATATTCCCAGATACGGCTATCGAAGAAAGCAGCTTTGATCAGGGCAATATGGAATTTCAATTGAGCCCGGGCAGTGATGTCGAAACACTGGCAGAGCATGGCCAGGCGGCGGATGCGCTGCTGGTCGTCTATGCCCCTGTCTCCGCGGACCTTATTGAGCGGCTGCCCAATTGCAAGGTGATTGTGCGAGCCGGCATCGGTTACAACAACGTTGATCTGGATGCTGCCACTCGGCGGGGCATCAAGGTGGCCAATGTGCCGGACTACTGTCAGGACGAGGTCGCCGACCATACCCTTGCACTCTTGCTGGCACTGGGCCGCAAGGTTTGTTTGCTGGATGAAAGCATACGTGCTGGCAGTTGGAACGCGAACCTGGGCCGGGATGCCCCCAGATTCCGTGGCAAGACACTTGGACTGCTCGGTTGCGGGGCGATTGGTCTTGAAGTGGCGCACCGGGCGGCGGCATTCGGTATGCACGTCGTCGGCTTCGACCCCTATGCCGCCTCAGGTTTACTGGAAGAACACAACATTGAACGTGCGGTGGATTTCGACGGCTTCCTGGCAAGCATCGATTTTCTCTCGTTGCATCTGCCGCTGACGGCAGACACGCGGTACATCATTGATCACACGGCGCTCGGGAAGATGAAGTCCTCGGCCCTGATCGTCAACACCTCCCGGGGAGGTCTGATACAGGAAGATGATCTGTATGCAGCCCTTAACAGCGGCGAGATAGCCGGTGCAGCGTTGGATGTACTGGAATGTGAGCCACCGGATGGCATCCCCAAACTGGCGGATTTGGAGAACACGCTTATTACACCCCATACCGCCTTTCTCTCGGAAAACTCCGTCGACGAACTGCGAAAGAAGGCTTCCATGGAAGTCATCCGAACGCTGAAGGAGGGAAGGCCCAAGCATCAAGTAAACTGACGATAACCACGTAAAAAAACAATAGCCGTTTTACAAAGAGAACTAAAAAAGAAAGGGTACTACCATGAAACCAACAAAAACAAAGCTCATTGGAAGCCTGGTGATGGCGGGTGTAATGACCACCCTCATGTCTGTCGGAGCGATGGCCCAGTCCACTGTCAATATCAAGCTGGCGCACAATGGCAACACTAACCCCGACGACCCTCAGAACATCGGTGTGGAAGCGTTCAAACAGATGGTGGAGGAGCGATCCAACGGCTCGCTGCAAGTGCAGATCTATCCTGCAGGGCAGTTGGGTGACGCGCGTTCGATCGTTGAGAGCATGCAGCTTGGCACCATTGAGATGGCCGATGTGGAAAATGGCCCCATGGGTCGTTTCGTGCCGGAGGCCATGGTCTGGGACTTGCCGTTCATCTTCCGCGATATCGACCATGCTCATGCGGTTCTGGACGGAGAAATCGGCCAGTCCATTCAGGAGAAGTATCTGGATGCCGGCATTCGCCATCTGGCCTACAACGATGGAGGGTTCCGGTACTTCACCAATGACCAGCAGCCCATCTACAGCATGGATGACCTTGACGGCCTGCGGATTCGGGTGATGGAGAGTGCCGTCATGGTCGACACCGTGAACGCCTTCGGCGCGTCCGCAGTGCCCATGTCGTTCGGTGAGCTTTACACGGCGCTGCAGCAGGGCGTTGTAGACGGCCAGGAGAACCCGATGAACCTGATCTACAGTCAGCGGTTTTATGAAGTGCAGGACTACCTGTCGCTCAGCGGGCATTTCTACTATCCACGTCAGTACATCGCCAGCGAAGCCTGGTGGCAGGGTCTGAGCGAGGAGCATCAGGACATCATCTCCCAGGCGGCCACCGAAGCTGCTGCCATTCAGCGCGCGGCGCTGGTGGACTATGAACTCGAAATGCTCAGGGTTCTGGAAGAACGCGGCATGCAGATCAATGAAGTCAGTGATGAAAGCAAGAACGAGTTCATCGAGGTCGGGCTAAGCGAGATCTACCCCAGCTACTATGAGGTTCTGGGTGGCGGTGACGCGGCACTTGGTGAAGAGCTTGTCAGAAGCATCCTCGCTATCGAGTGAGATAGTCTGCTACTCAGAAAAACAGGGCCGGGGCTGCCAGAGTCAGTCCCGGTCAGTCACCCAGAACCGAAACAGCGATAGCAGGTGGCCAAGGTGAGAACCTCCCAGGATACCGGATTTGTTTGGCTCGTAAACACCATCATCAAGTCATGCTTGGTTTTCATGATGATGGCGATTGCGTCATTGACCATGTATCAGATTATCATGCGCTACGGACTGAGCAAGTCCAGTTCATGGAGTGAAGAAGCCATACGCTTCGCATTTATTTGGTGTAGTTTTCTCGCCGTTTCAATCGGGATCAGAGAAAAGATACACATCGGAATCAATATTGTTGTGCAGCTCTTTTCGGACCGAGTACAACGCATTATCGAAATCCTTTCCTACATGCTGATCGTTGCCTTTGCCAGTCTGCTTGTTTTTTATGGTGCCAGGGTGGTGTCATCGACCCAGTTTCAGTCATCGCCGGCGCTCGGGATACCCATGAGCTGGGTCTATCTTTCCGTTCCGACAATGGGCGCTCTGGTTATCTTTTATAGCACCCTGGAAATTGTCAGCCTGATTAAAGGCTTTAAAAAATTATAAATAGAAGGCGATGACATGCTGTTAACTCTACTCGTTGTGCTTATCTTCTGTTTCATGATCAATGTTCCTATTGGTTTTGCAATGGGCATTGCTGTGCTGGCCAGCCTGATGGTTTTCGGCGGCCTGCCCATCACCATGCTGCCGCAACGGATGATGGCCGGTATCAACTCATTTCCGCTCCTGGCGATACCGCTGTTCATGCTGGCGGGCTCCATCATGGAGCGGGGTGGGATCTCGAGGCGCATTGTCAGCCTGGCCAGCGCGTTGCTGGGCCACATACGAGGAGGCCTGGCGGCCGTTTCTGTGCTGGCCTGTACCTTTTTTGCCTCCATATCGGGTTCGGCACCGGGCACTGCAGCTGCTGTCGGTGAGCTGACCATCCCCGAAATGGTCAAACGAGGTTATTCCAAGGACTACGCGTCTTCGGTCATTGCGTCTGCTTCCTGCCTAGGGGTGGTCATACCGCCAAGCATCACTTTCATCATCTATGGCATCGTGGCTGACGTCTCCATAGGTCAGCTTTTCATCGCCGGGATCATTCCGGGCGTTCTGCTGTCATCAGTCCTCATTCTGGTCAGTGTGCTGCGTTCGAGGCGTCTGGGGTATCCGACAGAGCTCAAGCAGAGCTGGAAAGACCGCGGGCACGCCCTGATTGACTCCCTGTGGGGCCTTATGCTGCCGGTCATCATTCTCGGGGGTATAATGACCGGCATCTTTACTCCTACCGAGTCTGCCGGCATTGCCGTCTTCTACGGCCTTTTCGTGAGCATGGTGGTCTACCGTGAACTGAGCTGGAAGGACCTCGGCCCCGTGTTCTACAAGGCGTCGCTCAACTCGGCCATGATTATCCTGCTCATTGCCGTCGCCAGCCCATTCGGCTGGATCATGATGATCGAGCAAGTCCCTCAGATGGCGTCTTCAGCACTGCTGGGTATCTCTACAAACCTTTATCTGATTCTGCTGCTGATGATCCTGATGTACCTGATCCTGGGTACCTTCATGGAGACTGGAGCCATCATTCTGCTGATCGTACCGATCTTTGCCCCTGTCGCGCAGCAATTGGGCATTGATATGGTCCATTTTGGAGTGATCACGGTGGTGGCACTTGCCATCGGGATGGCGACACCACCTGTGGGAATCACGCTATTTGCCACCTGCAGCATCTCCGGCGTTTCAATCGGACAGATCTCGCGGATGGTCCTGCCGTTCCTTGCGGCTCTGGTAGCTTGCCTGCTGGTGCTGGCGTTCGTGCCGGCGTTGTCGACTTTCCTGCCCTCTTTGGTGTTCTGATCGACGGTGCTCAGACTGCTGCCATAGGGGCCTGCAAGCCCCGAGGCAGCAAACCCGCGGCCTTCCCCGTCCCCGCTGTTCCAGCGTGAACCTGATCATATTTTTGGTTGGGCAGGCGGAGCGCAGCCAATACCATGGAGGTGAGGTCGGACATCAATCAGGGGATGGTTTGGTTTCAGAGGGTTAAGCTTGCGCTTGATCTTTAACGAAATCAGAGCTTTGAAAAAATGAGGAAATGGAAGTGGCGGCAACTACCGAGGATTCCTCGGTAGTGCGTCAGAAAGGCAAGAGTCGATTCACTCGGTGGGCCAGCCACTGCAAACCCTTTGTGTCATCATCTCGTGAAGGTATTGTGCTTCTTCCAGAAACTCGGGTATTTCCCTGACCACTTCCAGAGCGATCTTTTCATCACAGGTGTGGCTGGTCTTGCCCCGCATTTCCCGAAAAAGCCGCCAGCGAGGCCAGTC
>NZ_JAIUMC010000033.1 GCF_022565775.1 Natronospirillum sp.
CTATGGGACGCCTATTAAGGTCAGGACGGAACAGCCGCTCGCAGCTGGCGTAGAAGTTGTTGCAGTCGACCAGGGCGAACACAATCAGGACTCCCGGCTTCAGCCAACTGCTGGTGGGTATTCTTACCGAGTCGCCTCAACGGTCTGGGTAAAATAGGCCGGGTCGAAGACAATGCGTCCTGCTATAGGCGCCATTGACTCAACGGGCTCTTCATAAGCCCACACTGCATCTTGCAGGACCCTGTCCGCCAATACAAAATGATAATAGCTTGCCTGGCCCTTGAAAGGGCAAACGGTTACCGTTTCCGAGGGTTGCAATGTACCCGCCACAAGGGCGTCACGAGGCAGGTATTGCCGGTCCGGGTAGCCCTTCTCCGTTAGCTCGACCGCCTGATCGGTATCAGCGATCAGAACACCATCCAGGCGGACTGAGACGCGGTTTGAATGGTCTTGCAGCTTGATCCTGCCTTTCGGGTTGTGAATCATTCGAGGGTCCCTCGGTGGACTGATTGACAGACCAAGTCTAGTCATTGTCTGACCAGTCTGGCAGGGTTGCCAATGACGCCGTGGGTCCGGTGAAGTCACCTGCGATGCAGCACTGGATACAATGCAGCGGTTCCCAAGGTGATACAGAGGCCTGACAAAGTCGGTTCGCCCGTTTGTCTGCCAAAGGACGCTATGCATAATGGCGGTACTGACAGGCGATGCTGGTATTTCAGCAGCGCCGGCAGACAGCATTATGCCAACCTATCAAGAGTCGTCATGAAAACACATCAGATCCCGCAGTCCGCATTCGCCATGACCACTCTCCGGGAGATCGCACAGTTCACCGATTATTCACTGCTGGAGTCCCTGAACTGCGACCCTGACGCAACGACCGATGGTGCTGACCATTCGCCACGACAAGTTTGCAGCGGCCATTTTGTACCTGTCACGCCTGCGCCCATCGAAAACCCGGAGTATATCGCTCACAGCCATACCCTGTTCAGGGAGCTCGGGTTCGCGGACAGCATGGCACTCTCCGACGACTTCATGCGGCTGTTTTCGGGCGACCTGTCCTCTGTTCCGGCACCCATGCGCCAGCTTGGCTGGGCCTGTGGCTACGCACTGTCCATCTATGGCACAGAGTACACTCGACAGTGCCCCTTCCAGACCGGCAACGGCTACGGGGACGGCCGTGCCATCTCGGTGCTTGAAGCCGTCCTTCAGGGGCAGCGCTGGGAGATGCAGCTAAAGGGTGGCGGGCGAACACCTTACTGCAGGGGTGCCGATGGCAGAGCTGTGCTCCGCTCCAGCGTTCGCGAGTTCCTGGCTCAGGAACACATGCACGCGCTCGGAGTGCCCACATCGCGCTCTCTGAGCCTGTATGTATCAAAGACCGAAACCGCCACACGGCCATGGTACTCGGAGGGCGCCCGGTCGAGCGATCCGGACAGGCTGGTATCCGAGCCGGTGGCCATCACGACCCGCGTGGCGCCTTCTTTCATTCGCGTCGGTCAGATCGAACTGTTCGCGCGGCGAGCCAGAAATGGTGACCACCCGCAGGCAATGAAAGAGCTTGAACTGATCGTCACCCATCTGATGGATCGCGAATATGCCGGCGATATTGACCCGCAGCAGGCACTCGGCGACAAGGTCGTTTTACTGGCGGACGCATTCAGTCACCGCCTTGCCTCGCTGGTCGCGAACTGGATTCGGGTCGGCTATTGCCAGGGCAACTTCAATAGCGACAATTGCGCTGCCGGCGGCTTTACGCTTGATTATGGCCCGTTCGGTTTCTGCGATGTGTTCAATCCCTACTTTCAACCATGGACCGGTGGCGGACGGCACTTCAGCTTTCTCAACCAACCCGCGGCAGCGGAAAGAAATTTCACCAGCTTCTGCTCGGCGCTGCGGCCTTTGCTGGCGGATCGTCCGGATCAGTTGGCGCAGCTCGAAGAGATTCAACTGGGCTTTGCGGATTTGATGCAAAAAGAAATGGAGTCGATGTGGGCCGCCAAGCTTGGCCTTGCAGAATTTGATCCGGAATTGTTCAGCGAGCTCATCAGCCTGATGATGAAAACACCGGTTGACTACACCCTGTTCTTCCGTGAGCTGTCAGCCATTCCGGACACGGTTGAAGCGCTGAAAAACAGCTTCTATTCCGGGTTGAGTCTATCGGGTGAAGCAGCGCCCGCAGCTGGGGAAATAACGTCCAGGTGGGCAGAGTGGCTTGAAAAATGGCGATCTGCCATCGGCCTAGATCAGTCCGGCGAGGCGGCGCCTGATCAGTCACGATTGCGCGAGCAGGTCGCCCGCAGCATGAAGCAGGTCAACCCGAAGACCATCTGGCGAGAGTGGCTGGTGGTACCAGCCTATCAACAGGCGGCAGCGGGCAACTACGATTTGATTCGGGAACTCCAGGACATCATGACCAGGCCATACGAAGAGCAGACGTCAGAGACGGCTGAAAAATTCTACCAACTGAAACCGCTCGCGCTGTTTGACGTGGGCGGCGTCTCCCATTACAGCTGTTCGTCATGACGCCGCGCAGAATGCCCTCCGTCAGCAAGAACACTATACATCACTCCAGCCTGCGCTCTCTCGCCCGGAGTCTGCGCGAGGGATCTGTGCGCGCTGTCGACATCGCCGAGTCCTGCAAGACCGCCTATAACACGCACGAGACTCGTTTAGGTGCCTACAAGACCTGGAACGGCGAAGGCATGCTGGACACCGCAAGATTGGCCGACAGCCTGTTGTCTTCCGGGTGGGATCTGGGGCCGATGCAGGGCCTGCCCTTCTCGGCCAAAGACCTGTTTGGCGTGCCACAACTGCCGACCTTTGCCGGCTCACCAGCCGCGCTGCCCGCACAGTGGCAGACGCCCGGGCCTTTGGTGCAGACGCTGTTGACGCAGATGGCGCCGGTGAGCGGCAAGACGCACACGGTCGAGTTCGCCTATGGCGGGCTGGGCACCAACCGGCACTGGACGCCGCCGCGCAACCCCTGGGATGCGCAAGCGGTACGCGTGCCGGGTGGCTCCAGCTCGGGCGCCGGGGTCAGTCTGATTCAGGGCTCTGCGCTGCTCGCTCTGGGCACGGACACGGCCGGTTCGGTGCGGGTTCCGGCCAGCATGACCGGCACTGTCGGGCTGAAAACCACCAAACACCTGTGGTCGACGGACGGCATTGTGCCCTTGTCGGATTCGTTCGACACGCCGGGGCTGTTCACCCGCACCGTCGCAGATGCCGTGTTTGCCTTCGAGGCGCTGCAGGGCTCTGCTGTACCCGAGCTGCACAGCCTGGCCGGCGTCAGGATCGGCGTACCCGAACAGTTTTTCTGGGAAGACTGCGAACCCGGCATTACCGAGGCCGTGCAACAAGGCCTGAAAGAGCTGGAGCGAGCCGGCGCAACACTGGTCACGCTGGATATCGAGCATGTGGCAGAAGCCTATGACCACTTTCAGAAAGGCGGGGTATCGCCGCCGGAGCTGTATCGGTTCCTGCAGCGTGATCTGCCGGACTGGCTGGAGACCATGGACCCCAATGTGCGTACCCGCATGGAAACCGGGAAAGACATTACGGCGTGGGAATATCTGCAGCGGCTGGACCGGTTCAGGGCCATCGGCGCTCTGGCCGCACAGCAGCTTGAAACCGTCGATGTGCTGGCCACCCCCAGCGTGGCGGTGACACCGCCCACACTCGAAGCGCTTGAACCGGAGGGTGAGTACGCCCGCATCAATATCAAGGCGCTGCGCAACACCTGCATTGGCAATGTGCTTGGGCTCTGCGGATTGACCCTGCCCGTCGGCCTCGATCAGGCCAGCATGCCTGTTGGCCTGTTGCTGACCGCCAGGCCTTACAGTGAAGCGCGCATGCTGGGTGTGGCAGCACAAATGGAGTGCGTCCTGGGCACCGTGATTGAACGGCTGGGGACAGCACCACGGCTCAAGGCTTAGGGACAGGTAGTTCCCAAATTGCAGGCGCCATGCCCGCCCGAGGGACTGGGCAACATGATCCAGATGATGCAAGCTATCGTTTACAGAGTAGTTGCCGCCCTCAAGGCCGTCGTCAAAAACAAACCGGTCAGGGCCTGGACCGCTACTGTAAGGAGCTGCGCAATGGAAGAAATACAGAAATACCCCGCAGGCTGGCGAGTACTGCACTGGATTATGGCCGTGATGGTACTCGCCCTGATCCCCATCGGGGTCTGGATGACAGCGCGTGGGGAGGCCGACCTTTGGGATTCATTGACCGACACCTTGTACAGCTGGCACAAATTGATCGGCTTCACCGTGCTGATTCTGATGGTGGTGCGCATCGGTATGAAGGTGTTCATCAAGAGCCCACCCTACCCGGACCATCTGCCGCGCAGTCTGCAACTGGCGGCCAAGAGCCTGCATCATCTGGTCTATGTGCTGCTGGTGCTGACACCCCTGTTTGGCTGGGCGGGTGTGACAGCTTTTCCGGCGCTGGTGACGGTCGGCGGCTATGACCTGCCTGCGATGCCTTTCGTGCCGGTGGATCGGGAACTGGCAGGAACGCTGTTCGATATCCACGGTTTGCTGGCCATGGGCCTCGCCATACTGCTTGTCGGCCACATCGGCGCCGCTTTCCGGCACATGCTGCGGAAAGACGGCATCTTCAAGCGGATGGTGTAGCTGCCGCTGTTTGGCTCTCGGGTTCGAGCAACCTGGCCTGACAGTCGGCCAGGATGCCCTGACGCTTAGCCATGATGGCCGGTGGCGTGCGCTCCTCCGGGGTGCCCAGAATGCCTCGGTTTGCCAGCCAACTGCCGGCCGCTGCACTGCCGCTCAGGGCCGACAGCGGTATGGTCAGCAGCAGACCGATGACGGTCGGCAGCATCCAGTAGAGCAGAGTGGAAGACAGCCACAACAACAGTGCCAGCACGGCCACACCCGTTAATGTATGGCCGGCGTGCGTAGCCAGCAATTGCCGCCATGACAGTTGGCCATTCTGCTGACGCTGGTTCGACCATCCCGAGTCCTGACCCCAGAAGATTTCCCACAGGTGCTGGCTGTGAATCAGCATGAAGATGGGCGCATGCAGCACCGAAAACAGCAGCTCCAGAAAGGCGCTGAGCAGAAATTTGAAACGCCCGGTCTCGCCACGCCTCTGTCGACTCAGCAGCCCCGCGACCAGGCCAAAAATCTTGGGCAGCAGCAACAGCGTCATGGTCAGGATGAACAGCCCGATCATGCGCTCGAAATCGAACATGGGCAGGAAGGTCCAGGGGATATCCTGCCTGTACTGCAGCGTAAAGTGGGTACTCAGGGCCAGCCCCACGGTCACCATGGCCAGCCACAGCAGGGAGGACAGATAGTTCATGACGCCCATCAGCATGTGCACCCGGTTCGGCCAGTGCAGACCCCGGGCCGGCATGATGGCCAGATGCTGGACATTGCCTTGCGCCCAGCGCCGGTCCCGAACGGCCGCTTCCATTAACGTGCGCGGGCACTCCTCCCACGAACCGGGCAGATCCGGCAGCATGCGCACCGACCAGCCGGCACGCCGAATCAGCGCCGCCTCGACAAAGTCGTGCGAGCGGATTTCGCCGCCAAAAGGCCGCCGACCCGACAGCACCGGCAGGCCCGCGGATTCCGCAAACGCCTGAATTCGGATAATGGCATTGTGGCCCCAGTAGTTGCCGCCATCGCCCTGCCAGGCACTGAGGCCCCGGGCGAACACCGGTCCGTAGGCCAGGCCGGCGAACTGCTGCAGTCGGGCAAACAGGGTTTCACCCAGATACTGGCGCGGCAGGGTCTGCAACAGGCCGGTGGCCGGATCGGCATCCATTTCGCGTACCAGCGTGGCCAGGGTTTCACCGGTGATCAGGCTGTCGGCGTCCAGCACCACCATATAGTCATAGCGGCTGCCCCACTGGCTGATGAAGTCGCGAATGTTGCCGGCCTTGCGCTCTGTATTCTCTGCCCGGTGCCGATACCAGACCGGCATGGTGTCGGCCAGTTGGTCGCGCAGGTACCGCATCGCCGACTGTTCAGTGGCGACAATATCGGGCGCGTCGGTGTCCGACAGCACAAAGATCTCGAAGTGTTCCTGTACCCCCAGCTTTGCCAGGTCTGCGCCCATCGCCCCCAGGGCCGCACTGGCGCTGGCCGCGTCCTCGTTGTAGATGGGCATCAGCAGTACCGTCTTGCCCTGCAAGTCAGCATCCGAATCAGCGCGGCAGCGATCTCGCCTTGAAAAGAGCCCGGCTGTAGCCGACAGAGCCGAAAGGGAGATCCAGCCAAAGGTGAGGGTAAACAAGACCAGCAGCAGCCAGAGCAGAGCATTCAGCACTGACGACGAGATGATGGACGCCTGGTTGAGCGGCAGGATCAGCGTCATCTGCCAACTGGCTGCTGCCGTCAGCATCAGGCTGCCACCGAAGGTAATCAGGCGGGCCAGCCAAGTGCCCGACTCGCGACGGAAGCGGGATGCCTTGGGCTTCTGCTTGAGTACCTGGGTGGGCACCTCCAGCGGAGCGCTGGGCGGTGCAAGTGAATGTGTGTCGTTCATGGAGTCCACCGATAAAGCCATGTTTCTCCCCAGGGTTCGCCTTCGACCTCCAGCGTCACCCGCAGCTCTGCCAGTTCGGCTTGCTCCGGGTCGAGCCTTACATAGGCGCGGTAGCGCCCAGTGGCGCCTATCAGGGTGCCGCTGACGTTGGTAATTGTGCCTTCACTGGTGGAGGCGTTGATGCGTACGGCCTCCGTATCCGATATCTCTTCCCCGCCGCTGTAATCGATCACGAACACCCGGTCATCATTGTCGATGGCCGTGCCCGAAGAGGTATCGACCACTCGTCCGGCATCCAGCGCATAGGGCGGGTCGGCGCCCCAGTGCATGCGGTAACGGTAGTGGTAGGTCTGCCCGGTTTCGAGACCACCCTGCGGCTGCCAGTAGGCGACGACGTTGTCGTGGTACTCCACGCCGGTGGGGATCTCGACCAGCTCTACGTGGCCGTCACCCCAGTCGTTCAGAGGTTCTATCCACAACGAGGGTCGCTTGTCATAACGGGCTTCATCGTCGTTGAACTGACTGAACTGGTTGCGGCGCTGCATCAGCCCGAAGCCCACCGGCAACTCGCGGTCGGCACCGAAGGCGGATACCTGCAAGCGAAACGGATTGGCCAGCGGCCGCCATATTTGCTCGCCATCCGCTTCCAGTATCTGCAGGCCATCCGAGTCGTGCACGGCATTGCGGAAATCGTCAAAATGGGTCCGGTTGGTGGCGTCATACATGAACATGGAGGTCAGCGGGGCGATGCCGACGCGCTCCCTGTCCTGGCGCGGGAAGAGGCTGACCTCGACGTCCATCATCGTGTCGTCACCGGGATAGACCGTAAACTGGTAGGCGCCGGTGACCGACGGGCTGTCGAGCAGCGCATGGATGACAATCTCGTCGGCCCCGGAGTCGGGTTGTTCAATCCAGAACTCGGAAAAGCGGGGGAATTCTTCGCCCCCGCCGCCGACGGTGTTGATGGCCAGACCACGGGCCGATATACCATAGAACTGCTCAGCGCCGACCGCCCTGAAATAACTGGCGCCCAGAAACACCAGGAACTCTTCATACCTGTCGGGCGTGTTAATGGGGTGGTGAACCCGAAACCCGGCAAAGCCACCGGCATCGAGCCGGCCGAGATCAAGAGCCCGGCCTTGGAAGGTGAACAGGTTGCTCGCAAAGGCCAGGCGGCGGGCCTCGCCGTCGCTGACCAGATGAATGCGGACCGGCGTTGTGTGCAGGAATCCCGGCAGGAACATCTGCAACTGGAATGGCCGATCTTCATCGCGCCAGATCGACGCCTCCGGGTCGAATACGATACGACGGTAGTCATCGTAGCTCAGCAGACGCAGTGGATTGTCTTCCGCCATCTCGGCCGACTCATAGTCCTGCCCGGCCAGTTCACGGGCATACTCCTGCAGCCAGGAGTGGCTGAACGACTGAGGTCCGTCCTCGAACTCCGGATTGGCAACCAGCAACTGCGCCAGAGGCAAGCTGGCCAGAACCAGCACTGCCGCCAACCAGTAGCCTAGTCGAGTTCGCTTACGAGCCATGGCGTCCTTCCTGCCAGATGATGCCGGTATTTTTTTTGTAAATCGGCAATTTCATGGTTCAGTTCCGGGCCCGAGTCGCCCGCGGGACCATCTCTTCGGTTTGCATAGCCTTGGCCGCGTGACCGTTGCCATTGGTCAGAATATGGTCCATACGTTCTGCCTTGGTCGACAAGTAGCCGGCATTGTCGGTGTTGGCTGTCACTTCCAGCGCCACTCTCTCCGAGACCTTGATTCCGGCCGCTTCAAGTGCCGTTATCTTGGCCGGGTTGTTGGTCATCAGTCGCACTGAAGCCACTTCGAGGTCCCGCAGAATCAGCGCTGCCAGAGAGTAATCTCTCTCATCCGCCCCATGGCCCAGCATAAGATTGGCATCCACGGTATCGTAGCCCTGATCCTGCAGGTTGTAGGCCCGCATTTTCTCCAGCAGCCCGATACCCCGCCCTTCCTGGCGCATGTACAACACTACTCCGGCCCCGGCTTCGGCAACCTTGGCCATTGACTGATCGAGCTGTTCGCCACAATCACAGCGCCTCGATCCCATCACATCACCAGTAAAACACTCGGAGTGCACTCGCACCAGCACGGACTCTGCGCTGCTGAGGTCACCTACGCAAAAGGCGAGGTGCTCCTTGTCATCAATCGTATTGGTGTAGTAGCACAGCTGGAAGTCGCCGTACCTGGTGGGAATTCGGGTGCTGGTCATACGGGTCACGGCAGGCATGGACAATTCACACTCAGAATGCTGTTATGACGGACTTGAATGCTCGGGGAAAGAACGGACTGCATCCCGGGCGATGAACAAACTATTACGACCCCCTGTCGGGAATGGATCAGACACCGAATGAGCAGCGACGCCCTGTATTTTGTTTTTCCCGGCCGGCTGGATACGCCGACCGGAGGCTATCACTATGATCGTCGTCTGATGCAGGAGCTCCGACAACTGGGGCTGAAAGTTGAAACGGTGTCACTGTCGAGCCAGTTCCCGTTTCCGGATGCACAAGCGCTGGCGGATGCGCGCACCCGCCTGGCCGCCGTGCCGGATGGCGCCGTGGTGATCATCGACGGGCTGGCCTATGGAGTACTGGATGCGCTGGCCGAGGCGGAAGCAAATCGCTTGCGCATCATCGCACTGTGCCATCATCCGCTGGCCCTTGAATCGGGGTTGGATCCGGAACAGCAGCAACGCTTAAAGACTTCGGAACAACGCGCGTTGCAGGCAGCGCGCGCTGTGGTAGTGACCAGCGCCCACACCGGAGCCATACTGACCACTCAGTTCTCGATCTCATCTGACCGGATAATAGTGGCCCAGCCCGGCACTGATCGGGTGCCCTTTGCGCCCGGCGACGGCAACCCGCTGCGCCTGCTGACGCTGGCCTCGCTGACCCGACGCAAGGCCCATGATGTCTTGCTCGACGCTCTGGCACCATTGGCCGACCTGCCCTGGCAGGCGCGCTTTGTGGGCAGCGGTGATCTGGACCCGGAATGGACTGAACAACTGCACCAGCAGGTTAAGCGCCTTGGCCTGCAGCCGCGCATCGAGTTTGTGGGGGCGGTGGACGGGCCCGAGGCTGAATTCCAGCAGGCCGATCTGTTCGTGCTGCCCTCACGCTATGAAGGCTACGGCATGGTCTTCGCGGAAGCGCTGGCGGCGGGCCTGCCGGTGATTGCTGCGCGCGCTGGTGCGGTGCCTGATGTGGTGCCGGAAAGCGCCGGTCTGCTGGTGCCGCCCGATGATGTCGAGGCGTTGACTGCGGCACTGCACAGCCTGCTCACCCGCGAAGACCTGCGCCGAGAATTTCAGGCAGGCGCCCGACGGGCCGCTTCTGCCTTGCCTGACTGGGCCGACACCGCACGGCAGGTAGCCGATCTGATTGAACGGGTACAGCAGCAGTCAGTCTGACACCGGAAACGGATCGGAAAAGGTGTCGACAAAGCGATTGCGAAACTCGTCCATGCGCCACACCGGTGCCTCTGCATCGGGCAGCATCCCCGGCTGCCATTGCCATTCGTCGATGGTGTCGATGACCTCCTGATCAAACGTGATCAGGTGGATCGGCACATCCCTGGATTGCCAGTCGCCGGTAATTCGAGGTGCCGCTTCGTGGTCACCCAGCACCACCAGCACCATGTTCTCGTCGCCGTATTCCTGCAGATAGGACACCAGTGTATCCAGCGCATAGTTGATCGACTGGCGGTAGTAGTCGCGGATCTTTTCCATGTCGTACCAGACCTCTTCCGGGGTGGGTCCGGCCTGCGCCTGTTCATTGAATATGGTGCCGTCTCCCACCTGATCCCAGGGCACCAGCTCGGCGATAGGCGTCCAGGGGGCATGCGAGGATATCAGGGCCATTTCCGCCATCAGCGGCTGCCGTTCCTCATTGCCCGTCAGCTCCCGCTCCTGCAACGCAGACCAGACATACTGGTCGGGCATGGTCACCCAGTTGAAGGGCAACCCTTCGTAGCCGAAGTTGTGGGCATTGTAGATATGGTCATAGCCGTAGTAGGCGCCCTCCGGCCAGGCCAGACTGATGGCCGGCATGGCGGCGACGGTGCGCCAGCCTGCGCTGTTGAACATGCGGTTCAGGGCCACCCGATCACTCACCACAAGACTCTGGTAGCGGGTCTGGCTGTCGATCCAGGCGCCAGACAGCAATGTGGCATGGTTCAGCCAACTGCGACCACCGGCGGTCACGGCGGTCAGGTAGGCACTGCGCATCAGCAGGCCTTCGGCGTCCAGTGCCTCTTCGGCCCGCGCCAGGGTGCCGGTGACCGATTCGGCAAAGGGTTCACGCTCGAGCAACGACCGCCCGTAGGACTCGATAAAGACAACAAACACATCCTTGCCCTCCAGCTTCGTGAAGAGGGTGTCGGCGGGCCGGTCGGCCAGTGGGTCATCGCCCACCAACTCGGCAAACTCCCGGATGTCCCGGTAGCTTTCCAGCGTATCCTCGGCATGGGTAACCAACTGGCCCCAGGCATAGGCCTCGGCCTTGGGCCAGCCCGCATCTCTCAATAGCCCCCAGGCCATCAGCATCAAGACCAGCGACAAGCCGGCTGCACGCGGTGTCGAGCGCAGGAACTGCTGGATACGCCCCAGCATCAGAAATGCCAGCAGCCAGATGAGCCCGATCACCAGCAGAAGTATCAACCCGGCCACGAAAGGCGCCAGCCCGCCGAGCACGCCAGCCAGCAAGCGGCTGGCATCTGCCAGCAGATGGCTGTCGAAAATCAGGTTGAAGCGGCGCGCGAAGATCTCGTAGTTCACCATGTCGGCGATCCGCAGCACCAAACCCAGGCTCAGCAGGATGGCCAGCACACTGCGAATCACGCCACCCGTTCTGCCCGGTACCAGCAGCAAAAGGCAAATGATCATGAGCTCGAGGGGAAAGAACAGGTAAGCCTGCTGCGCTATCCAGGCCAGTCTGTTGGGCAGTGTCAGAACAACAAGCAGTCCCACGAAAGCCAGAACAGTAAGCAGGTGCTGAAACAGGTGACGCATGCAAGAATCCCGATTTTTTGCGCAAACCGGTGTCAGTTTACGCGATCGGCGCTCGTTCGGACTGCCGTATCAGCGCGCGTTTCCCCGCAGTGCAGAGATAATTCATACCACCCTGCATTATAAGAGTATGCTGGCTGAACCCAATCAACGGTGTGGACCCGGTAAGACAATGCTGCTCAACCTGTATCGCAACATCACTGAAGACGGCCTGATTGTCAGCAGCTCCGGCTTTCTGGTCAACAATCTGGTGAGCAAGATCGAGTTTACCCAGCCTCTGAAGATACTGGAGATCGGCAGCGGGCGCGGGGCATTTACCCGGGAAATCATCCGGCGCATGTGTGATCGATCCGAGCTCGACATCTGCGAGATCAAGGCGGACTACAACGCCTGTGTGGAGCCCATCATTGCAGACCATCCATGCAAGACCATTCGTCTGCACAACAGCTGTATTCTGGAATTCCTGACCACGCCGGAGTCTTACGATGTCATTGTCTCATCGCTGCCGTTGAAGAACTTCGAGAGCCAGAAGGACAACAATGCCTTTTTGCATACCGTGATCAGTGCGGTGAAATTCAGCCTGAAGGATGGCGGACGCTATCTGCAGTATCAGTATTTCAAGAGCAATCAATCGGACATTGAAGCCATCTTCGGCAAGCCCATGAACCATGTGGACTTTGTGCCGTTGAATATCCTGCCTGCTTTTGTTTACAACATGACCAAAGGCTCAGACACGGCGCGTGGATAAGACAAAACCCGGGACTATCAACCAAATCGGCCTGTATGCCTGGCTGGCTGTCATTGCGACCTCACTGTCCCTGTACTTTTTCTTTCCGGACCTTTTTGCCCCCGAGAACATCCGTCGATACTTTTTCGACAATCTGCTGATCGGGTTGCTGGGCTACTTCATCATTTCCACGCTGCGCGGATTTACCCTGATTCCTTCCACCCCGATTGTGCTGGCCGGCATTCTGGTTTTTCCTCCTCTACCGCTGTTTCTGGTGAACCAGATGGCGGTCTATTCTTCTTCAGCCATCGTGTATCTGATGGCCCGACAGTTTCGCTTTGACCACTATTTCCACGACCGCTATCCCAATCAGGTCAGGCGCCTGACAGTGCTGTTGCAGCGCCGCGAACTGGCGGTGATCAGTATCTGGGGGTTCATGCCGGTCGTGCCCACCGACATGATCGTCTATGTGTGCAGTGTTCTGCGCATCAAACTGTGGAAGACGCTGCTGGGTGTCTCCATCGGCGAAGGCGTGATCTGTGCCCTCTATATTTTCGGGGGTGCCCTGACGCTGAGCATGTTGCTGGGTGATGCCTTCCCGACATGGAACGGCTGGTTTACTCGGTGAACAGCTCGGCAAACGCACCGCGCAACCAGCGATTCCCCGCGTCCTGATGAAAGCGCCGGTGCCAGAACTGATTGATCTGAATGGTCGGAAGCTTGAAGGGATGAGGGCGGTAGGTCAGGCCGAACGGCTCTACCGTACTCTGCGCCAGCTTTTCCGGCACGGTGACCACCATGTCCGAATTCTGAATCACATAGGGCACCGCCACAAAGTGCGGCAGGCGCAGGCGCACCGGTGCAGGCAACCCCTGATCCACCATGAACTTTTCCACCACGGAATGACCGGTACCCTCGGCCACCACAATGGCGTGTTCGGCTTGCAGCAGCGTATCCCGGTCCAACTCTCTCGTCGCCAGCGGATGATCGCCGCGCATCAGACAGACATAGGTCTGTGCAAACAACCGCTTTTGATAGAAGCCGGTCGTCAGGTGCGGCAGCAGGCCTATTGCCAGGTCGACGGCCCCTGACTCCATGGCTGATTCAAGAGGCTGGGCGTTCGCTCGCACCGTGGTCAGGCGAATGCCCGGTGCCTGTTCGGCCAGATAGGCCATCAGTCGAGGTAGAAAATAAACCTCGCCGATGTCGGTCATCACGATGCAGAACTGGCGCGTGCTGGTGGCCGGGTCAAAGCTGTTCTGCAGGTTGACGGAGTGCTCGATGGTCGACAAAGCGTAAAACAGGGGCTCTGCCAACTGGTCGGCCAATGCGGTGGGCCGCATGCCGCGTGCCGTGCGATAGAAGAGTTCGTCATCGAATATCTTGCGCAGTCGGTTGAGGGCATGACTGACGGCGGGCTGGGACAGTTCCATCGTCTCGGCGACCGCTGACATTTTCTGCTCTCGATACAGCAACTGAAACGTCACCAACAGATTAAGATCCAGATCCTGCAGCCGTATCATCGACGTCCTCTGGCATTCGCCCGAACATGCATAAAATTTATAATGCTTATAAATATCAGTATCTGGCTGAATAATACCGCCTTTTCTATAGTACAGCTACGGTAACTGCAAGTTGTCGAAGTTCACTCTTCGTCACCCATCAGCTCTGCTCTGAACAACAAATTCGGGCCGAATCTGGCCACTGTCACGGCAGCATCGGCTCCGGCCAAAGGAGACACACATGTCGCACCCCAACGACAAGTCGCAACACAAGTGGCCCGAGGGCGTGTTCCATCGGGTGCCCTACTGGGCCTACACCGACGAAGACCTCTACCGGCGCGAACTGGACCGCATGTTCTACAGCAACCACTGGTGCTATGTGGGGCTGGAGGCAGAAATACCGGAACCCGGCAACTTCAAGCGCACCAATATCGGCGAACGCTCGGTCATCATGGTGCGCGACGACAGTGGTGATGTGAACGTGGTGGAGAATGTCTGCGCGCACCGCGGCGTCGCCTTCTGCCGTGCCCAGCATGGCACCGCCAAGGATTTCGTCTGCCCCTACCACCAATGGAGCTATGACCTCAAAGGCAACCTGCAGGGCGTACCCTTCTTGCGCGGTGTGAAGCAGGACGGCAAGGTCAACGGCGGCATGCCGAAAGACTTCAAGAAGGACCAGCACAACCTCAACAGACTCAAGGTGGCCGTGCGCAACGGCGTGGTTTTTGCCAGCTTCGACCATGACGTCGAGCCCTTTGAAGACTTTCTGGGCCCTGACGTGCTGGCCTACTTCGATCGTGTCTTCGATGGCCGCAAGCTGACCATTCTGGGCTATTCGCGCCAGCGCATTCCGGGCAACTGGAAGCTGATGCAGGAAAACATCAAGGACCCCTATCACCCGGGCCTGCTGCACACCTGGTTTATTACCTTTGGCCTGTGGCGCGCCGATCAGCGCTCCCAGATGGTGATGGATGACCACGGGCGCCACGCCTGCATGATTTCCCGCCGCAATGACGGGGGCGCCAGCGATGTCACCAAGGGGGTCAGCAGCTTCAAGGAGAACATGACACTGAACGACCCCAGTTTTCTCGATGTGAAAGAGGAAGCCTGGTGGAACGGCCCCACCGCCGTGATGATGACGCTCTTCCCCAGCGTGATCATTCAGCAGCAGGTGAACTCGCTGTCCACGCGGCACATTCAGCCGGTCGATCGCGACAACTTCGACTTTGTCTGGACCCACTTCGGATTCGAGGACGACGACGAGGCCATGACCCAGCGCCGCCTGCGTCAGTCCAACCTGTTCGGTCCGGCCGGTTTTGTCTCGGCCGACGACGGCGAAGTGATCGAATTTTCCCAGCAGGGTTTCTACCAGCGCCCCGAGCACAGCACGGTAGTCGCCATGGGCGGGCACGACATCGCAAATACCGACCACATGGTCACTGAAACCCTGATCCGTGGCATGTACCGCTACTGGCAAAAGATCATGGAGGACGAATGATGGATTTCGCGACCTATCACGAACTGCAGCGCTTCTATAGTGCCTACGCCGAGTGTGTGGACCATGGCGACCTGGATGACTGGCCTGAGTTCTTTCTGGATCAGTGCGTCTATCGCGTGCAGGCGCGGGAGAACTTCGATCGGGGCTTTCCGCTGGCCGTGCTGTCTCTGGAGAGCAAGGGCATGCTGAAAGACCGCGTCTACGGGGTCAAGGAGACCCTGTTTCACGACCCCTACTATCAGCGTCATATCGTCAGTGCGCCGCTGGTGCATGGGACCAGTGGTGACCTGATCGTCTCCGAAGCCAACTACGTTGTGGTTCGCACCAAGCCGGGAAAGCCCTCCGAGGTTTACAACGCAGGCCGCTATCTCGACCGGATTCAGCAAACGCCAGACGGCTTGCGCTTTGCCCAGCGGATCTGCGTCTACGACAGCGAACTGATCCCCAACTCAATGGTTTACCCGATCTGAGGAGTCATCCATGGCCGCAGAAAACTGGCAGGACGTCTGTGCCACGTCGGACATTCCCGAAGACGACGTCATCGCGCAAACCGTGGGAGATCAGGAGATCGCCCTGTACGAAGTCGAAGGCAGCTACTTCGCCACCGACAACCTCTGTACACATGGACAGGCAAGACTGAGCGAGGGCTTTCTGGAGGACGGCGAAATTGAATGTCCGCTGCATCAGGGTCGCTTTTGCGTGAAGTCCGGAAAGGCCATGTGCGCGCCGCTGACCGAGGACATAAGGGCCTACCCGGTGAAGATTTCAGGCGACAGGGTCTGGGTGGATCTGGGCTGACCAGAAGCACGATGACGCAGGAGAATTAGCCATGTCATTAACGGAAAAACCGGCCACCAGTGCCGAGCGCGAGGCCTATTACAGCAAGATTGCGCCTTTGCACTATGGGGCGCTGTGGAATGTGCTCAGTGGCCTGATCACCCCCACCCCGAGGAGTTCGGCACAGCCCTATCGGTGGGATTTCGACGAAGCACGAGCCCTGTTGATGGAAGCCGGTGAGCTGATTACCGCCAAAGAGGCAGAGCGCCGGGTGCTGATTCTGGAAAACCCGGGCATGCCCGGCGAAAGCCGAATCACGACCTCACTGTATGCGGGCCTGCAACTGGTGTTGCCGGGTGAGATTGCCCCCTGTCACCGCCACTCTCAGTCCGCGTTGCGTTTTGTCATGGAAGGCAGTGGCGCCACGACGTCGGTGAACGGCGAGCGTACTCTCATGGAGCGTGGCGATTTTGTGATTACGCCACCCTGGGCCTGGCATGACCACGGCAATGAGTCGGAGGAGCCCATGATCTGGATGGATGGGCTGGACATTCCTCTGGTCTCGATGTTCGACGCCTCGTTTGCCGAATCCTTCAAGGGCGGGGAAACCCAACCCATCACGCGCCCTACCGGTGATTCCCTGGCCCGCTACGGTGCCAATCTGCTGCCGGTGGATTACGAGCGACAGGGCCCGGTGTCACCGATATTCAACTACCCCTATAATCGCAGCCGGGAAGCACTGGAACAGATGCGCCGGCAGGAGGAATGGGATCCCTGCCACGGTTTGAAAATGCGCTATATCAACCCGGTGGACGGCGGCTCGGCGATGCCGACGATATCGCCATTCATCCAGTTGCTGCCCAAAGGATTCAAGAGCGAGACCTATCGCTCGACGGACGCGACCGTATTTACAGCGGTGGAAGGGTCCGGCACATCAACAGTGGGCGATCAGGTGTTCAACTGGACAGCGAAAGACGTTTTCGTGGTGCCCAGTTGGTGCCCGGTGACTCATCATGCAACGGACGAGGCCGTGCTGTTCAGCTTTTCAGACCGCACTGCGCAACAAAAGCTGGGCCTGTGGCGCGAAGCGCGCGGCTGACAAAATTTTCAATTGTCTGGAGACAACACCATGACCGATTACCTGTTTGAACCACAGCCCGTGACCTCTGTCGCTATCGAAGGCGAGAGCAAGCAATTTCCGGTGCGGCGCATCTTCTGTGTGGGTCGCAATTACGAAGCCCACGCCCGGGAAATGGGTCGGGATCCGAGCCGGGAATTCCCGTTCTTCTTTACCAAGCCGGCAGACGCGATTATTCCCGATGGCGGCGATGTGCCCTATCCACCGGAAACCGAAAACTTTCACTACGAAATAGAACTGGTAGTGGCCATCGGCAAGGCCGGGTTTGAGATTCCCGCGGACAAGGCCAAAGATCACATTTATGGCTATGCCGTAGGCAATGACCTCACCCGCCGCGACCTGCAACTGGAAGCCCGGGAAAAGGGTCGGCCCTGGGACTGGGGCAAGGCGTTTGACGACTCTGCGGTGATTGGCCCGATAAAACCCGCGAGCCAGATCGGCCACCCGACGACCGGTCGTATCTGGCTCGCCGTCAACGGCGAAGTCAAACAGGACCAGGACATTTCGGACTTGATCTGGGACGTGGAGGAGGTCATCTCCATCCTGTCGCATACAATGCGCATCCGCCCCGGCGACCTGATATATACCGGCACCCCGGCCGGTGTTGGCCCCCTCAAGGTGGGCGACAAGGTGACAGGGGGCGTGGATGGCGTGGGCGAGCACAGCATCACCATAGTGGCACCACGGGAAGGCGTGTGAGGCTGGTTCGGCGGAACTGAGGTTTCGGCAAGTGTCCTGTCTGGTTAATTCGACACTGCTCTAAGCCACCGAGTGCTTTGAGGGCGTACCTCTCGGTCTGGCATGCTGCTTTGGCTCTCGCCCATGGAACCAGCACTTTTTAACCCAAGCCAAATCGACCAGGATTGGGTCGATCCATATGACTCAGTCAGAAGAGTCCGAGTTTGGTGCTCTAATCCAACAGTAGCAGCGGGGTTGCGAGAGCTAACTTGACAGCACTTGACTTGAAGTCAGGTTCAACTTTTAGTCTCCCGACTGACTGACGCGTCAACTGCACAGGGCAGCAGCGTCAACCACAGAGAGGGAGAAGCAAATGACCAGAATATTGATCGTAGGCGCCAGCCGGGGTTTGGGTCGCGCATTGGTGGAGGGCTTGCCCGCCCCGGGAGACGCTGTCATTGGCGTGTCCCGTCGAGCCCCATCCGATATTCAGCCGGCACCGAACATTGAGCTGCAATGGATTGAGGCGGACATGTCTGACCCATCAGCCGCCGTGCAGGCCATTTCCGAGAGTGCACCGGGCGAACTGGATGTGATCATCTACAATCTCGGGATCTGGGAGAGCCGGGCCTTTGAAGACGACTATCGTTTCGACAGGGACGCTGATACCGAGATCATCGACATGATTAATGTGAACATCACGGGCGCCATCCTGACACTCAAGCATCTGATCGACCGGCTGAAAAACTCCGAGAAGCCGCAGGTTATCCTCACCGGATCAACCTCCGCGCAACGGCAGTGCGGCAGGCCCGAGGTTACCTTTGGTGCCTGTAAACACGCCCTCAACGGCATCGCCGATGCCTTGCGCGAAGGCTACCGTGACCGGCGGCTGGCGGTGACCTGCCTGCAACTGGGGTACCTCAATACGGACGAGATGCCATCAACAAAGACGCAGAGTGCCAGTGAGGCGTCAGGCGAAATGATTCCGCTTGCCGATGTGGTCACCATGACCCGAGCGCTGATGACCTTGTCGCCGGCATCGTTTGTGCGGGAACTGACCCTGCCGGCCATTCTGGATGACCGGTTCTGAAGGCGTGCATTGCAGCCTCAAGACAGCCGCACCGTTGATACCGCGATAAGGCCACCCATCTCCCTGATCGACCAGTCATCACATGCGACTGCTGTCAGGATGGTTGCAAGGCACCATGCCTCCAGCATCAATATGGAGGACAACGGTCATGGCATCTCTGAGCAAGAAACTCGGCATCGGATTTCTGGTTACCCTGGGTGTAGTGGCCCTGCTGGCGACAGCGGGCTACACCTGGCTGCGCAACAGTGAATGGTGGGTCTCGGTGACCCTGTTTCACGATGACTATCGGGCGGAGAATTTCCGCAGTTTTCATACCCTGTTTCCGGCGGCCAGCATCGACCCGGCGGCAGAACCACGCGAGCTGGACGTCGGACAAGAGACTCTGCCCGACACCTATGACTTCGAAGGCCAGTCTCTGTCACTGTCGGAGTTTATCGAGCGCACCGAGACCACCGGGCTGCTGGTGCTGCACGGCGACCGGGTCGTACACGAGACCTATTACCAGGACTATCAACCCTCGGACGTTGTCACGTCGTTTTCCATGGCCAAATCCGTGGTGGCCACTCTGGTCGGCCTGGCCATCGAGGACGGACATATCGCTTCCGTGCAGGACCCGATTACCGACTATGTCCCCCAGTTGATAGGCTCGGGCGACGAAGGGGTGTCCATTCATGACGTGCTGACCATGTCCTCCGGTGTGGCCTTCAACGAGAACTATGAAGACTTCTTCTCGGATGTCATGTGGCTGCCCATTCGCATTTTCGGCTTTCAGGAGCCGGCAGCCGATATTCTGGCCGAACTCGAACGCGAGCGCGACCCCGGCACCTACAACAACTATGTCAGCAGTGACAGCCTGGCCCTGGGCCTGCTGGTGGCTGAGACCACCGGTGAGTCCGTGACCGACTATGCCAGCCGCCGCCTCTGGCAACCCGGCGGCATGGCCGATATGGCGCACTGGAACACGGACCACCACGGCCAGGCGCTGACTCATGCCTTCTTCAGCGCCACGCTGCAGGACTACGCCCGCCTGGGCCTGCTGTACCGGGATCAGGGCGCCTACAACGGAGAACAAGTGATCCCGGCCGAGTGGGTCGAGGCCGCCGTCAACCCGACGGAGCCGCACCTGCAGCCCGGCGACAACCCGGACTCCTTCTGGACCTTCGGCTACGGCTACCAGTGGTGGCTACCGGAAGACCCGCAGGGCGATTTCACTGCCATCGGCATCTGGGGACAGTACATCTATGTGCACCCCCGCAACGATGTCGTGATCGTCAAGACCAGCACCGATTACTGGTTTGATGAAAACGACCACCAATCCATCGCTGCGTTTCGGGCCATTGCCGACCACGTAGCGAGCAATGCAACCAACTGACCATGCAACCTGCACAACCTGAAGGAGGCAACACCATGACATTCAAGACACTGACCGGCGCTCTGCTGACATCCGCCGCACTGATTGCCGGTGCCACCGCCGCAGAAAACGACACCCGCCAGTTCAATCCGAACGTTCTGGTACCCAGCTACAGCTTCGGCCAGTTCAATGCCGGGCTCGGGCTCACCGCAGACGGCGACCGCTACATGCTGTTTGGCGGCCGGGGCGGCACCTATCTGCAGGACAGCGACCGCTGGTACATCGGCGGTGGCGGCCGGGGTGGTTTCTCCATCGATGACAGTGATGGCGGTCTCGGCTACGGCTTTGTGCACGGCGGCAACCGCGGCCCCATCACCTCCGGGCAGGACCTGGGGCTGGATGCCTATGCCGGACTGGCCTTCGGCGGTTATGGCAACGAGTCCGGTGGCGGCAACATCTTCGGCCCCGTAGCAGGCACAGCTGTCTACCTGGGCGCCAACCGTTCCTTCGAGTTCGGACTGCATGGCGAAATGGTGGCCAACGCACTCGATCTCGAGCAGAGCGTATTCACGGTCGGGATCACCATTGGCGGCAAGAGCGGCGAGGTGAGCATTCCCTGGGAGCGGCGGGGGGAGGTTTATCGGTAGACTGAGCTCGCACTTTCTGGTGCCTTGACCATTGAAGATCTGTACCTGTCGAGGCGCCGGATGCAACCTGATAAGCTTGCTTCAACCAAGCATCAGGAACCAGCGTGTCAGACTCCGGCTACCCCATCCCCAAAACCCTTCATACCCGGGAAGTGATTGTCCGCAAGAGCCGGTTTATTGCCGTACTCGACAGGGTGTGTAATCGGGCAGATATGGATGCGCTGGTGGCTCATTGCAGAGACTGCTATCCGCGCGCCAGCCACTACTGTTTTGCTTTCAATGCGGGGGCACCCGGCAGCAGTCGTGCGATCGGTCAGAGCGACGACGGCGAGCCGCATGGCACCGCCGGCCAGCCGATGCTGAATGTGTTGCTGCATGCCGATATCGGTGAGGCCGGGATTGTGGTGATCCGCTATTTCGGCGGCACCAAGCTCGGCAAGGGCGGGCTGGCCAGAGCTTATGCCGAGGCGGCCAATGCTGTGCTGGCCGATACCCCGGTCAGAGTTGCGTTGCCCATGCAGACAGTTTCGCTTGATCTGAGCTATGCGCAGGCGGAGCGCGTCGATGCCTGGGTCAGCAGTGAACAGGCGGTCATTACCGACCGCCAGTTCGGTGCCTCGGTCAAACTCACTTTGCAGGTTCCGGAAGTTCGTCTGTCAGTGCTGGAAGATCTGCTGTTGCAGATCGGGGCGTGATACGCTGGGGGCAATTCTGAAAAGACAGCCCGATAAGGAGCGTCAACCCTCATGCAATACCGTCGACTGGGCCGTTCCGGCCTCAAATTGTCCGCCTTTTCACTGGGCTCCTGGGTGACCTTCGGCAAGCAGGTCGACACCCGGGATGCCCGGGATCTGCTCAAAACGGCCTATGACGCCGGCATCAACTTTTTCGACAATGCCGAGGGCTATGAAGCCGGCGAGTCGGAGAAAATCATGGGGCAGGCCATTGCCGACCTGAAACTGCCGCGGGATACCTTTGCCGTCTCCTCCAAGGTGTTCTGGGGCGGCGACAAGCAGATGCAACTCGGCCTGTCTGCAAAGCACGTCCGTGATGCCTGTGATCTGGCGCTGCAGCGACTGCAGGTCGAGTACCTGGACCTGTTTTTCTGCCATCGTCCGGATATCGACACCCCCATCGAAGAGACCGTGCGCGCCATGCACCATCTGATACAACAAGGCAAGGTGATGTACTGGGGCACCTCCGAGTGGAGCGCGCAGCAGATCACCGAAGCCCATCTGGTGGCACGCCGCGAGCATCTGACGCCGCCCACCATGGAGCAGCCCCAGTACAACTTGCTGCACCGGGAGCGCGTAGAAGCAGAATACCGCCCGCTCTACGAGCAGTTCGGGATGGGCACCACCATCTTCTCTCCGCTGGCCTCCGGTATTCTCACCGGCAAGTATCTGGAGGGCGTTCCCGAGGACAGCCGTCTGAATCTCCCCGGCTATGAGTGGCTGCGCGACCTGCTGCTGGGCGAGCACGGCGAGCAGAAGCAACGTCAGGTCCGCGAGCTGCAGTCACTGGCCGGAGAGCTGGGTACCAGCCTGACGCACCTGTCCCTGGCCTGGTGTCTGTCCAACCCGCAGGTCAGTACCGTCATACTCGGCGCGTCACGACTCAGTCAGCTGGAGAACAACCTCAGGGCACTGGAAACACTGCCACTGATGACGCCGGAGGTCATGGACCGGATCGACGAGATCCTGCACAACAGGCCGGAGCCGCCAGAGCGCTTTGGTCAGTAGGCCCCATGACGCTGGCCCTCGGCCAGCGGCTGCCCTGATCCGAACCGTTTCAGGGCAACCTGCAAGTGCTGATGCACGAGCCATCCGACGTCAGGCGGAAGCCAGTTCGAGCCGCGGCTCTTTCATCCATTCCTTGAGCATCTGACCACTGCGCTTGACGATCCGCTCCTGAGTCTCGTAGTCCACATACACCAAACCAAAACGCTGGCTGTAGCCGAACGCCCACTCGAAGTTGTCCATCAGACTCCAGGCAAAATAGCCGCGAATATTGACGCCCTGGCGCATGGCTTCGCCAACGGCGGTGATGTGCCGTTCCAGATAGCTGACGCGCTGTGCATCATTGACCTGACCATCTACCACATGATCGTCGCCGGCCATGCCGTTTTCGGTGATGATCAGCGGCGGCAGGTTCTGATAGGACCGGTGCAGGGTAACCAGGGTGCGGGTCAGCGCTTCCGGATAGACTTCCCAGCCGATATGGGTATGTTCGGCGTCCGGCTGCGGCAGATGCTTCACGCCACCCGCGCCATCATCGGTGACCAGATGACGGGTGTAGAAATTGACACCGACGAAGTCCATGGGCTGACGGATCAGATCCATGTCACCCGGCATTATGATGGGTCGCCATTCCGGGAACCGCTCGAACCAGCCCGCCGGATACTCGCCCTGCATCAGCGGGGCAATGAACCAGTGCACATCTTTGACCTCGGCATCCTGCACGGCACGCTGTGTTTCCGGTCGGTCATCAGCGGCATAGGCCGGGGTAAAATTCAGCACGATACCATGCTGGCTCTCGGGCGCCGCAGCACGCATGACTGGCATGGCCAGACCATGAGCCAGCAACAGATGGTGCGCCGCCTGGTAGGCCCAGGCCGGCTCGCGATAGCCGGGGGCATGTACACCCACTTCGTAGCTCAGAAACGAGCTGCACAGCGGCTCGTTCAGCGTGGCCCAGTGTGTCACCTTGTTGCCCAGGCGCTCTACCACCACCTGCGCATAGCGCGCGAACTCGTAGGCCGTTTCACGGTTCAGCCAGCCGCCATGATCCTCCAGATACTGGGGCAGATCCCAGTGGTAGAGGGTGGCCACCGGCCGGATACCGCGGTCGATCAAGCCGTCCACCAAGCGTTCGTAGAAGGCCAGACCGGCTTCATTGACTTCACCTGGCGCGCGCATGATCCGCGGCCAGGCGATGGAAAACCGGTAGGCATCCACACCCAGCTCGCTCAGCAGGTCAAGGTCCTGCTCCCAGCGATGGTAGTGATCACAGGCCGGCTCGCCATTATCGCCGTTGAGTACCCTGCCCGGCTCGGCGCAGAAGGTGTCCCAGATACTGTCGACACGGCCGTCGGCATGAATGGCGCCTTCGATCTGGAATGCAGCCGTGGCCACCCCCCAGATGAAGCGGTTGTCACGGACCGGCGAATCGGCAGGAACAGCAAAACTCATAAAACGTCCTCTTGTTGGGGCGGCTATTTGACCGCGCCACTGGTTAGACCTGAAATCATCTGCTTGCTGGCCACCATGTAGATGGCAATCAGTGGCAGTATCGAAACGGTGGTGCCGAGCATGACGGCACCCCAGGGCGTATTGGGTATGCCTTGAACCCGTCGCAGCAGCTGCGTGATCACCATCTGCTCGGTGGAGGTCAGAATGACCAGCGGCTGCAGGAAGTTGTTCCACAGGAATACGAACTGCACGATGGCCAATGTGGCCAGCCCGGGGCGCAGCAATGGCAAAGCGATACTCCAGAACGTGCGGAAGGCACTTGCGCCGTCAAGACGGGCAGCTTCCAGCAGATCCTTGGGCACCGAGGCCACGGTGTACTGGCGCATCAGGAATATCCCGATAGGGTTGATCACGAACGGCAACCAGACAGCCAGATGGGTATCGCGCAGGCCCAGCGTACTGACAATCATGTAGTAGGGAATCAGGGTCAGAATCGGCGGCATCATCATGGAGCAAACCATGATGGTGAACAGCGTTGTGCGGCCGCGAAACTTGTACACAGCCAGCCCGTAGCCCACCAGGCTGCAGCAGAAAAGAGACACTGCGGTGCCAATCAGGGCCACCTTGAAGCTGTTGAACATGCCCAGCCAGAACGGCATGATGCGCAACAGTTCCTCGTAGTTGACAAACAGCTGGTCACTGAAGCTGAGCACGAAGGCCGAACTGAACATGCTGGTGCGCGAATGAGTGGCCAGCAACCCGCCCCAGAGGAACGGGAAGATGGTCAGAAAAACACCGAGCAGCAGAAACGCCCACAGGACGGTGCGTGCCGCAATGGAGATACCGCGTTGATAGTGTGTGTTTTCCAGCAGTGCGAACATCAGTCGTTACCTCCGAGGCCTTCCCGACCAAACAGCCAGAAATAGATACCGGTGAATATTCCGATCACAACGAACAGGATCCAGGACACGGCCGCTGCCCCGCCCATATCCAGCCATTCCCAGCCAATCCGGTACAGATAGTTCGAGATGGTCATGCCGTTGGTCGCGGCCTGCTGCAGCCCGCGCGTCAGTACATAGGGCTCGTCGAACAGGTTCATGTTACCGATGATGGTCAGGGTGACGGCGAAGAAAATGAACGGCTTGAGCAACGGCAGAGCAACAAAGCGGAAGCGCTGCCAGGAGGAAGCGCCATCGATCTTGGCGGCTTCGTACAATTCCTTGTTGATCGTGGTCAGACCGGCGGCATAGATGACGATGTTGAAGCCGACGTATTTCCAGAACACCACGAACGAAATGGAGTAGCGAATCAGGCTGTTTTCCTGCAACCAGCGAATGGGCATCAGGTCATTGATCCAGCCGAACAGGAAACCGGTGATCTGGCCATTGGCGAGCGTCACGAGAGCGCGATTGATAATGCCGCTCTCGGGTGCATACATGATGTAGAAAATCATCGACACGGCGACAGTCGAGGTCACGTAGGGCAGAAAATAGGCCGTGGTCAGCCAATGGCGCGCACGATGCCCAAGTGACACCAGCAAATAGGCCATGGGCAGCGCTACCAGATGCTGCGACAGCCCCGACAGCAATGCGATAACAACCGTGTTCCACAGGGTATGCCAAAGCGTGGGGTCGGTCAGCGACAGCGTATAATTCTCCCAGCCGACAAAGCGCATCGACGCCAGGCCCGCCACCGGGTTCCAGGTATGGAACGACAGGAAGATCATGAAAAAGATCGGGAAGATACCAAATACCCCGAAAATGATGATGTAGGGGGATACGAACCAGTAGGGCGTTCCCTTCTGGAAAAAAGCCTTCAGCCGACTGTCTTCCTGCTGCACAGGCGAAGGAACGGTCAGGGGTGCCTCCGGCACAGTGCCGGTGAGCTCGGTTTTCTGGGTCATAGCCAATACCCGGGATTCGATCTTGACGAGATGTCATGGCGCCTGCAAAGGCACCCTGACGGTGAAATGATCCGGGTCCGCCGGCGGCGGACCCGGACATCAGATATCAGCGCACCCGGCGCCGAATCTGATTTTCCGCATTCTGCAGAGCACGCTCGATCTCCATGCCGTCATCCAGCACGTTCTCCAGCGCGGTACCGATCAGCGACTCGGCAATCTGGTCGCCGCGATGCGGTTTGACAGGTTCTACATTTTCCGCGATTTCAGCCCACATCTGGCGGGCCTGCTGACCGCGCAGGAAGTCGATTTCTTCTTCGAACATGGCATGGTCATAGGTGGCCGTATGAGCCGGGAAAGCAGCGATATTCTGGAAGCCCTCGAGCTGAACATCTTCACTGATCATGTACTCGATCAGTGCCCAGGCTTCATCGGGCTTAGCAGACTGTGCGGGAATCGCCAGGAAGGAACCGCCCCAGGTACCGTAGATGCCTGTCGGCAGGTGGCTGACACCCCAGTTGCCGGCAGTATCGGGTGCCATCCAGTTCTGCAGGTGACCCAGCAACCAGGCACCCGACATCTGAGTGGCAAAAGTGCCTTCCTGAAAACCGGTGGTCCAGTCTTCAGACCAGGCGGTGATGTTGCCATCGAGGCCTTCCTGGCGCACGGTCCGCGCCAGCTCAAACGCTCTGACAAAACGCTCGTTGGTGACCAGAGGCTCGCCATCTGCGTCGAAATAGAGGCCATTGCCCGACTCGACATTGAAATTGATGTAGGCGTTGGCGATATCTCCGGCATCACCGATCAGCAGTGTGTCATGCTCGTCGCGCAGTGTTATGCCATAGTCGATGTAGCTTTCCCAGTCGGCTGTGACTTCATCGATGTCATAGCCGAGGTCTTCCATGAAATCGCGCCGGAAGTAGAGCACACCCGGACCAAGATCTACCGGTACGGCGTACTGATGGCCGTTGGAACCCTGTCCCTGAGCGATCGCATACTCCGGATAGTTGCCCCTGTAGGGCTCGAACCGGTCAGTCAGATCGATAAAGCCGCCCCCGTCAACGAAGGCGCCGACGAAACCAACATCGATCAGCACGACATCACCAAGACCACTGCCAGTGGCCAGGGTGGTGGCGATACGATCGTGATGACCGCCATGCTGATTGATCAGTTGCTGGACCGTGATACCGCTTACATCCTTGAAGTCATCAGCAATGGCGTTTATCTGACTGTCATAGTCGGGAAAGCCATCGAAACGGATCTCCTGGCTGATCACAGCGCCGGACATGGCGACGGCGGCGACAGCGGCGACAGCGGCCGCCAGTGGGGTCATTTTGTACATGAAAACCTCCGAGGGTTTATTGTTGTTGTACGAACTTTGAGTGCATGGGTTGCGAGGATTGGTCACTCGATCGTGACCGGGTTGAGCCCCTGACAACCAGCTGGGGCTCGAACGCTTGCTGTGCCGTTGGTCGCTGCCCGGTGGCGAGCTGCACGGCGAGACGCGCAGCCTGAACCCCCATGGCGCCAATCGGCACATGAATAGTGGTCAATGACGGTTCGACATAGGATGACAGGACTATATCGTCGTAACCGGTTACATCTATATCCTGAGGAACACTGAACCCGTGGAGCCGCAGACTGCGTATGGCGCCAAACGCCATCAGATCATTACCGCAAACCACTGCTGTGAAGGGCGTCTTGCGGGACAGCAGCCGCTCTATGGCTTCGCTGCCGCCGGCTTCCATATAATCGGACTCCACAACGCGCTGCTCGACATAGGGGAGACCGGCCTGTTCCAGCGCGCGCCGATAACCCTGCAAACGGCCGCGGCTGTCACCCTTGTAAAGCGGGCCCGTGATGCAGGCGATGGCCTCATGGCCCTGCTCGATCAGGTGACGGGTGATCAGTTCCCCGCCCACTTCATTGTTCACATGGATACAGTGGGCATGCAGATCAGGCACATAGCGGTTGATCAGAACAATCGGGGTGTCCGTTTTGGTCGACAATTCGTAGAGGTCGGCGTCCGTCAGTGAGTCGACATGCAACATCAGCGCGTCGACCTG
This sequence comes from Natronospirillum sp., assembly GCF_022565775.1. Lineage (GTDB taxonomy): Bacteria > Pseudomonadota > Gammaproteobacteria > Pseudomonadales > Natronospirillaceae > Natronospirillum. The sequence continues at coordinate 28,116 of NZ_JAIUMC010000033.1, forward strand.
CCGACGCAGCAGGAAATCGATGGCTTCAAGTTCGATGTCACGGGAGTGGCCACCGGCAGTAACCAGCAGATGGCGCTTGAGGCGACGCGTTTCCTCTTCTGCCTGAGCCATCAGGTCGCCGAAAAAGGGCCCGCCCAGATCGCCGAGCACCATGCCCAGAATATCGCTGCGATTGGTGGCCAGAGCTTTGGCGTTGCTGTTCGGCTGGTAGCCCAGTTCTGCCATCGCCGCAACGACGCGCGCCTTGGTATCCGCAGAGACCGGCTGATTGGCGTTGATTACCCGAGACACGGTTGCCACGGAGACATTGGCCAGTCTGGACACATCGCGAATGGTAGGCATGGGCTGTCCTGAGCGTTATTTGTTATATGTAACCGTTTACATCAATAACTCTAAGAATGCAGACCATGACTGTCAACCGTTTTTTGCAAGAAAGAAAAGGAGGTGGCAGTAGCACTGCCATGGAAATCCAAACAGGCGAATTGATGAGACGCTGTGCAAAGAGTCAGCTCGAGAGCAATCTCAACACATCTTCACGCCCGGCATTGGCCTGGCTTTGCATCAGCAACCTGGCCTGATCACGCACCTCGGTTTGCGCCAGACTGGACGCCAGTTCAGCAAAATCGGTATCGGCGATTCGGCTTCTGGCCTGGGAGGCGTCAATGCGGCTTTGTGACAGATTATCTGCCTGCCTGAGCAGACGGTTGGCAGAGGCGCCATCGGCGGTCTGGCTCTCCGAGATCAGGGACAGTGCCTCATCCAGCGAAGCCAGGGTGTCTGCAGTGGGGTTGGCGAGCGTCAGGCCGGAAAAGCCGGCCTCTTCCAGCCTTGCGGGCAGGTCATTGGCGGCAAGCTCCGTGGTCTGACCGGCATCGGGCCCGGTCTGCAGGCGTCGGGGCTCACCATCAAACAGCGCCCGTCCGTTGAACTGCGCATCGTTCAGTGTCTGTGTAACGGTATCGCGCAGCGCGGTGAATTCACGGTTGAGGGCTTCCCGGTCCTGCTGGTTCAATATTCCATTACCCGCCTGTACGCTGATTTCACGCATGCGCTGCATCTGCTCAGTGATACCGGAGGCAACACCGGATCGGGTCTGTAACAGGCTGAGCCCGTCACCGATGTTGCGCTCGGCAACCGCGGTGCCGTCTATGCGACTGCCCAATCGCCCGACAATAGCTGAGCCGGCCGCATCGTCTGCGGCACTGTTGATGCGCTGACCTGAACTGCCCTGGCGAACCAGATCCGTAAAGTTGCTGCCGGTACTCTGCACCGGACTGAGGGGCGATTGAAGGGAAATGGACATGCCGGAAGCCCGCAACACTAAGTTGTCCAAATTTTAGGCAATAAACGCTTCCGAGACCAGATGGATTTTCATCTACGCCTGTTCACAGAAAGTCATCACACAGCAGTCGCGAACTGCGTATGGACTCCACGGTCACAGCACCGATACCGCTGATTCGCGCCAGGTCATCCACGGATGCCCAGGGCCGCCCCCCTTCGATCGCTGCCGCGTAAGCCTGCCCGATACCCGGCAGCTCCTGCAGCCGCGCTGTTCTGCTTTCATTGAGGTCGATGCACTGCGCGAGGGTCGGTGCTTCGCCGTCTTCCGGATAGTCCCATCGGGCGACGGTGATCGGGCCCTGACGCATGGCATGCGGACCCGGCTGACCGTTCAATGTGACATAGACGGGCGCATGATCCGAGATATAATCCCGCGCCGCGGCATGCGACCAATACCGTTCAGGGTCGGTCTCACTGAGCCTGGCGGGAAAGTCGATGCGACCGGACTGGGTCAACTGCAGCCCATGATCATGACTGACCCAGATATGGTCGTACGGATTAGCGTACTGTCCATCCGCAGTGGCCAGTGTGGTGTTGCCGTCGATCGGCAGTAGATCAAAGTGCTCTGCCAGTGAGGTAAAGGCATCGTGGGTGGGCCGGAGGTTGAAATCGCCCAGCACGATGGTTTGGGTTTCGGGCCAGGTGGTGGTGAGCCAAGTGCGGTGTGACTGCCCCATGGCCTCAATTTCGGGCACGCGATCGGCAATGCGGTTGCCATAGGTGATATGCACAGTGCTCGCCACAAAGGTGGTGTCGTCAGCCAAAATGCGGAATTCTGCTGCATAGGGCGGGCGGGCAAACACATCCGCCGGGTCCGGATAGAGTCGTGCCTCGCCGACCAGTTCGAACAGATCGGCACGCCATAGATACGCCATCTTCTCCCGATAGGTAGAACGACCCTGCGGCTCGGAATAGACATACAGCCAGGGATGACCGGTTTTGGTTTCGACGGCAGCGTGCAGGCGCTCCATACCACCGGCGTTCATCAGTTCCTGAATGGCCACCCAGTCCTTTTTCGCCACAATGCGTGCCACCGCCTCGTAACTGCGTCCGGTGTCCCAGCCCAGATGCTGGATATTGAACGACCCCAGAACCAAACCCTCCGCGCCCTGGTCGACCGCCGGTTCGGCGGCGGGCACGGACCCGGCCAGCAAGATCAGAAGCAATAGCAACAGGCGACGAATGCCCATACAGCGACTCTCTCGAACGAAGACAGACCTGCGGCGCCGTCAGCAACGCACCCGTGAGTGTTCACTGCCGCACAGACCCGCGGTCGAACATCATTCAAACTATACTCAGGTATAGGATTCGCGCAATGGCGCGCGGCTAACGGCAAGGCGTATGGCTAGTGTCCCGAGTGGTTAATTCGTCAACTTCTGCGTGCGGTCTGCGGTTACTGG
>NZ_JAIUMC010000034.1 GCF_022565775.1 Natronospirillum sp.
ATGGACCTACACCATATCATGATTACATATCTATATTAACCGTGCAGGACACTAGTCTCTTATCCAGCCAATGGTATACAAGGTTACCCCAAGAGGCAGCAGAATCATGGACGGACGGATCCAGCCCTCAGCAGCGGGGATCAGCAACGCGATGGCACCCAGCCACACCAGCACCAGGCCGAGGCGCTTGAAGGCTGATGTGCGGCGACGTTTGCGCATTGAACGGTCTTCCTGCTTTCAGTGTGGGCCCTGTTTCGGCTAGAGTAAGTGCATTCGCAGCGGCAGTTGCACAGTGCGCCCGAGCCTGTACCGCAGTATAGTCTTATTTGAGGGTCTCTGCCCCGTGAACGGGGTGGTCAGTGTTGCGGACAACCGTCGACCCGAATCCAGATTGCAGGAGTCTTGAGAGCGGATGAGAGTGTTGATAACCGGTGCTGGCGGCCAGGTAGGGCGTGCCCTGATGCGGGTTCTGACAGAGGCGGGGCTGGTGCCGGTCGGCCTGACCCGGGCCCAATTGGACATTACCGATGCCGGGGCTGTTGCGGCTGTGCTGGCGCAGGAAAAGCCGGACTATGTCATCAATGCTGCCGCCTTTTCCGATGTGGCGGTAGCGCAGGGTGATGCCACGCGCTGTTACGCGATCAATCGCGATGGTGCTGCGGTGCTGGCGCGTGCCTGTGCCGAGCAGGGTGCAGCGTTTTTCTATCTGTCGACCGATTATGTGTTTGACGGCATGCAGCCTCAGCCCTATGCCGAAACGGATAAGCCCAATCCGCGCAATGTGTATGGCAACAGCAAGTACGAAGGGGAAGAGGCGGTGCGGGAATACTGCCCGCGTCATCTGATACTGCGCACCAGTTGGGTGTTCAGTGAAGAGGGCAACAATTTCTTTGTGCGCACCCTGGAACGGGCCGTGGCGGGGCAGCCCATCAAGGGTGTGAATGATCAGATCAGTTGTCCCACCTGGGCAGGACATCTGGCGTTGGTGGTGATCGCCATGTTGCGGCAGGTTGATTGCAACACGGACCCCGAGCTCTGGGGCACTTATCACTACTGTGACCGAGGCGCCACCACACGCTATGATTTTGCCCGCACCATCGTCAGCCAAGCGGTGCAGGCCGGTATGGCCAGCGAGATACAGGTAACGCCCATCGAAAGCAGTGAATTGCAGAACCGGGCCGAAGAGGCCCGGCAGTCGGTGCTTGCGACCGACCACCTCTTTTTCACTTTCGGCATCCGCCAGCGCGGCTGGCGCCAGGGCATCAAGGCGGCTCTGCGCAAGATTCAGCAGCGTGAATCAGCAGTGCAGTCTAACTGACCCGGTTGACTGCCAGATCGGCCAATCCGGCCAACGCATCGCGCCCCGGCCCGGCAGGAAAAACGTCAAGTGCCGCAATAGCCCGCTGGCTGTGTTGCAATGCTCTGTCGCGACAATAGGGCAGGGCGCCACTGTTCTGCACCAAGGTCAGTACCGGACCAGGGTCATCGGTTCCCCCGTCGCGAATGATCTGCCGGATGGTCTGCCGATCTGCCTTCGGGCAGGTCTGCAAGGTGCGAATAAGAGGCAGAGTCACCTTGCCTTCCGCCAGGTCATCACCGGCGTTCTTGCCCAGTTCCGCAGTATCACCACTGTAATCCAGAATGTCGTCCTGGATCTGGAAGGCCATGCCCAGTTCGATGCCGTAAGTGCGGGCAGCAGCCTGCAGTTTGGTATCAGTGGTTGCCAGGCAGGCAGCGCTCTGCGCCGCAGCAGCAAAAAGCATGGCTGTTTTGCCGCGAATAACCAGATTGTAGTTGTCGATCGACAGGTCAGGGTTGCGCACATTGACCAGTTGCAGCACCTCACCTTCGGCAATCACATTGGTCGCGTCGGCCAAAGTCTGCATCACCGGCATGTTGCCGATGCGCACCATCATCTGGAAGGCGCGTGAATAGAGAAAGTCACCCACCAGCACAGAGGGCGCATTGCCCCATTTGTTGTTGGCGGTTGGCCTGCCGCGGCGCATGTCGGAGGTGTCGACCACGTCATCATGCAGCAGGGTGGCGGTATGCAGAAACTCTATGATGGCCGCCAGGGTGATCAGCGGCGGCTCGCGATAGCCCAGCATCTGCCCGGTCAGCAGGGTGACCAGCGGCCGCAGGCGTTTGCCCCCGCTGGATACAATATACTCGGCGATGTGCTCGACCAGCGGCACATCGGAAGACAGTTCACGTGCGATCTCTTCATTGACGGCGCGAAACTCGTCTTCCACCACCCGGTTGATGTCAGTGATCTGCATGAAAGTCTTTGAGGGCTGAAAAACAGGCGTTGATGCTAAGAGCGGGCCTGAGTCCTGTCAAGCAAAGTCAGGGTTGCGAGTGTCGGTGCCTTTGGCTACAATTGCGCGCCCCTGATGGACATGTCCGTCGTGGGGCAGGAATCCTCCGCCATAGGGTGCCGCAGCGTAGGCGTTGCCTTTAGAACCGGGAAGAAGCGATTCTGTCATCTATTACCACAGTCAGATAATGAGAGTATCATGTACGCTGTAATCAAATCCGGCGGTAAGCAGTACCGCGTTCAGGAAGGCCAGTTGCTGAAGCTGGAAAAAATCGAATCAGAAACGGGCAGCAAGATCACGTTTGATGATGTGCTGCTGGTTGGCAATGGCGATGATGTGAAGATCGGTGAACCGGTCGTCAAGGGCGCCAAGGTAACCGCTGAAGTGGTTGCTCAGGGCCGGCACCCCAAGGTGCGCATCATCAAGTTCAAGCGCCGGAAGCATCATATGAAGACCATGGGGCACCGTCAGTGGTTCACCCAGGTCAAGATCACCGGTATCAAGGCTTAATTGACGGAGTAGAATCATGGCTCACAAAAAAGCAGGCGGCAGTACACGTAACGGTCGCGATTCCCAGTCCAAGCGTCTGGGTGTGAAAGCATTCGGTGGTCAGACCGTATCCTCCGGTTCCATCATCATTCGCCAGCGTGGTACCCACTTCCATGCGGGCTCCAATGTAGGTGTCGGCAAGGACCACACACTGTTTGCACTGTCAGACGGTGTTGTGAAGTTTGAGACCAAGGGTCCAAAAAGCCGCAAGACAGTCAGCATCGTCGCTGCCTGAAGCGGTTTCTGACCCGATCAGGCTGCCGACAGACAGGCAGCCTCTTCCAAGAGAGCCCTGTTGCGACCGTAACAGGGCTTTTTTCGTACCGGAAACCGAAACAACTGGATAGAACATGAAATTCGTTGATGAAGCCACTCTTTATGTCCAGGCCGGCAAGGGCGGCGATGGCTGTGTCAGTTTCCGGCGGGAAAAATTCATTGCCAAGGGCGGGCCCAATGGGGGCGACGGTGGTGACGGAGCGTCTATCTGGTTTGCCGCCGACGAGAACCTCAACACCCTGATCGAATATCAGTATCAGCGCAGCTTCAAGGCGCCCAATGGTGAGCCTGGCAAGGGCCGCGACATGACGGGCCGCAAGGGTGAAGAGCTGGTGCTCAGCGTGCCGGTCGGTACCACCATCCGGGACATTGACACGGATGAAATCCTGGCCGATCTCACCGAGCATGGTCAGCAGGTCAAGATAGCCCAGGGCGGCTTTCACGGCCTTGGCAACACGCGTTTCAAATCCAGCGTCAACAGGGCGCCGAGGCAGTTTACCAAAGGCTCGCTGGGCGAAACCCGTAACCTGCGACTGGAATTGAAGGTGCTGGCTGATGTGGGGCTGCTCGGGCTGCCCAATGCCGGCAAGTCGACACTGATCCGAGCCATATCAGCAGCCCGCCCCAAGGTAGCAGATTATCCGTTCACCACGCTGATGCCGAACCTGGGTGTGGTGCGGGTGGATGCCCAGCAGTCTTTCGTCGTGGCGGATATCCCCGGGCTGATTGCCGGTGCTGCCGAAGGGGCCGGTCTGGGCATCCGTTTTCTCAAGCATCTGGTGCGCACTCGGCTGCTGTTCCATCTGGTTGACATGATGCCACTGGATGACAGCACACCCGAAGACAATGCCCGGGTCATTCTGGAAGAGCTGGAGAAGTTCAGCCCGGCTCTGATGGAGCGTCCCCGATGGCTGGTGCTCAACAAGCTGGACCTGATTCCGGAAGACGAGCGTCAGGCCGCTGTCGACCGAGTGGTGTCGGCGCTGCACTGGTCCGGGCCGGTATACGCCGTGTCGGCCTTGAGCGGCGACGGTATACAGCAACTGGTTCAGGCTGCAGCGCGCGATCTGACCGAGACACGGGAGCGCCTGGCTGCCGAACCGGAGGCCGCCGAAGCGGATGAAGCTCTGCGCCGGCAAATTGAAGAAGAGGGCAGAGAGCGTATTGCGGCTCTGGCGGCCCAGCGCCGCGCGCGTCGTGACGCTTCACAGGACGACGAAGATGATGACGATGACGATCATGAGGTAGAGATCGAGCATGCTCCATACTGAGAGCGCGGTAAGCCACAACCTTGCAGACAGCCAGCGTTGGGTCGTCAAGATCGGCAGTTCGCTGCTGACCAATAATGGCACCGGGATTGACCAGGCGCGCATCGCCGACTGGGCAGAACAGATTGCTCGTCTGCGTGACAGTGGCCTGGAAGTGGTTCTGGTGTCTTCCGGGGCAGTTGCAGCCGGCATGCACCAGCTTGGCTGGACGGCGCGTCCGCATGAACTGGAGCTGCTGCAGGCGGCTGCCGCCGTCGGCCAGAGTCGACTGGTCGGCCATTACCAGACCTGCTTCCAGGCGCACGATATACACAGTGCCCAGATTCTGCTCACCAATGCGGACCTGGCCGACCGGCAGCGCTATCTGAACGCCCGCTCGACACTGCGCACGCTGCTGCAACTGGATGTGCTGCCCATCATCAATGAAAATGACACTGTGGTGACCGACGAGATCCGCTTCGGTGACAACGACACCCTGGCGGCGCTTGTGGCCAATCTGGTGGAAGCCGATGCCCTGGTGATTCTGACCGACCAGACCGGTATTTTTGATGCAGACCCGCGTCACGACCCCAAGGCAACACTGATTGCTGAGGCCAGAGCAGATGATCCCAGGCTGCTGGATGTGGCCTCTGAAGGCGGTGCCCTGGGCCGCGGAGGTATGGTTACCAAGGTGCGGGCAGCCAGACTGGCGGCGCGCAGTGGCGCCGTTACCTTGATTGCCGGTGGCCGGGAGAGCGGGGTGCTCAGCAGACTGCGCGCCGGTGAAGCACTGGGTTCACGCCTGCTGCCGGATACTGCCCCCCTGGCAGCGCGCAAGCAGTGGCTGGCAGGGCATCTGCAGGCCAAGGGATCGATTCGACTGGATAACGGAGCGGTTCGGGCTATTCGCGAGCAGGGCAAAAGCCTGTTGCCCGTCGGAGTCATTGAAGCAGCAGGTCGTTTTCAGCGCGGTGATGTCGTCGACTGCCTGGATCACACCGGGCGCCTGGTGGCACGCGGCCTGTGCAACTACAGCGTTGCGGAGGCCCGGCTTATCCAGGGCAGAGCGTCTGCCGAGATAGAGAGCATTCTGGGCTATATCAGTGAGCCCGAACTGATTCACCGGGACAATCTGGTTACGGTATAGACGGGTTTCATCCGGTGTCAGAGCCGGTAGGTTGTCTCGGTCATGACTTTTGACATCAACGTCATGCCCTGTCTTACCGGTTCGGGAAAAGGCAAGCCACCCGCGTCGCGCGCATGCTCGGCGTGGCGTTGTTCATCCTCCAGCATCCGGGCCACTACGGCGCGGCTGCGCCTGTCCTGTTCCGGCAGGCGTTGCAGGTGCGCCGCCAGATGCTGGCTCACTTGATCCTCGGTGGCGGCAACAAAGCCCAACGACCAGCGGTCACCCAGGGCTCCAGCGGTGGCACCCAAGGTGAAGGACATGCCGTAGAACAGTGGGTTCAGCAGGCTGGGCCGGCTGTGCAGGGCGCGCAGCCGGGTTTCGCACCAGGCCAGATGATCACGCTCTTCGGCGGCAGCCTCTTCCATCTGCGCGCGCACTTCGCCCAGTCTGGCCGTGCTGGCCTGACCGGCGTAGAGCGCCTGTGCACAGACCTCGCCGGTATGATTGACCCGCATCAGTCCGGCCGCATGGCGTCGCTCCGAATCGGTGAGCTCCGCTTCCGGCAACTCTGCCCCCGGTGTGTCGACACGGCTGCTGATAACGCCAGGCATGACGCTGCGCACCGCCGTATCCAGGTTCATTAGGCAGTGGTCAAAAAAGGTATGGCGACGACTCATCGGTCCTCCTCCTGCAACAGACGCATCAGCTTGCGCGGATTGACCGGCTTGGCCAGTACCGCGATGGCACCAAGATCCTGTGCGGCCTGCTCGACATAGTGCAGATCAATCCCCGTCATGACAATCACCCGCAGGTTTTTGAGGCCATCCGTTGCACGTATTTTTTCCAGCAGCTCAAGGCCGTTCATTTCAGGCATTCGATAGTCGATAATCACCCAGTCGAACGGCTGATGAAAGTACATGTGGCTCTGCAGAATCGCCAGAGCTTCCTTGCCGCTCGAAGCCAGCTCCGGCAGCATGCCCCAATTGCGGGTCTGGTCTTCCAGAACCTTGCGCGAGGCCAGGTGGTCATCCACCACCAGCACCTTCTGTTGGGTCAGGTGCTGGTGCAGTGGCTGCAGTTCATCTTTTCTGTCTTCCGATTCTACCTTGGTGACCGGCTCGAACGGCAGGCTGATCCACACACTGGTGCCGCGCCCGGCTGTGCGGCTGATGCCGATCTGTCCGCCCAGTGCGCGCACCAGTGCATTGGCAACTGGCAGCCCGAGCCTGACCTCCTGCTGGTTGCCATCTTCCGGGCTGACAGCCTGAAACTCGAACAGCCGACGCACATCCTGCTCAGGGATGCCACGGCCGGTATCGTCGACCCGCAGGCGCAGGCGGCGTTGTCCTTCGCGGCGGATAGCCACTTCGATCACGCCTTCCTCGGTAAACTTGACGCTGTTGTCCAGCACGATACGCAAAACCTGTGACACCAGCTCACCATCAATACGCACTTCAGACGGTACATTGGACAGCACTTCCGTGACGACTTCTACCGATTTCTGACTGGCCAGGCGGGCAAAGGGATTGACCACTTCATGCAGGAAGCTGTTCAGCTCAACCTCTCCCGGGCGTACCTGGATGTTGTCCTGGCTGATGCGCGTCAGAGCTCTCATCTCGTCGGCCAGATTGAGCATCTGAATTCCGGCATTGTGCGTGGTGGTGACATACTCCTGCTGATCGCGATTGAGCGGCGTCTCGCTGAGCAGATTGGTCATGCCGAGCACACCGTGGATGGGCGATCGCAGGTCATGGTTCAGTTTGCGCAACAGCACTTCGGTATATTGATTGCCCATGGCCTGCACCGGGTTGCTGCGCGCCGTCAGTATCGGGCGCGCCCGGTAGCGGGCAAAGTAGCTCTGGTAAACGAACAGGGCATGCAGGGCCAGCAGAGCGGGTGGAATTATCAGTTCAATCAACCCGGTTAGGGCCAGAGAACTGGCCTGCAGCGCTTCAACGGCCAGCCAGAACAGCAGCGACAGGATCGCCCCCACGGTGGGCAGAGAATGCACATCATTGCGCCTGACACCCAGCCCCGACAGGCGGCACAGGCAGAGCCCGAAGAGGATCAGCAGAAAGGGCCAGGCGCCCAGGGTATGGCCCACGGCCAGCGCTGCCGGGAGCATCAGCCAGGCCAGGTGTCTGCGCGCCGGGTGATCGAGACCTCGTTTCCACCAAATGAGTGCCAGCAGTACGGTTGCCATCCCGATACTCATGCCTGACAGGCTGCTGTTCCACTGCAGAGCCCAGGATGGCAGGGGCACACCGGCCTGGCTCAGCAGGACCGGCAGGCCAAGATAGTAGCTGAGCCCGAATACCACAATCAGCACGAGATAGGCGGGCCAGAGCAACCAGCGGATATCTGTTCCGGCGCGTTCACTGCGACGATGCCGGCGATACTGCAGCGTGGCGAGACTGCCGGCGGCCAGCAGGCCGCTGCCGGACAGTCCAAACAGCCAGGCTCCGACGATCAGAGACCGTCGTACAACATCATTGGCGGGCTCCAGGTGTGCCAGCAGGAGCGGAGGGCTGGGATCATCGAGGCGCAGAAACCAGCGTTGGTTCTGTCTGGAGTCAAGCTGCACGGGCAGGGATTGGCCATAGAGATGCGGAAAGAGCTCCAGTGTCTGCTCTTCCAGGTCTGCATCCCATATCCGCACCTGTCCGATCAGGGCGGGTGAAGAGAGGGTGAGAAGCATGCGGCTGACAGAGCGACTTGCAGGTGCTGCTATGTCAATCTGGACCCAGACGGGTCCATCGACATCGGACTGGCGCCACGGGCTGCGATGCATGGGCACCATGCGCTGCTGCCATTCGGCTTCAAGAAGTTGTTCCGGGTGGCTGATCTCGGCCTGGCTGTCGACCAGAACCCGAGCGTGCAGCAGCAGGTCCTGGCGCTCTGCCTGCAGGCGAGACTCGGCATGGGCGCCGCTCGCCATCACCAGTAGCACCAGCCACAGGTGAGTCAGCCGGCGCATGGCTCAGTCTGCCTCGCGGGCAATCGCGCGATGACCGATGTCGGTCCGATAGTAGCAGTCCGCCCAGCGGATGCATTCAACCTGAGCATAGGCGCGGTCTTTGGCTTCGCTGACCGTGTCGCCCAGTGCGGTGCAGCACAGCACTCGACCGCCACTGGTGACTACCTGGCTGTCGGACGACAGCGCGGTACCGGCATGAAATACCTTGCCAGCCTGCTCCGCGGCCTTTGTCAGGCCGGAAATGGTATCGCCCTTGCGGTACTGGTCCGGATAGCCGCCAGCAGCCATCACCACACCCAGAGCTGATTGGGTTGACCAGGCAGCCTGTTCCCGGTCCAGTGTGCCATTGCAGGCCGCCAGGCAGTGTGCGACCAGATCGGATTCCATGCGCAGCATGATGGGCTGGGTTTCCGGGTCACCAAAGCGGCAGTTGTATTCCAGGACATTGGGCGTGCCGTCAGCAGCAATCATCAGGCCCGCGTAGAGAAAGCCGGTATACGGACGGCCCTCTGCTTTCATGCCGTGCACGGTTGGCCAGATCACTTCTTTCATGACCCGTTCGGTCAGCGCCTCGGTGACCACTGGGGCGGGTGAGTAGGCGCCCATGCCCCCGGTATTGGGCCCGGTGTCGCCATCCAGGGCGGCCTTGTGGTCCTGTGACGTGGCCATGGGCAGTACATGGTCGCCGTCCACCATGACGATAAAACTGGCTTCTTCGCCCTGCAGAAACTCTTCAATGACGACGCGGGCACCGGCTGCGCCAAAGCGGTTGCCGGCCAGCATGTCGTGCACGGCCGCTTCGGCTTGCGCTTCAGTCTCGGCCAGAATGACCCCTTTGCCTGCGGCCAGGCCATCTGCCTTGACCACGATGGGTGCACCCTTCTCCCGAATGTAGTCCAGCGCGGGCGCTACCTCGGTGAAAACACCATAGAACGCCGAAGGAATGGCATGACGAGCAAGAAAATTCTTGGTGAATGCTTTGGAGCCTTCCAGCTCTGCAGCAGCCCGGTCCGGTCCGAAAATGGTCAGGCCGGCGTGGCGAAAATCATCCACGACTCCGGCCACCAGGGGTGCTTCGGGGCCAACAATGGTCAGGCCAACGTCGTTCTCCCGGGCAAAACGGATCAGGGCAGGGTGGTCACTGATGTCCAGGACCACATTCTCCAGAGTCGGTTCCAGCGCGGTGCCGGCATTGCCCGGAGCCACGAAAACCCGGTCGGCGAGCGGAGACTGAGCCGCCTTCCACGCCAGCGCGTGTTCGCGACCACCACTGCCAATCACCAGAATATTCATTGTCGTTTCCCTGTTGTCAGTTGTTCTGCGCCCCGCAGAGCGCGCGCTTTCAGTGCCGGAAGTGCCGCATGCCGGTGAAGACCATGGCAATGTCATGCTCGTCAGCGGCGGCAATGACTTCGTCATCGCGCATTGAACCACCCGGCTGAATCACCGCGCGTATGCCTGCCTCGGCGGCCTGTTCAAGCCCGTCACGGAAAGGGAAGAAGGCGTCGGAGGCCATTACGGAGCCGGTGACTTCCAGAGCTTGATCGGCGGCCTTGATGCCGGCGATGCGGGCACTGTAGACGCGACTCATCTGACCGGCACCCACACCGATGGTCATACCATCCCGAGCGTAAATAATGGCATTTGATTTCACAAACTTGCACACCGACCAGGCAAAGCGCAGGTCACTCATTTCCTGTTCAGTGGGCTGGCGACGGGTCACTACTTTCAGGTCTTCAGCGGTTACCCGGCCCTGATCACTCTGCTGGATCAGCAGGCCGCCCGTCACTTTTTTGTAGTCGAAAGCGGGCGCAGGCTGGTCCCAGTCTCCGCAGGCCAGCAGGCGGACATTAGGCTTCACCTTGACCGCATCCCGGGCGCTGTCGCTGATCATGGGCGCGATAATGACTTCGACAAACTGCTGGTCGATGATGGCCTGAGCAGTTGCCGCTTCAAGCGGCCGGTTGAAGGCTATGATGCCGCCAAAAGCCGAGGTGGGGTCTGTCTTGAAAGCCCGCTGATAGGCATCAAGAATGGTGTCACCGGTAGCAACACCACAGGGGTTGGCATGCTTGACGATAACACAGGCCGGTTCCTCGAACGTTTTGACGCATTCGAGAGCCGCATCGGTGTCGGCAATATTGTTGAACGACAGCGCCTTGCCCTGCAGTTGCTCCGCAGTGGCCACAGAGGCTTCACGGTTGGCCGGGTCGATATAGAAGGCGGCGGCCTGGTGCGGGTTTTCGCCGTAGCGCAATGCCTGGGCATGCAGCCACTGCTGGTTCCACGTCCGGGGAAACAGGGTCCGGTCACGGGTGCTCAGCTTTTCAGCGTTCTGATCTATGCTGCCCAGATACTGTGCGATCATGCCGTCGTATCGAGCCGTATGCTCGAACGCCTTGAGCGCGAGATCAAACCGGGTCTTCTGGGTAACGCCTCCCAGCCGATCGGTCTCTTCCAGTACCTGCTCGTAATCGCCGGTATCCACCACAATGGAAACCCAGGCGTGATTCTTGGCCGCACTGCGTACCATGGTCGGGCCGCCGATATCGATATTCTCGATGGCAGTCGCGAGGTCGCAATCCGGCCGGGCTGTCGCTTCGGCAAACGGGTAGAGGTTGACCACCACCAGGTCGATGGGGGCAATACCATGTTCGGTCATGACGTCGTCATCCTGACCGCGGCGCCCCAGAATGCCACCATGTATGGTGGGGTGCAGGGTCTTGACTCGCCCGTCCATCATTTCGGGGAAGCCCGTATGCTCGGATACTTCGGTGACCGGCAGGTCACGCTCCCGCAGGAGTCGGTAGGTGCCCCCTGTGGACAGCAGTTCCACGCCGCGTTCGTGCAGTGCTGCGGCGAAATCAACAATACCGGTCTTGTCGGACACGCTGATAAGGGCGCGCTTGAGTGCTACCGTGGCTTGCATAGTCAGTCCTGTCAGTAGTGGGTCAGAGCAGACCGTATTGCTTCAGCTTCTTGCGCAGGGTGCCCCGGTTAAGTCCGAGTATCTGGGAGGCACGGGTTTGATTGTCCCGGGTGTAGCGCATCACGACTTCCAGCATCGGTGCTTCCACTTCCGACATCACCATCTGGTATACATCATTGACATCCTGACCATCCAGGTTCTGGAAATAATTGTTCATGGCCGTCTCAACACTGTCGCGCAGCGTGGCAGAGTGCTGTTCTTCACCGCTCGGAGTGGAGTGTGTCATGGATACCTCAATTGAATTCATACTCATGCTGCTTCGTCACTTTCCTGTTGTGCGGATACCCGCGTGAAATAGGCGCGTATCAGTTGGCGTTGCGAGTCCGGGTTGTCCAGACGGTTGAATTGCTGTCGGACGGTCTGACCGTCCGGCTGGGCCTGTAGGTACCAGCCCACATGTTTGCGTGCAATGCGCACGCCTGACCAGTTTCCGTAAAGGCTGTAAAGGCCTTCAAGGTGTTCCAGCAGCACGGCCTGCTGCTCCGCCAGATCGGGCGGCTCTGGCGACGCTCCCGTGGCCAGATAATGCGCGACCTCGCGAAAGATCCAGGGGTTGCCCTGAGCGGCACGGCCAATCATCAGGCCATCCGCTCCGGTGTACTCCAGCACCCGTTGCGCACTAGGCCCGTCGACAATGTCGCCATTGGCCAGCACGGGCAGGCGAACTGCCCGGCAGATGTCGCGTATCGTGTCGTACTCCACGGTCGGCTTGAACCGACAGGCTCGGGTTCGCCCGTGCACTGCCAGTGCCTCAATCCCGGAGGCTTCTGCGATGCGTGCTATGGCCACGCCATTACGCTCTTCCGCAGACCATCCCGTGCGGATTTTCAGCGTCACCGGCACCGTCACGGCGTTAACGACAGCCGCGAGAATATCGCCGACCAGTCGCTCATCTCGCAACAATGCTGACCCGGCTGCTTTACTGCACACCTTCTTTGCCGGGCAGCCCATATTGATGTCGATGATGTCGGCACCTAGATCAGCATTGCGTTTTGCCGCCTCGGCCAGTTGAGCTGGCTCGGTGCCGACGATCTGCACACTTACCGGAGCCTGATCATCAGCGTGCGGCAGGCGCAAACGAGACTTGGCTGTGTTCCAGAGACGTGTATCGGCCGTTACCATTTCGGATACCGCCAGACCGGCACCCAAGCGCCGGCACAAGTGCCGGAAGGTGCGGTCGGTAACGCCAGCCATGGGGGCCAGGGCAAGCGCAGGCTGAATCTGATGCGGGCCAATCTTCAACACGGGTTCTGGTCATTTTGTGGTCAGCACGGGCGCCGTATGATACTGATTCCGCCGGCGTTAGAAAAGCGCTGAGAGCCAATTTACGGGGTATCGTGAAAACCAAGCGAAGCGGGGCTGAGCGGTGCGCTCAGTAGTGAAATGTCAACCGGAAATTATTCAGATCCTCTACCGGCTGGTTGATGTTGATGCTGATGCTGACCGGACGCCCTGAAGGCATCATGTCTCCGGGCTGCAGTTCACCCGCCACATAGTCTTCTGGTGCAAAGAGACCATCGGCCACTGTGTTGCCCTGCGAGTCCTGAATACTCAGTCGCAACACGGGGAAGGGTGCGGCCCGCTCACTGCGATTGACAAACACCGCATCCAGTCGCATACGTCCGTCAGGAAGCGGCCGAAGCACGGAGCTCAGCGGCCTGATGGCCCCCGCATCAGGCCCGGCTTCCGGCAGCCCGCAGGGCAGCCATTGGCAGGCCTGGGCATAGATCGGAGAGAGGACGGCCTGCTGATTGAGCTGGTCGCGCTCCCACCAGAGCAGTTGCAGGGCCAGCACGAGGAGAATGCCCACAGACAGAGCAACCCAGCGTCCGCGGCTTTCTGTCGCTGGGCGGGCATTGCCTGCCGACAGTTCATCGAGTTCCTGCTGTGCCAGCGCTGCATTGAGTTGGCGGTGTTCGGCATCTCGGGCAGCGCTGCTGCGCCTGGGCGTGCCTGCAGTCTTGCTGCGCTCAGGGGGGCGGTCATCCAGCCGCATGTCCTGATGATGGCTGGGCTGTCGAGCTTTTTCTTCCTGCTCCAGATCGGCCAGCATGTCGAGCGCCCAACTGTCGTCCGCAGCGGCATTCTGCGATACATTAAGCTCGTTGGCCGCATTGCCGGGTTTGCCAGGGGAAGGTTCATCCAGCTCGAGAAAGGAATCACTGAACTCAAGCTCGCTGTCGCTCTCCATGTCGAGATCTTCAGCCTCCGGTTCTTCCTCATCATCCATGAAAACCAGTTCATCGTTTTCTTCATCGTCGGCACCAAACAGGAGATCATCGTCTTCATCGGCCGCAAATCGGCCTGACGTTTCTGACGGCTCAGGTGCCTGCTTGAAGTGAACGGGTGTGCCCTTGGATGATGCTTTGGCGGGTCGACGACTGGCGGAAACTGGTTGCTGCTCCGATACCAGATGTTCTCGCGCATTGAATACTTTCAGGCAGCTTCCGCAACGCACAGCACCGCGCGCGGCCACGAGTTGTTCGGCAGTGACCCGAAAAGCAGTGCGGCAATGTGGACAGCGAGTGGATTCTGTCTGCGCCATGGAGTCAATCGGATCCGTGATCGGCTGATGAGTGGCTGGCTATGCGACGGCCAGTGATTCTAGCCCAGTCGTCCTGATATGTAACCTCAATTAGAGTCAGTATATCACGGTAGGCGGTACAAACGTCGTCGACCTGGCTGCGAATGATGCCCGACAGCACCAACCAGCCATTCGGTTTGAGGTGCTGACCCAGCATGGGTGCCAGTTCAATCAGCGGGCCGGCGAGAATGTTGGCCAGCAGGATGTCGGCTCGGGTATCGCCCGGCAGGGCATCAGGCAGCATGACCCGGTAGCTGCGCGCCGATATGCTGTTGCGCTCGGCGTTGCGTTGAGTTGAGGTAACGGCCTGCGGGTCAATATCCACTCCGATCATCGACCTGGCTCCCAGCAACAGTGCAGCAATGCCCAGCACACCTGACCCACAGCCAAAATCCAGGACCTGCCGGTCGGCCAGCGCGCCGGCTTCAGCGTGATCATTGAGCCAGCGCATGCACAGCGCCGTGGTCGGGTGGGTGCCGGTACCAAAGGCCAGGCCCGGATCCAGTAGCAGATTGACGGCAGACGGATCAGGGGGTGGTTGCCAACTGGGGCAGATCCAGAGTCGGCGACCGAACTGCATCGGATGATAATGATCCATCCAGGCCCTTATCCAGTCCTTGTCTTCCAGCAGATCGGAAGACCAGTCGGGCAATTGTTGCACACCGGGCAAAGGCAACTGTTGTTGCAGTTCAAGCATAAGCGTGTCGACATCCATGTCAGCGCTGAACAACGCCGTCAGCTGAGAGCTGGACCAGAGCGGTGTGCTGCCCGGTGCCGGCTCCAGAACCGGTTCATCAGCCGCATCCTCCAGAGTCACAGCCGCAGCCCCAAGGCCCAGCAGTGCCTCTTCCAATACCTCCACCTGCTGTGGCTGCAGCCTGTGGAGTCTGAGTTTCAGCCAGTTCATCAGACTATTTGATCAGCTTGCTTTCCAGGTAGTGAATGTTGGTTCCCCCCGCCCGGAAGCCTTCATCACGCACCAATTGCTTGTGCAGATCGGTATTCGTCTTGATGCCCTCGATAACCAGTTCATCCAGTGCTACGCGCATTTTTTCCAGCGCTGCAGCCCGGTTTTCACCATAGGTGATCAGCTTGCCGATCATCGAGTCGTAAAAGGGCGGAATGGTATAGCCGTTGTAGATGTGGGAATCCCAACGCACCCCGAAGCCACCTGGTGGGTGGAACTGGCTGATGGTACCGGGGCTTGGCATGAAGGTTTTGCTGTCTTCCGCATTGATCCGGCATTCAAAGGAGTGCCCGAGCACCCGGATATCCTCTTGGCGCAGGGACATGGGCTCCCCGGAGGCAATGCGCAACTGCTCCTTGATGATATCCACACCGGTGACCTGCTCGGTGACCGGATGCTCAACCTGCACGCGGGTGTTCATCTCGATAAAGAAGAAGCGGCCGTCTTCATACAAAAACTCGAAAGTGCCGGCGCCACGATAGTTGATCTTGTTGCAGGCCCGAACACAGGCGGCCAGTACTTCGGCGCGCGCTTCCGGGTCAATGTCGGGAGCCGGTGCTTCTTCCATCACCTTCTGATGGCGACGCTGCAGTGAGCAATCACGATCGAACAAGTGAAGGGCATTGCCCTGGCCATCCGCCAGCACCTGAATCTCGACATGGCGCGGGTTGACCAGAAACTTCTCCATATAGACGGTGTCATCGCCGAAGGCGCCGCTGGCCTCGGACTTGGTCACCGAGATAGAGCTGATCAGGCTGGCCTCGCTGTGCACGACACGCATGCCGCGCCCACCGCCCCCGGCGGCAGCCTTGATGATAACCGGGTAGCCGATTTCGCGGGCCATGGCCAGATTCTTCTGGTCGTTGTTGGTCAGCGGCCCACCTGAGCCGGGTACCGTCGGTACGCCGGCCTCGATCATGGCGCGGATGGCGGATACCTTGTCGCCCATCAGGCGAATGGTTTCGGCGCGCGGGCCGATAAAGGTGAAGCCGCTCTTCTCGACCTGTTCGGCAAAGTTGGCGTTTTCTGCCAGGAAGCCATAGCCCGGATGTATGCCGACGGCGCCGCTGACTTCAGCTGCAGCTATGATGGCCGGAATGTTCAGGTAGCTGTCGGCGCTCGGATTGGGGCCGATGCAGACGGCTTCGTCGGCGAGCTTGACGTGTTTGAGGTCGCGGTCCACTTTGGAGTGCACCGCCACCGTCTTGATGCCCATTTCCTTGCAGGCGCGCATGATGCGCAGGGCAATTTCGCCACGGTTGGCGATCAGTACTTTATCCAGCATCACAGCACCTGTCAGACAATGGTGAACAGAGGTTGATCGAATTCCACCGGCTGGCCGTTTTCCACCAGAATCTCGCCAATGGTACCGTCGCGATCTGCTTCGATCTGGTTCATCATCTTCATTGCTTCGACAATGCAGACGGTATCGCCTTTCTTGACCTTCTGGCCGGGCTCGACAAAGGCCGCAGCCGTTGGCGTCGGCGACCGATAGAAGCTCCCTACCATCGGTGACTTGACGATGTGGCCCGCAGGCTCGGCACTGGGGGCGGGGTCAGCAGCCGGAGCCGGCGCTGGAGTCGCTGCCGGCGCGGGTGCGGCCGGCGCGGGTGCGGCCGGTGCGGGCGCCGGTGCGGCATAGGCCTGCGGCATGGCCTGCAGTTTCTGGGATGCCCGGCTGATACGGATCGATTCTTCACCTTCGGTGATTTCTATCTCGTCGATCCCGGATTCTTCCAGTAGTTCGATGAGCTTTTTGACTTTACGAATATCCATTGCCCGAGTCCTGTAGCGTTTTGAATGGGTTAATGCAGTGTGTACCGACACGGTGGCGCGCTGCTCTGCATGTGCGGCACCGTGAACATGACCCAAGGCTGAACGAGACCGTCGCCGTTGCCATAGTGGCAGAGACTGTAGATAAATCGGGTTCCGATTGCGTACTGGGCCATAAGTTTGTTGGATTTTGTAGTTAAAATCAGCGAACACGTAGACAATATTGGTCACAGGCAGGCGGGTCAACGCCTGATCGTGATATTTGTTATGAAAAAAAATCAAAAGACGCCGCCAATTTCAATGCATCATGCCTGAACGGTTCACATTTTAGTCGGCGCCGGTATGCAGTAAGCTGATGACTCCGGTTCAAAAGCAGCACTGGCTGTCAGGCTGCAGAGGCAACCGGCATGACAAGGCAGACAACTGGGAGACTCGACGGATGACGCAGCAGGACCAGGCAGAAGAGGGCACCGGTACGACGGCCACCCGGCGAGGTTGGCGCGACCGCGCAGACCGCTGGCGCCGTGGTGCAGTAATGACGCTAAGTACCCTGAAGCGTCGCTGGCGGCTGGCGCTGGGCGTTGCTGGCGGTGTGGTGGCGGTGATGCTGATTCTGGGGCTGTGGTGGAGTCAGGAGCCCGGCCTGCGCGATATCACGGAGATCGCGGAAGACCGTGCCGGCGACCATGACCCTGTATCCGGCCTGTATACCGCAGTGGCACTGGAGCAGACTATGGATGCTTTGCTCAACAAGCCTGGTGGTTATCTGCGCAACAGCCGCCTGCCACCGGCCGTGATGCTGGACAACATGCCGAACTGGGAGCTGGGTGTTGTCTGGCATGCCCGCGAATGGGCAGAGCTGTTGCGACGCTATATGACGCGCGCCGATCTGCAGGCCACCGAAGACGCTGACCTGGTGATTGTCGAGCCGCAGTTCTTTTTCGATACCAACAACTGGCTCCTGCCGTCGACTGATTCCGAGTACCGGCGTGGGCTGAGCCACCTGACGCAGTATATCGAGCGCCTGCAGGCCGGAAATGCCGAGTTTCATGTACGCAGCGAAGACCTCAGTCTTTGGCTGAAGCGGGTAGAAGAACGCCTGGAAACCCAGCATGAGGCTCTGATGATGAGCGTGGCCAAGCGGGCCTACGACCCGGCGCCCTTTCTGGGCCTGGAGCCGCCGGATTCGTCCACACCGCGCCTGCAAGTGGATGATGTGCTGTATCAGACAAGGGGTTACAGCTGGGCACTTATGCACAGTCTGCAGGGTGTACGCGAAGATTTTCGCCCCGTGTTTGCCGACCCGGAGGCCGCGCAAGCACAGTTCGACCTGGCGTTGCTGGAGTTGTCTGCGCTGCAGCGGCCCCTGTGGTCCCCCTGGGTGCTGAACGGCAGCGGACAAGGGCTCTGGGCCAATCATTCGCTGGTGGCCGCCGCCCACCTGGGGCGGGCCCGATTGGCTCTGGCAGAGCTCAGGGCCCAGCTGGAGGGCTGATCAGTCGGGTGAGGTCATGTGCGGGGTCAGTTCCGGCAGGGATTCCCGACGCCCGGCACGAGACACGTCCAAAAGGCGGATTCGCCGATCGTCTGCCATATGCACGACAAAGTGCCAGTTGGCGATGGTGACGGCCTCGCCACGGCGCGGCAGATGACCAAAGACATGAGTGACATAACCGCCAATGGTGTCAAACTCCTCGTCACTGAGTTCGGTCTGAAAGTAGTCGTTGAAATCGTCGACTTCGGTCAGGGCAGACACCCGATAGCGACCTTCGCCGAGCTCCTGAATGTCTTCTTCTTCCAGCGGGTCATGCTCGTCTTCGATATCCCCGACAATTTCTTCCAGGACATCCTCGATGGTCACCAGTCCGGCCACGCCGCCATATTCGTCAACCACAATGGCCATATGATTGCGGGTTTCCCGAAAATCGCGCAGCAGCCGGTTGAGGCGCTTGCTCTCCGGAACGAAGACAGGCGGTCGGATTACCTCGCCAATCCGCGCGGTCATGCGTTCGACATCGAAATCCGCTTCCCGCGCCAGGCCTAACAGGTCCTTGGCCAGCAGAATGCCGACCACAGCCGTATTGTCTTCATTCATCACGGGGAATCGGGAATGCGAGGACTGCACAATCTTGTCCAGGATGACGGTTACCGTATCACCGGGCTCGATCACCACCATCTGCGAACGCGGAATCATGGTGTCGCGTGCATGCTGGTCACTGACCTCGATGGCCCCCTGCATGATGTGGTATGCAGAGTTGTCCAGCAGCTCATTCTCATGAGCCTCCTGCAATAACTGCAGAACCTGATCCCGATCTCTGATCTCAGCCGAGAAGGCATCCGAGAGTTTCGCCAGCCAGCCTCGTTTACTGGCCTGACTACTCTGGTCTTCGCTCATGGCGTTTCTGTTTCTCCTGCCATCCGATAAGGGTCGGCAATGTTCAATTGGTTCAGCAGCTCGATTTCCAGTGCTTCCATGGCGGCTGCTTCCTTGTCATTCTGGTGGTCATGGCCCAGCAGGTGCAAGGTACCATGGATGACCATATGCGCCCAATGGTCAAGGGGCGTCTTCTGCTGCTGTTCCGCTTCCCGCAAGATCACGGCCGCACAGAGTGCAAGGTCGCCAATGAAGGGGTCGTCCCATTCTATGCCCGGAGGCGGTTCGAACGGAAACGACAGCACATTGGTGGCCTTGTCCTGGCCGCGGAAATCGTGGTTCAACTGCCGGCTTTCGGCTTCCTCGACGACGCGAATGGTCAGCGCCAGCGGGCGTCCAACATGGGCGGCCACCTGGTCTGCCCAGAGTGCGAACCTGGCTTCATCCGGCGTGGTGTCGGCTGCACCCGCCGCCAGTTGCAGGGTGACTTCAGCGGTCATGACCGGAAGGCTCCTGCCCCTGGTCCCAGCGCTCATAGGCATCCACGATGCGCTGCACCATGGGATGACGGACCACATCCTGTGAGCCGAAATGCACAAAACTGATGCCTTCTACACCTTCGAGGACTTCAATGGCATGGCGCAACCCGGACTGCTGGTTGCGCGGCAGATCGACCTGGCTGGGGTCGCCGGTAATGACCGCCGTTGAGCCGAAGCCGATACGGGTCAGAAACATCTTCATCTGCTCACGGGTGGTGTTCTGGCTTTCGTCCAGAATGATGAAGGCATGGCTTAGTGTGCGGCCGCGCATATAGGCGAGGGGCGCTACTTCGATCACGGTGCGTTCAATGAGCCGGTCGACTTTTTCGAAGCCCAGCATGTCATACAGGGCATCGTAAAGCGGGCGCAGGTAGGGGTCGACCTTCTGTGCCAGGTCGCCGGGCAGAAAGCCCAGCTTTTCGCCGGCTTCTACCGCCGGGCGGACGAGCAGAATGCGTTTGACGTCATCGCGCATAAAGGCGTTTACCGCACAAGCCACGGCCAGATAGGTTTTGCCCGTACCGGCCGGGCCCAGGCCGAAATTGACATCATGGGTCTGAATGGCCTGCACATACTTCTTCTGGTTGGGGCCCTTGGGCTTGACCAGAACCTTGGGGGTGCGCACCTCGTTGATGCCCGGCTTGTCCCACGGATTCACCTGCCCGGGATGTCGGCCTTCTGTGCGGGCTTCTATTTCGGCATCCTGCAAATGCAGATGCACCTGGTCGGGCTGCAGATCAGCACCGCCCTGGGTCATGGCATACAGGTCCACCAGCAGAGCCTGGACAACCGCCAACAGGGTCTCGGGGCCATGCACTTCGAAGGCGTTGCCGCGGCTCAGAATGCGCACATCCAGGCGCTCTTCGATCAGACGCAGATTTTCATTGCCCAGGCCGCACAGGCTGGCCAGTCTCTGTGGGTGATCGGGTTGCAGCTCGAAACGCACTGTCGCAGTTTCGGGTTTTACGGGTGATGCTGTGTTTGCCAAAAGTTAGCCTCGGATATCCGGGTGGTGATGTCAGTAAGCGAGTTCTGGGTTGACCAGTTCGCCGCGCAGCGAGTTGGCATAGGCTTCCGTGATGCGTATCTGAACGAACTTGCCAATCAGGCCAGGGTCATCGCAACGGAAAAAAGTCAGACGGTTGTTTTCGGTCCTGCCCTGCATGTCTTCTGCATTGCGCTCGGCGGTGCCGGTGACCAGAACCAACTGAATGGAGCCCACCATGGCGCGGGAAATGGCCATGGTCTGCTGCTGGATACGACTCTGCAAAATCTGCAGGCGCTGCTTCTTGACTTCCGGGGGGGTGTCGTCAGGCAACTGGGCAGCAGGGGTGCCCGGCCGCGCGCTGTAGACAAAACTGAAGGAATGATCGAAGCCGATCTGCTGAATCAGGTTCATGGTGGCTTCAAAGTCGGCCGCCGTCTCACCGGGAAAGCCGACGATAAAATCGGAAGAGAAACTGATATCCGGACGATTGCTCCGAATGCGCTCCATCTTGTCGATATAGTCTTCGGCAGTATGGCCGCGCTTCATGGCACTGAGTATGACATCGCTGCCACTCTGCACGGGCAGGTGCAGGTGGCTGACCAGTTCCGGCACATCCAGATAGGCGTCAATCAGGCTGTCCGAGAATTCGACCGGATGCGAAGTGGTGAAGCGAATGCGGTCTATGCCGTCAATGCTTGCAGCGACCGTGATCAGTTCAGCCAGGTCGGCGGCGCCACCATCGTGTTTAGGCCCCAGATAGGCATTGACGTTCTGGCCCAGGAAGTTGATCTCCCGCACGCCCTGTTCGGACAGGTGCACTACTTCGGCGAGCACATCATCAAAGGGGCGGCTGACTTCTTCGCCGCGTGTGTAGGGCACCACACAAAAAGTGCAGTACTTGGAGCAGCCTTCCATCACTGAAACGAAGGCTGATACGCCATCGCTGGTCGGTGCCGGCAGGTGATCGAACTTTTCGATTTCGGGGAAGGTGACATCGACTGCGGCAATGCGCTTGCCGGCACTGTCGGCCTTGCCCTTGAGCAGGCTGGGCAGGCGATGCAGTGTCTGTGGCCCGAAGATCATGTCCACATAGGGCGCCCGGTCACTTATGTGCTCACCTTCCTGGCTGGCCACGCAGCCACCCACGCCGATCTTGAGATCCGGGTTGCGGGCTTTCAGATGCTTCCAGCGACCCAACTGGTGGAATACCTTTTCCTGCGCCTTTTCACGAATGGAACAGGTATTGAGCAGTAGGACGTCTGCCTCTTCCTCGCGATCGGTCAGCTCCATGCCTTCTGCATCCTGCAGCAGGTCGGCCATGCGGTCCG
Source organism: Natronospirillum sp. (assembly GCF_022565775.1). Classification (GTDB taxonomy): domain Bacteria; phylum Pseudomonadota; class Gammaproteobacteria; order Pseudomonadales; family Natronospirillaceae; genus Natronospirillum. The sequence continues at coordinate 22,039 of NZ_JAIUMC010000034.1, forward strand.
AGTCATACTCGTTCATTTGACAGCCGTGAGTCTTGATAAACAGCTTTTTGCCCATGCAGTCTGGTGAAATCCATCCGGTTGAAAATTCAATCCGCTATTGTACCGCCGGTCCGGTCATCACAACAAGAGCGGGGACGATTTGCTGACTTTCCGGTTCGACCGTCTACTGAAACACAGTTCGTCAGAACGCTTGACGGTGTTACAATTTGGTAAAGATATCGACAACACTCAGACGGTTGGGGAGTCCATGGCAAAGCGATCGCGGAAAACGGTCTATCGGGTCATGTTTGTGCATCAGGACAAGATGTATGAACTTTATTGCAAATCAGTGTCACAAAGTGAACTTTACGGATTTCTGGAAATCGAGGAGCTGATTTTCGGCGAACGATCCAATGTGGTGGTCGATCCGGGAGAAGAGCGCTTGAAAACAGAGTTTGCAGGCGTGCAGCGCAGCTATATTCCCATTCACAGCGTAGTCCGGGTCGACGAGGTCGATCAGGAGGGTATCAACAGAGTTCGGGACCACAAAGGGTCCGGTAGTGCCAGTGTAACGCCGTTTCCGCAAGGATCACGGCCCGGGAGAGAGTAATGATAGTCATGAAAAATCAGTACCCTGATGCCAGAAGGGGGCCGCTCAGTGGTCTGTTGGTCGGCGTGTTCACCTTGGGGGTTGCCGGTTGGGGACTTTATCAGGGGCTTGAGCGGGAAGAGACCATTCGACAACAGTTTGATCCACTGATGTCGATCGACGTGCTGACCGCCGAACCCGAAGACTTGCCGGATTTCGCAGCACTTGAAGTGGTGCAGGAACGCAAGGACGAATTCTACGATTTTCTGCTGCCCATCATTCATCAGGAAAACGCGCGCCTGCTGCAAAAGCGCGCCATTCTCGAGTCCTGGAGTGATGATCTGGCGCAGGGGAACCCGCTGCCGGAACGCACCCTTGAGCAGTTGAATGACCTGGCCGAGCGCTACTATGTGGAGTTGGAGCAGGACATGGAAGCCATATTGAGCGAGCTGTTGCTGAAGATCGACGTACTTCCCCCATCGCTGATCGTGGCTCAGGCTGCGAACGAGTCCGCCTGGGGCACCTCACGCTTTGCCCGGGAAGGTAACAATCTGTTTGGCCAATGGTGCTTCAGCGAGGGCTGTGGCCTGGTGCCACAGAGTCGCCCGGACGGGGAGATATACGAGGTAAGGGCCTTTGATTCGCCGGCAATCTCAGTGCGCAGCTTCCTGCAGAACCTGAATCGTCATTTCAGCTACGAAGAGATGCGAGAAGCCCGGGCCGCTGCGCGCGACAACGGGCAGGCATTGTCCGGGCTGGATCTGGCCCCCTACCTGCTCGCTTACTCCACGCGGCGGGAAGCCTACGTGGAGGAAATCAAGCAGATGATCCGCTTCAATAATCTGCAGGCCCTTGATTGACCAGCCACTGGCGCGACAGCCAGTAGAAGCCACCGGACCGGGCGGGCGCCGTACAATTGTAGCGATTGCGCCCGTCGCGGAAATCTTCTTCCGTCTGCGCCGTCAGCACGCCACCGTCAATGCTGAAAGGGATTGGGGTGCCGGCACCGGTAAAGCAGTTGAGCGCGTCCCAGCGCACATCGTCATTATCCAGCAAGCGAGCTTCCAGGACTGGACGACGGTCGTTGGTCACCTGTTCAGGCAGCGGGAACTCCACCGGCAAGGGTCGACTCTGTAGCTTCACTTTGAGCGTGTCCAGGTTGGCCGCCGTGCCGCCTGCCGCAAAGCGGGGCAGGGCCTGCCAGTCGGAAAAATCGGCAATGCCTCCGGAATGCTGACCCATGGAGATGTAGCCCAGGTCTTCCATGATGTCGCGCAGCAGGTCGTTGTACTCCCCATAGGGGTAGGCAAATATTTTCGGGGGCTCTTCGCCCAGTTCCTCGGTCAGCCGGCGCTGTGCGGTTTCCACTGTCTCGATCACTTCCTCGCGCCAGGTATCGTCATAGGCGTCATAGCGCACCATGTACTCATGCCCGTGACTGTGATTGAGCAGGCGCACCCCTTCTTCATGCATTTCACGAAGCTGATCCCACTGAATGACAATGCGTGACCCTTGGTCTACCGGTTGCGTGGCGACAAAGACGGTAAACGGAAAGTCGTATTCCTGCATCATCGGCCAGGCGGTGTCATAGACGTTGATGTAGGCATCATCAAAGGTCAGGGCAACGGCATTGTCGGGAATGGATTCACCCGCCTGGAGGCGCTCCAGGGCCCAGACCAAATCAACCACTTCGTGGTTTTCATCCAGATAGTCCAGGTGGTCGCGAAAAACGTCGACACGGGTCGAGGTGGCCGGAGGCGTATCATTGGCCACATGGTGGTACATCAGGACATTGAGTGTGTTGGCTGAAGCCGGAAGCAATGCCACCATCAGCACGAGCAGCAATGTCATGGAGAGGGTGCGAGAGAGGCGCATAGAAAACGTTCCCCGAGGCAAATAGTCTGCAGAAAGAAATGGCTGGGCCGGGAGGATTCGAACCTCCGAATGCCGATACCAAAAACCGGTGCCTTACCACTTGGCGACGGCCCAACATCTTTTTCACATTCTATCTGCTCGTTGGTGGCTATGGCTAGATTCGAACTAGCGACCCCAGCATTATGAGTGCTGTGCTCTAACCAACTGAGCTACATAGCCCCGCGAACGAGGCGGTATTATCCATCTATTGAGCGGGCTGTCAACTATCACATGGAAGGAAATTCAAAAGATTTCAACAGCTTAGCCCGGTTGGTCAGGTGTCGGCCTGACTGCCTCCGGAAACAGGCGGCAACGGCAGCCTGCCGGCCTGTCGTTGCAGGCGAATCAGCGAACTGGCGGTCAGCAGCGCAGCCGTCAGCGCATGGTGCTGCAGGCGCTCCAGCGTTAGCATCCGATAATTGTCTTCACTCATCGCAAAAGCCAGTATCTCGTCATCCGTGAGCAGGTTTTTGCCGAGTATGATGGGTTGCATTCTGAATCTCCGCCGGCTGAACGTCATCCACTGTTATGCTTAAGAATCGGCGCCAGCCGCCGTTACTTTAGACAGTCAGAAAGAGTTATCAGCACGGCGTCGGTAAAGACGCGGCTGGAGCCCCCGGTAGTTGCGGGTTGCGCGCAAATCAGTGAGGTAGTGGCATGTTCAGTAAGCAGCAGTGTGACAGCGGTTCTCGGCCTGGCGGCTGGTCAAGGCGCGTGCGCGTGCCCCTGCTGCTGGTTCTGGCGGTGCTGGTGGCACCCCTGCTGTCCTCGCCGGTGCCGCAGCAGGATTACGACTATGTAGACAGCTATATCGACTACCGGATCTACGACCTGCCGGCGCACCTGGTATTTGCCAAGCGCTTCGGCCACTGGCATGCCAACGGCCGCAACGGCATTCATCGGTTGCTGGTGGTGGATGCCGGTGAGCCCCTGGCCAGTCGGCATCATCTGCTCTATGTGCAATGGGTCTGTGATTGCCCGAACGGCATGGGTGTGGATACGATTATTCCGCTGTCCGAACTCAACCGCGCCGGCCCGTTCATCTACACACGGCCCGAGATACGCCGCCGTGGCCAGACCTGGTACATGTCGCTGGTGGCTGAAGATACATCCACCGGCGACGTCTCGCGAGTCAGCATTTTCCTGCCACGCAAGGGGGATTATCGGGTCGAGTACGAGACCTATGACGGGCCGCCGCCACAACGGCGATGAGGCTTGACTGTCGGTTGCTCAGTCCTTGGCGTACCGGTTCTGCCACAGGATTTCTCGGCCACCGTCTTCGCTGGCGATGCTGCGCGCCAGGACAAAAAAGTAGTCTGACAGCCGATTCAGGTACTGTACTGCGTGCAGGCCCAGACGCTCGCCGTCCGGTCGGGCCTGTTCGCTTTCCGCGTCATGCAGCGCCCACAGTGACCGTTCTGCCCGGCGCGCGACGCTGCGTGCCACGTGAACGCGGCTAACCCCCTCGCTGCCCCCCGGCAGGATGAAATTCTCCAGTGCCGGCAGCGGCTCATTGAGTCGGTCTATGGCCGCCTCGAGTTCACTGACCAGATTGGCCTGTACCAATTCATAACCCGGCATGGCGAGTTCGCCCCCGATATCGAAGAGGTCGTGCTGGATCTGGTTCAGGCAGGCATCTTCGGTATGCTCGCCGCCCAAGGCAGCACGGATATGTCCCACCCAGGAGTTCACCTCATCGACATCGCCCATGGCCTGAACCCGGGCTGCATGTTTGGGCAGGCGTTCATTGGTACCCAGTCCGGTGTCACCCTTGTCGCCGGTGCGTGTATAGATGCGAGACAGTCGTTTTCCCATGAGTTATTGCTCTCCTGAAGGTTCAGCCGGCGTTTTGCTCTGGTGGCTGAAGCGGTAGTCTGATGGTGAAAGTGGTGCCGCTGTCAGCGCCTGAATTGACCGACAGCTGGCCATGATGGTGCGAGGTTACAATAAAATAGGCGACACTGAGACCCAGGCCAGTGCCCTGTCCCACTTCCTTGGTGGTAAAGAACGGTTCGAACACCCGCTTGCGAGTCTGTGCGTCCATGCCCCGTCCGTTGTCGGTCACCTTGATCACGCAGTGATGGGATGTCTTCTGACACTCGACCCGGATCAGTCCAGGCGTCTCCGGATCGGGACGATCCTGTACCGCCTGCCAGGCATTTTTCAGCAGATTGAACAGCACCTGCTCAATCTCCGTATTGGCGACGGGCACCTTGAGATTGCGGCAGTCTTCCAGATCCTTTTCAATGGTCAGGTCTCCCTCCTGGAGGTCTTGGCGCAGGTTGAGGTCACTCATGGCAATCGCCAGTGCCCGCTCGATCAGCTCTGAGATGTCAGCCGGCTGCAAACCGGTCGAACTCTGACGACTGAACTGCAGCATATTGGTCACTATGGCGGCCGCCCGCTCCCCGGAGGTCAGAATGTGATCCAGAAACCTGGGGATGTCCCGGGCGTCCAGATAGCGCATCAACTGGTCCATGTCGAGACCGAATTCATCTGCCGCCTTCTGGTTGGCCGGTGTTTCGGTCGACAGGCGTCGTCGGATCGTCTGCGCACTCTGCACGACAGCACTCAGGGGATTGTTGATTTCGTGCGCCATGCCGGCAGCGAGACCGCCTACCGACATCATTTTCTCGCTCTGTACCATCATTTCTTCCATGCGTACCTTGTCCGACACATCGTCAATGCGGATAACCGCACCAATAATGCCCGTCAGGTGAAGCGGGTAGATCACCATGTCCAATATGAGCTCCTGCTCTGCACGCTGGTAGTGAACCCGCTCGATGCGCTGAATTTGCTTGTCCAACAGGGCCCGGCTGAGGCTTTCCATGTAGCCTTCGAGCAACGGAAACGCCTCGTCCAGGCTGTACCCCAGTGCCATGTCCAGGGATCGGCCACTGAGCCGGCTCGCTTCGTCATTCCACTGGGTAATCAGGGCGTGTTCGTCCACTGCTATCAAGGCAGAGGGCATTGAGTTGATCATGGCATTCAGATAGGCCTGGAACTCCGTCAGTTTACGCTCTACACGCGACCGAACCTGCACCTCGAACTCCAGCCGCTGATTGGCATCACGGGTTTCCTGAGCCAGGGTCTGAGCCTGCACCTGGGCTTTCTCGGCCTTGTCACGCTCGCTCTGCAGCTGGACATCGCGCGTTTCCACGCGCTGCAGCATGGCATTGAAAGAATCCACCAGATCACCGATATCGTCTTCCGGCCCCTTGTGCGCACGGATAGTGAAATTCTCCTCCTGATCAATTTGCCGGGCGACCGACATCAGGTGGCGCAGGGGCGACGAGATGGCACGCTGAAACCGATAGGACACAAGAACTACCAGGGCGGCGGACAAGGCAGCCAGGAGAAACAGCCCCAGCAGTGTCTGCCGATAGAAGCTGTGCATCAAGGTGGCATTGCCCACCACGAACAGTTGCCAGCGTCCACTGGGGCCCAGATCGACCAGCCGGTGCTGGCGCGGCAGGCTGGCCTGCTCGGGCAGAAATTCGGCCTGCGCGGGCAGGGCCCGTCTTGGGGTGCGGTTGAATTCGGCGACCAGTTGCCCTTGCTCATACAGAGCGACCACCTCGATCAGGTCAGGCAGGTTGTCCTCCGATAGGCTGCGGCGGGACCAGAGTGTCTGAAAGTCGGTATTTTCCGGCAAGGCCCGGAACCCCAGTTCTATCAGGTCGATCATCTGCGGCACCAGCGTGCGATATGACAGCGTGAAGGCAATCAGTACCGAAATTATCAGGGTGCACAGCAAACTGGTCGCCAGCAGTATGGCGTTGCGCATGAACAGACGTCGATGCGCCTGAGTAGGTGTGCTCACGGCTTGACACTCACGTCGAAAACCATCACCGGATTGACTAGGGTTACTGGCAAAACTGGCATCAAGTCAGACTATTTGCAAGACAGTCGCTGCACTAGTGTCCCGAATTAACCACTCGGGACACTAGCTCTTCCAGTGGCTGCATATCGATGCTGTGCTGCCGCCCACGCCGGATCAACTCGCCCAGTATCTGCGGGGCCTCGGTCTCCCGACCATGTTGCACATCCTGCTGCATGGAGGAGTAGTTGCGCGCTGTTGCCCGCATCACGGTCTCGACCTGCTCCAGCATCTCCGGCACGTCGATCCGGATGCCTTCTGCTCTGGCTACCTGGCAGGCGAGCTGCGTCAGTGCCACCCACGCCGGCCGGTAGGTGTCTGTCAGAAGGCCGCCGTTGGGCAGGTTGTGCAGCGCAGTCAGCGGGTTGATGGCGCAATTGATGATCAGCTTGCGCCAGACAGCAAATCGGACCTGACTGGGGTCCGGTTCCCAGTGTGCTTGCAGGCTGCTCTGGCACAGTGCCTCTATCAGCGGCCCCGGGGTGACAGGTGTCCGCCAGGGGCCCGCCAGTGTCGACCCGCGGCCGGTATGGCGAATCACGCCCGGACCTTCACGCAGAGCGCCTTCAGTGGTGATGCCGACATACAGCCGTTGCCCGGGTGACATACAGTCTGCTGCCTGATCCTGCGGGCCAAGCCCATTGTGCAGCAACAGTATCTCGGCCTCTGCATCCAGCGCCGGCAGCACAGTTTGCACTGCACTGGCCACCCGGCCGGCTTTGGTGGTGACCAAAGCAGCCGCAATCCGGCTTGGGTCGTTGAGTGGTCGGGTGCGCACCTGGCGGCGCCGACCCGTATCGTCACTGATCTCGGTCGTGCCTTCACGGTAGTCCGGATGGCGCAGTGTTACCTGACATCGGGCCGGCAACGCCAGGGCACAATGCAGGCCCATGGCACCCGGCCCGATGATGTCTACCTGAAGCTCATCCATGACTGGACTCCATTTTTTGCTGTCTGTCCGGAAAAAATACCCTGCCCGAGCACATTGAGCCTTGAAATGCCGTCGGCTGCCCCCAAATTGCCGCAGTAAGTCATTGCAAGTCCGGGAGACGCCATGCCCCTGCTGATATTGCTGTTGCTGTTTTTTGCGCTGGAACTGGGGCTGTTCATAGAACTGGGATCACGCATTGGTGTGATCGCAACCCTGTTCGAGATTGTGGTATCAGCAATCATCGGTGTCCAGTTGATCCGGCTTACCGGGTTCAAGGTGCTGCAGGAAATGCAGTCCGGCATGGTCAACCAGTGGTGGCTGCAGGTGCGCCAGCAGACGATAGCGCGGCGGATGTTTGCCGGGTTGTTGATGGTCGCGCCCGGGTTCGCCACGGATACGCTGGGCCTGGTGTTGCTGATCTGGAGCTGGCTGGGCCCCAGTGGGCCGGGTACACCGCCCCCGGGCAGTGAGCGCCCCACGGATGTGCCGCCTTCCGGGCGGGTCATCGAGGGCGATTACGAGCGCAATGACTGAGCCCCTGCGCGGATTAGTCGTGCAGAGCAAAGCGACTTTCGGTGTTTTGTAAATTTTTTGCAGGGCACCTATTGAAACTGTCCTTCCCATCCCCATTTTCGGGAAGGCATAACAAACAGCCAATCTGTTTAACTGGGAGAAACATCAGATGAACATTCGTCCGTTGCATGATCGCATCGTAGTACGACGCAAAGAAGAAGAGACAAAGACCGCCGGCGGCATTGTTCTGCCCGGTTCTGCCAAGGAAAAGCCTTCACAGGGTGAAGTACTGGCGGTGGGCAATGGCCGACTGCTGGACAATGGCGACGTGCGCCCGCTGGACCTGAAAGTGGGTGATGTAGTCGTCTTCGGTCAGTACTCGGGCAGCACCGTCAAGGTTGACGGCGAAGAGCTTCTGATCATGTCCGAAAGCGATGTATTCGGCGTTGTCGAAGGCTGAACAACCACGGGCTACACCAACAGATTGAACGAATGAGGAAGATGCAAAATGGCAGCTAAAGAAGTCAAATTCGGTGATGCGGCTCGAGGCCGCATGCAAAAGGGTGTGAACCTGCTGGCCGACGCGGTCAAGGTTACTCTGGGTCCCAAGGGCCGCAACGTGGTCCTGGACAAGTCTTTCGGCGCACCCAGTGTGACCAAGGACGGCGTCAGCGTGGCCAAGGAAATCGAACTGGAAGACAAGTTCGAGAACATGG
>NZ_JAIUMC010000035.1 GCF_022565775.1 Natronospirillum sp.
GACAGGGCTTCACGCACATCGTCAAGCTTGAAAGGCTTGATTATCGCAGTGACCAGTTTCATAGCACCCTTCTCCGTTTTCGCTCTGAAGACTCACAGCATCAGGCTGAGAGCCGGTTTGAATCGGTCCGCGCCTCGCCTGCACCGGCTGGGCTTGTTAAACTCCCTGACAGCGCTGGCCATGTGACCCAAGGGAGTTGGCGGACTCATCCGACAAGGGGTAAAGCATTGGCTGTGCCAACTTGGTCAAGACCGCGTCAACACTGGCGCGGCTCGGGGTTTGAAGTGGAACTTCCGATCTTCGGAATGAGATGGTGCACTAAAACAGGGCGGAACTGGGTGCATTGGCACCAAAACAGAACAGAATGTAAACGAGGGGTGACGTATTGTGGCTGGACTGGACGATTTGAGTGCGCGATTGGCCGAGAGCCTTGCCCGGGCACGGGCCCAGGGCGACCTTTTGAAGTCGGGCCTGGAAGACAATCTGCAGGCGCTGATTCAGGCACAACTGGAGCGCCTGGATGTGGTTACCCGGGAAGACTTCGAAGCGCAGCAGGCGCTGCTGCGCCAGGCGATGGCCCGGATAGAGGCTCTGGAAACTGAACTGGAGCGCTGGCAGCAGGCCGCGGATGGGGCTTCGGAAGACGATCAGGCCTGATTGCGCAGACCGGAGTGCGTAATGTCACCGGCTTTGAACCGGCGCAAGGTGTCTTTCAGCGTGGACAGATACAGGGGTTTGGTCAGGTAGTGATCCATACCGGCCCCAAGGGCGCGGTCAATCTGTTCCTGCAAGGCGTGCGCGCTGAGCCCGATGATGCAGGGCTGTGACTCTGCCGCCATCCGGCGAATGTGTCGAGTGGCTTCATATCCATCCAGCACGGGCATCTCGCAATCCATGAACACCAGATCGAAAGGCTGCTTTCTGCAGGCCTGCACCGCCTCCTGGCCATTGGTCACACAATGCGGATCCAGACCGCAGCGCCCCAGCATGGCAACCAGAACCTGCTGATTGACCGGATTGTCCTCAACCACCAGCACGTTGAGCCCGGACAGTCCGGAGTCGGGGTGCGCTGTCGCTGTCGGTTTGCCGGTCTGTTTTTCCTGGCCTCTGGCCAGTGTGCGCCTGGCCCGCGAAGAGGGGCTTTCCAGCAGCATGTCGAGCAGTCCGTTGAGACTGACCGGATAGTCCAGCCACTTGATTTCCACCGGCAGGATGTCCAGCAGACCATTCTCCGCATTGTCTCTGCGCAGGCAGAAGACACCTGTCTTCTGTAACTGTCTGCCCCGTTTGCGCAGCGTTGCCGCCAGTTGCTTGTCCTGTGCCGTGTCCTGCTGACCAATGATCAACAGGTTGTCATAAGTCTGTGCCTGGAGTGCGCTGTCCAGTTCCGTTGCGCTGTGCACCACTGTGGTCCGGCAGGTGCGAATGTCATTCAGTCGTTGCTGCAGGGGTGCCGGCAAACCGGAGGGACTCCAGATCAGCAGTGCGCTCTGGTCTTTGATGCGGGCTGGTTCTTTCAGGCGTTGCCCGGGGACCGTGAACCAGAAGTCCGAGCCCTTGCCGGGTTCGCTGCGAAACCGCACGGCGCTTTGCCACAGGGCGGTCAGACGCTTCACAATGGCGAGCCCCAGCCCGGTGCCGCCGAAGCGTCGGGTGATCGAGGCGTCTGCCTGGGTAAAGGCATCGAACAACTGCTGTTGTTGTTCAGGGGCGATACCAATGCCGGAATCGCTGACGCGCACGCGCACCGGCTGAGCGGTATCGGCGGACGCCCCCGGTGTCGGTTCGATGCACACCATGATGTAGCCGGACTCGGTGAACTTGCAGGCATTGCCGATCAGATTGATCAGAACCTGACGCAACCGTGTCGCGTCAGCGCGGATGCGCGGACTGACGGTCGGGTCGCGCCAGTAGCCGATAAACAGGCCCTTGTCGCGCGCCGGCTTGTGAAAGAGGCGCAGGCACTGCGCGACCAGATCATCCCAGTCCAGCCAGGCGGGTTCCAGGCTGACTTTGTCGGCTTCGAGCTTGGAGTAGTCGAGGATGTCGTTGAGCAGAACGGTGAGCAGCTCGCCATTTTCGGCCAGTACCGAGAGATATTCCCGCTGCTGCTGGTCAAGGGAGGTTTCCTGCAGCAGCTCTGCCATGCCGATGATGCCATTCATCGGTGTGCGAATTTCATGGCTCATATTGGCCAGAAATTCCGTTTTGGCCATCGCCGCCCGCTCGGCAGTCTGCCGGGCCAGCACCAGCTCCTGTTCATGCTGTTTGCGTTCGGTAATGTCAAAGTAGAGCCCTGAAATCCGCTTTGCCAGCCCCTTTTCACGCACGACATAACCCAATTGATGAAGGTGGCGGACGGCCCCATCAGGGCGGCGAATGCGAAACGTCAGATCCAGCGGACGTTTGCTGTCCCGGGCCTCCTGCAACGCCAACGCGGCAGCGTCGCGGTCTGCATCAATGACGCTGTCCAGCCACCGATCGGCAGCTACCCAGCCCGCCTTGTCACCCAGCCCGAAGAGCTCCATGGTGTGCTGGTCCCAGAAGGTCAGGCGGCGGGCAATATCCTGATCGAAGGTACCGGCACCGGCAGCGCGAATGGTCAGATGAAGTTTGCGCTCCTGCTCTCGGGCGCGGCGCACGGTACGGGCCATTTCCTGATTCTTGCGCCGATAGCGCTCTTCAAGCAGCGTCAGACCGTGGAAGTTGCTGTCGGCCCGTTGCTCGGCCAGGCGCAGAGACCGGCGCGCGCGCTGCACTTGCCGCTGCATCAGTATCAAGGACACAACGGCCGCCAGCGTGACCAGGGCGGTCAGGATGAAGTAGATCGTCAACATCGCAGCGGGTCCATGCTCATTGTTCTGTCAGCCTTCCTGCCTGAAGTCGTCAGCACCATGCTGACCTGATAGTCTCGTGTTCCACTGGCGCACAGTCCCTGCTGCCCCTGATGGTGTGCCCCGGGGTGTTGCCGGACCGGGGCCGATGCTATACTGCGCGGCCTGCCAACCGGCTGCCTGCCAGCCTCCAGTCTAACCGACCGTCATCGGGAAACAAGGCCATGCGACTACAATCAGGGCTCCTGAAAGCCTCCGTCATCCTTTCAATGTTCATTTTTGTGAACCAGGCCAAGGCTTCCGGCCCGGTTTTGCCGATCGCTCTGATCAATGACAGCGAAGCGGTATTTGATGATTATTCGCAGGAACGCAACCTCGGATTCCGTCTCGGCCTGGAATACGGCACCCGTGGGGAGCTCGAGAAACGGGGTGTGCGCCTCGAGGTGAACGAATATACGTTGCCTACCGAACTCTGGGAGGCGAACCAGTTGCCGGACGCCGACCAACTGCCGGACGCCCCGGTCTGGATAGCGCCTGTCCAGGCACGCAAGGCGCACCGGATTATCCAGTATGGTGACTATCTGGAGCACCTGACCCTGGTGCCGGCGACCGCAGCCAACTCGCTGCCGGTGGCCGACAGCACCCTGGCCTTTCGGACCTTCTACCGCTGGCAGGACATCGAAGTGGCGCTGGCCGATTGGACAGACGGACAAAGCCGCATCTGGGTTTCAGCCGTGGACAGTGACATTGAGCTGCCGGTCACAGTACGCCGGGTCGATGTGTCGCCGCGCAGCGCCGGTGCCGGCGTAGTCGAATCGGTCAGTGGTGAACTGGCGGCCAACAATGGCGGGCGTCTGACCAACAGTTGGCCGGTGTTGCTGGACTGGCTGGATGTACTGCAGCAGGAGGCCGGCTTTCAACCGGAGCAGTTGACCACCTGGCTGCCGGATCTCGCGGGTCTGGTTGCACTGCATGATTTCCCCGGTGCTTATGGCGTGACCTACTATTACTATGACCTGCCGGACAACGAGATCAATGACTGGCTGGTACGCGCCATGCTCGAGCGCCATGACCGGCTGCCCAGCCACTATGTGGTGGCCGGCATGAACAGCGCCCTGGCGCTGCTGGAGGCGCTCGAGCAACTGCCAGCCGAGGTCGAGCCGAGTGCCGCAGTTCTGGCGGAACAAATGGCCACACTTTCCTGGCAGGGGCCGCAGGGTGAGATGCAGTTTGTTGCTGACGGGGAAACCCGTCAGCCGCTGTTCCGTACTCGCCTCCGCCAGCAGCCTCAGTTGGAGTGGGCCCGGCCTATTCTGGTGCAGGGCGGAGTGATCTACACCCATCAGGACTGAACCCCGGGTGCATTGCCCCGATACGGGGCGGCGCCGACAATAGCCTCCTGGTACATTGGCAGGGGCAAACAGTCGAATGGGGTTGGCAAGACTCAGCACGCGGGCGGTCATCGGAGTCGAGGCGCCTGCGGTCGCCGTAGAAGTTCATCTGGCGGGTGGTCTTCCCGCCATGACCATCGTGGGTATGGCGGAAACCGCGGTCAAGGAAAGCCGCGACCGCGTACGCAGTGCTCTGCTCAATTCCCGCTTCGATTTCCCTGCCAGCCGCATCACGGTAAACCTGGCCCCGGCCGACCTGCCCAAGGGCGGCGGGCGCTATGATCTCGCCATCGCGCTGGGGATACTGGTCGCCAGCGGTCAATTGCCCGCGGACAGCCTGGTTGACACTGAAGTCATGGGAGAACTGTCCCTGTCCGGTGCCTTGCGGCCTGTCTCAGGGGCGCTTCCTGCCGCCATGGCGGCCAGGACAGCAGGGCATCGCCTGCTGCTGCCCGCCGACAATGCCGACGAAATCGCCCTGTTGCCGGACTGCGAAGCCATCGCTGCCGACCACCTGCTGACCCTGTGTGGTCATCTGCGCGGCCAGGCGCCACTGGACGCCGTGGCCTGTGCGCGCCCGGAGCCTGAGCGCACGGGCCCGGACATGTCCGATATCCGGGGCCAGCCGCAGGCGCGAAAGGCGCTGGAAGTGGCTGCCGCCGGCGGGCACAATCTGCTTTTCTTTGGTCCACCCGGCACCGGCAAGACGCTGCTCGCCAGTCGTTTGCCCGGCATACTGCCGCGACTGACCGACGACGAGGCGCTCGAAGTGGCGGCTATACAGTCGATCAGTGGCCAATCGGTGCGCTGGGCGGAGAGGCCGTTTCGTGCGCCGCATCACACCTGCTCCGGCGTGGCACTGGTCGGCGGTGGTGTCAGAATCACGAATAGTTTAGAATATTCACGAATAGATTAGACTGGTAAGGTACTTCATTAACATCGGTCTAATCCATGTCACCAAAGCTAGTGCACTTTCCCACAGGACAATGGCAGGTTCTGTTTGGCGGCCACGTCCAGCTTGGGACGGCCCCAATTCCTGAATACACCTACTATGTACCGCTCGCAAAGGTAAGAGCTTCTGAAGACAGTCCTGGTTCGAACTTCATGTACGTAAAGGTAGGCATAGGGGATTTGCCTTTCATTACTCCAGGTGCAGTGTTCCAAGATGGCAAGCACATTGAGACCGATGCTAACCCATCTTTCAGTCTGCATATTCAGACTGGAAAAGAAGCAATCAAACATGAACGCACGCTCAGCCAGTTTCTTGACGCCTTCATGACCGATAACGACCCGCTTGGCTATTTCCATGCACTGAGACTGGCCACAAAAAACCTGGCATCACTGGCTGAAGCTCCTGTGGTCGCCTTCAAAACCTCAACCCCGCGCCTCTGGCTCGTAGCCTCAGCCGCCGAGTGGTATCGGCACGTATACGGCCTGACAGATTATCTAGCGCACACATTCTTGATGCCCAGTTTTCAGGAGATAGAAAACCGTCTAGTTGTGATCGATCGGACAGGAATGATCCCAAGAACCGAGGTCGACCATCCATTACTTCCAAAAGTTGATGAAATTCTCGCTGTAGTGCCAAGAACCAGAGTCCCCGATAGATGCGCTCCCCTGTACACATCTATAAAACTAGCATCAAAAGGGCTGAGCGACTTAGCACAGCGCAACTCGCTCTATGCAGCACAATCTATACGGGCTGCTGCTGCCGATGGCCGTTCCGGACCTTATTGGCTTCGCTTTGGACATCCATACCCAGATCGATTTATGCCAGTCACCGGTAGGGGCATCAAAGGAACGCTCACGACTATCGATAAAGATTCAAACCCCAAAACTCTTCATGCCATCTTTCTCACATCGATTATTCGGCACCCGCACCCTCCCGGCCTCCCTTATTGCATTCTAGAACGGGAGAATGACGGCAATTCCTTGGCAAAGACTGGTGGTGAAAAGCCTCTGCCATGTGATGAGTCTGAGATGAAAGTAATACCACGCTTTGAGGCTATTACGGGTGAAGATGATGATCCTAGCACCCTAACGCCTGATGCGAACCCGAAGGCGGGGTATATAGCGACGCGATACGAAGGCGTGCCATTTGATGATACTGGTGCCCCGCAGATCATCAAGCTAGAACGCACCGGTAACCCAGACCCATCACTGGTCAGACGCGTCCAAAAGCATGAATCCATCATCGACTTTGGAGAAAAAACCACCAACCAGGCGGAGACAGAAACCAGCAAAGTTGGGCCTACCTCTGTCGAACCCAAGTGTGATATTGAGATTGAAAGTGCTCAAAGCCTGAGCGCGCTTATGATTACGTTGAATAGCTTGGAGGGTGATGGGACTATTCACAACTTGAGGCCAATTAACTATTTGCCTTCGAAATTCTCCATCAATGGCATGGCCTTGCAGGAAATTCCTCCGAGCACTGATTCTGAACGTTGGTTACAGATGCCAAATCGTGATGACAAAAGGCTCATGCTCGCAGTTAGTTTCGAGTATAGGGACAGCCTTTTTATCGTTCTCGATCCAGAACGCAGGGGAAGAGAATCATTCAGCTGTCTACTTGCCAGGTGCTCCTTGCGCAAGGCTGTTGAGGATGGTCCTCTCTACGCCAATGTAGACGCTGTCGTCAAGAAGCTTCGAGAGGCAAAGGGAATCCTTAGTAACGCGGGGATTAAGGATGGTTTCTTCGAGGTACAAGCCCTTAAGCATCAGAAAGAGGAACATGCAGGGGGCCTCCGTGTCCGCCGCTCTTATGTTTTGGGCAAGCTGGATTCGATGATTATGGAGTCTGTATCTGATTGCCTGGGCGCAGGTAATCTGGACAAAGTGGAAGATCTGAACGGGTAAAAAGCAGTCAATGTAGGCTGTTGTTGACAGCGTTTCAGGAAACATCGGATCTGGCTCAGGAGTCTGACCAACGCGGTATATCTGGAGGCCAGCGGTTTTGAGATGGATGGAAAGTTCTTTTGGGGGGGGGGCGTCCTGGACGCTGCCGTTCATGGACTAGTAGTTTATGCTGGATCGCGGTCAGCCACTGCATGAAAAGTGGCGTCAGTACCGATGTGCTGATTACTCATGGGCCCCCGAGAGGTGTAGGTGACGAAGCGGTCATGGGATTCAAGGTCCAGAATGTCGGATGCCCTGGATCTGCTCCATCGAATCGACCAGCTAAAATTAAAGGCCCATATTTTCGGCCACATTAACGAGGGATATCGTGAGTATATGCGAGGCGAAAAGCGGCTGATTAATGCCAGCACTTGCACCGTCCGATATGCGCCCAGCAATCCACCGATTGTGCTGGATATCTGACGCCCGGGCGGGGAGGCCAGGAGATGACCGCTGACGAATTGATCAAGCAGCTGCAGAAACTGCCACCGGAGACTCCGGTACTTGTGGAGGGTTATGAAACGGGCATTAATGATGTTGTGGAACTAAAATCCGTTGACGTGTTTCGGTTTCACAAAGCTGCGGAAGGGGACGGCGAATATCAAACACCCAGCAACTTTTCAGGAAGCGGGAGCCAACCCTAACGTAAGCGTCCGGCAATCCCATCTTGAGCACCCAGCCAAGCGCGTCAGGATAGTGTCCACTTAATTTTTAGTGGACACTTATTATGAGCGAATTAAGCGAGCATAAACCTGCCCGGCGTCGCCGGCGTTTTTCCGATCACTTCAAGGCGAGGATTGTCTCGCGGTGCGCCGAGCCCGGCGCTTCTGTTTCACGCATCGCCCTGGATCACCAACTGAATGCCAACATGGTGCGGCGTTGGATCCGCGAGGCCGAGCCCGGGGCGGGGCGTCAATCACCCGGTTTTGTGGCGCTGCCATCGCCGACGGCCAGCCATCAGCCTTCAGCTACGTCGGGCAAAACCATCCGCATCGAAGTCCCTCGCCCGGGAGGGCCTGTCGTGGTGGAGTGGCCGGTGGGGCACGCCCATGAGTGCCTGGCGCTGCTGCGGGAGCTGCTGCCATGATCCGCATTGACGAGATCTGGCTGGCCACCGAACCGCTGGACATGCGAGCCGGCCCTGACAAGGCGCTGGCCCGTGTAGTCCAGGTCTTCGGCGCGGCTCGCCCGCATTGCGCGTACCTGTTCGCCAACCGTCGGGGCAACCGCATGAAGGTGTTGATCCATGACGGTCTCGGGATCTGGCTGTGCGCCCGGCGACTCAACCGGGGCAAGTTCCACTGGGGCGAGTCCTGGCGCGGCGAACAGTTACAGCTGCGTGACGAGCAACTGTCGGCGTTGGTGCAGGGACTGCCGTGGCAGCGCCTGGGTCAGGACGGCGTGATCTCGGTGCTGTAGTCATCGCCCGTACCGTAAAGCCTTAGCTGAAAAACCCCATCGTCGCCGGTGGTTGGGCTTGGCATACTGGGCACCATGTCACAGCGTCCTGATCTCGACCAACTCTCCGCCGAACAACTGCGTGCTCTGGCCTCGCAGCTGTTCGATCGTGTCGAGAGCAAGGACCGGGAGCTGCACTACAGCAAGAGCCTCAACGAAAAGCTCACCCACGAGTTGGCGATCCTCAAACGCCACAAGTTCGCGCGTCGCAGTGAGCAACTCAGCGCCGTGCAGGGACGGCTGCTGGATGAGCTGGTTGAGGCGGACATCGGCGCCATCGAAGCGGAACTGGCCGAGGTCACCCCCGAGCGCTCCCCAGCAAAGGCGAAGAAACAACCCAAGCGCACACCGCTGCCTCCCCAACTGCCTCGCACCTCGATCCATCACGAACCGGACAACACGCACTGCGCCTGTGGCTGTCAGTTAAAGCGCGTCGGCGAGGACGTCAGCGAAAAGCTCGATTACAGCCCCGGCGAGTTCACGGTCGAGCGACACATCCGCGGCAAGTGGGCCTGCGCACAGTGCGAGACGCTGACCCAGGCGCCGGTACCGGCGCAGGTGATCGACAAGGGCATCGCCACCGGGGGCCTTGTAAACATCCCTGTTTTAGCTGCACTGCTGATTAGAGTTTTCCGCCCGTTGGTGTTTCGCCAGATATTCCCATGGCGTCAGGTCTTCCAGTGAATCGTGGGGCCGCTCATCGTTGTATTCGGTCATCCAGGATTCGGTTCGTTGCCGGACTTCGGAGAGGTTCCTGAAGACATACATATTCAAGATCTCGTCCCGATAAGTCCGATTGAAGCGCTCAACATACGAGTTCTGGGTGGGTGTTCCCGGCTTGATGAACTCCAGCGCGATGTCGTGTTGATCAGCCCAGTCGGCCAACGCGATGGAGATGAACTCCGGGCCGTTATCCATGCGCAACTTCCCCGGGTAGCCCCGCCAGGCAATGATGCGCTCAAGCACTCGTATCACTCTCGGCGCTGGCAGGTTCAGATCAATCTCGATGGCCAGCACTTCACGGTTAAAGTCATCCACAACATTGAAAGTGCGGAACCTGCGACCGCAGAACAGGCTGTCGCTCATAAAATCCATGGACCAGCAGCGGTTGAGGGTAGCGGGTACCGTCAAAGGCTCCGGGTTCCTCGTAGGCAGGCGTTTCTTGCCCCGTCGTCGCATATTCAGGTTCAGTGCACAGTACAGCCGGTGCACACGTTTATGATTCCAGCCGTGGCCCCAGCGTCTAAGCACTTTAAACAGTTTGCTGAATCCATAAGCCGGGTAGCGCTCAACGGCGCTCTGAAGCGCCGCTATCACCGGTGTGTCCCTGGTGCTGTCAGGTCGGTAGCGATACACAGAGCCGCTAATGCCAGCAATTCGGCAGGCCCTGCGGGTGCTGACACCATGAGCCTGCTTGAGATAATCCACCAATTCTCGTCGAATAGCCGGCTTTACAGCTTTTTTTCGATGACGTCCTTCAACAGCTTGTGGTCCAGGCTCAGCTCAGCGTACATCTGCTTTAGCCGGCGATTTTCCTCCTCAAGCTCCTTGAGTCGCTTCACATCTGAAGCTTCCATGCCGCCATACTTGGATTCCCAGTTGTAATAGGTTGCATCGGATATGCCGTACTCCCGGCATACCTCTTTGACCAGGCGGCCGCCCTCGACCTCTTTGAGGATCTTGACGATCTGTGACTCGCTGTAGCGTGACTTTTTCATACTGCTCTCCGTTTGCCTTATTGTAGGCCGGAGAACTCTAGTTTCGCATGTGCCGATTTTAGGGGATGGTTACATTATGATGCTGATAAACGTCATTACCGTGTTCTTCTCTAAATATGGAATGTAGTCTGAAAATATCCGATAAACTGTGGAATTGATCTGACATGCCGAGCACTACAAGCAAAAGAATATCTAAAAGTACTTTGTCCATGTTCCTCCGGACCAAGTGCGATCGTGAGCTCTATCTTTCTTTACACAAAGATTCTGAACTTGAAGCCCATGGCATGCCAGTTCCACTACAAGCTCGACCAGGAATCGGATTACTTCAAACAGCAGGACAAGATTTTGAGGATGAACGAAATCAGCGCTTGATCCAGGCGTTTGGCAGCCTAGCCATCTATCAGCCAGACAGTATGGGCGTAAATAAACCCGCCACTGCGCCTCTAGCATCGTTACTGGGCAAAGTCACGGCCTTACCTTCTGTCCTCCTGCAAGGAAAGTTCGAACCTTCATCCTTCCAGAATGCCGCCATGGCAAATATCGGGCTTCAACCCACGCAGGTCACTCAGGTACCGCCAATTGCAGGGCACATACCTGACATCATTGTCGTACGTCAGGCAACAACCGATGACGAGGAAGTTGGTCCAGACGGATGTCGTAAGCCTATTGACTCAACAACTGAAACTCGGAGCGCCTTGAGCATCATTGACGTGAAGCACACTAGCGAAGCCAATCCCAGTTATTCTGCTGAGGTTGCACTGTACGCACTCTTTCTCGCTAACTGGATAGTCGATCAAGGCCTACAGAATGACTACTTCGTAACGACTCGCAGCTACTTGTGGACTCGGTTCAAGCAAGGGCAATCTGAATTCGAGTCCTTGATCTCATACAGCCCCCCAGCAACACCTAGCCAGTTTCTGGACGCCTTAATCTCTGATAGTGAGGATGCAAGCCTTCGTTTTTATCTGCCAACCGTTCTGCATTTCTTCCGTGAAGACTTACTCCGTGTCATCTCTGTCGGAGATACTGCCCCCAATGGATGGCAAGATCTCGAATGGCACGTAGACGGACGCTGCAGTGCATGTGACTGGTTGGGCCACGAAAAGTGGGCAAGCTCTAAAGACAAAGCCAGGATCATTGCCCAACCAACCCACTATTGCTTCCCAGCTGCAAAACTGACCGGTCACTTGAGCCAGATTGCCGGCATGACACGAGGTGCACGAAAAACGCTCCAGATCAATGCTATTCAGGACACGGCAGGAGCGGCAAGTGCTCCCGCCACGCATCATGCATTTCAGCAGCACAGCCACCTCAAAAAGGAGCGCAGCCGCATCCCTTTCCGCGCACAGTCTCTGATCTCATCGACGACCCACGTGGACAGTTCCGCCGTACTAGCAAGTTTGGCCCCTTGGCCACAATTGCATGTGGCTGTGACAGTCAACTTCGACCCAAGTGCCGGGCTGCTCACAGGTTTATCCATATTTGGCAGGGCTACCGCCTACGTAAGCAGGCAAACTCCGCGACAGTTCCCAATCAAGTGCTTTGTCGTCGACCAGAAGAGCCTCGACGACGAGTGGGTCGCCCTTGAAGGACTGCTATCGACTCTGTCCGACATGATTGATCAGTCTGACGCGTTTGTCCGCGCAGCAGGCAAAACACCTCTTACCGCACAAATTGCTTTCTGGGAGCAGCGCCAGTTTGAAGAGCTATGTTCCGCGATGGGGCGGCACCTGCCAAAGGTACTGGGGCTGACCAATCGTAAAACCAAAGCTTTGGCATGGCTTTTCCCAGCCGATGAATTGATCGAGAAGCCCGATGGCGCAGTCAGCCCATGCGTTGTGTTCGTTGATGAGATTGTCCGCCGAGTTGTTTTTGCCCCCACACCTCACGTGATCACCCTGTTCGACACCGCAGAAACCTACTACTCAGGCCCTGGACCAGTGCGTATGGGCGATGCGTTCTATCGAGACTTCCTCACCAATGGTATCCCTCGGGAGCGCATTTACGAGATTTGGAGCAACGTCACCACGATCAAACGAGGTACCGTTACTGTTCCCCGCAACACAGTTATTCAGGAATTTGGTAACGCCCTAGAGAAGCAATGCCGCGCCTTGAACAGCATCGTCGAGCGACTACGGACAGACTTCAAGGGCCAGCTTAAGGCAAATGCACCTAAGCTGACTTTGTCAGTTCCTCAGGGAGCGCGCGGAGTCGCTTTCGACAGCAAGCTGTGGGTCTGGTGGGAGGAGTTGCAATATCACACTAGAAAACTTGAGTCCCACCAGCGCTTGGCGCTTGATGCCGAAGCACTAGAAGCCAATTATGAAGCGATCCGGCTCACCAATGGGCAACCGACAGGAGCTCAAAATGAGTATGAGTTTGATGTGCTTCCCGGATCAACTGAAGCCAAGCTCGACGACAACGAAGGCTATCTTGCGCTCGGTAAGGAAGGGTATCCCGGACTTCCTTTACAACGAGGAAGAGACCTGATCTCGAGCAGTGCGCCTCTATACTTCGGGCAGGACGACACTCTGCGAACGCCGCTGTGGTCAGCACTTTCTGTAACACTCATGTCATTTGATCGAAGTGCTCGGAAGGCTGTCCTGAAATTGGACAACTGGCGTGAAGCTGCTTTCGTTCCATACCTGCTGACCAATTCGACTATTGACCTGCTGAACGACATCTTCATTACCAAAGGGCAGAGCTCATTCAAGTGGTACGAAACCGTTAAGAGAATACTCGTTGCCGTAGGCAACCCATCTATCGCGGCCCCAGATAGTAATGCGGCCACAGCTATGGGGGCGAGGTCAGCGCGAGCTGGGACAGCACTTGTCACCCCTCTCGCCCGTGTGCTTTGGGAGGCCGATACTCTTCACGCGACATCCGTTGTGAGTGCGAATCAAGCCTCTTCGGTAGCAACCTATGCAATGTCCAAGCACAACCTGAACAGCAGTCAGGCCGGTGCCGTTGTACATGCGGCCCAAAAAGGATTGACGATCATCTGGGGACCGCCAGGCACTGGGAAAACGCAAACACTTAGTGGATGTATTCATGGACTAGTGCATGATGCAATTCAGCGGGAACAACCCTTGAAGTTGCTAGTCGCCGGTCCGACGTACAAAGCCGTTGAGGAGCTCATCGGTCGTGTTGTTAATGCACTGGATAACGATGCAGCCTGTCCTGCCGAGGTTTACATAGGATATTCCTCATCTCAAACCCCAAAGCCATTCTCGGCCAGTAGCTCCCACCTGCACGTCGAATCTTTCAAACTGAACCAGGACAACCAGGAAACACAAGATTGTCTTTCCAGTTTGTCGAAAACCGATATTGTCACAATTGTCGCTACATCAACGATGCAGGCATACAAGTTCGCCGAATGGACCTGTGGCTGTGCGGTTGGACCGGTCTTCGATGTCGTAATTGTCGATGAAAGTTCCCAGGTCCAAGTAACCACTGCGATCTCGCCTCTAGCTACCTTGAAAGAAGATGCGCGGCTGATCATTGCTGGCGACCATCTTCAGATGCCGCCAATCATGGCGCTTGAGCCGCCCAAGGGTGCTGAATATTTGGTGGGCAGCATCCAGAAATACCTGCTCGACCGTCTATTTGGAAGTCAAATCATTTCATGTCCGCTCGAAGAGAACTACCGTTCAGCCGAGGACATCGTTGCTTATGCTCGTACGATCGGCTACCGATCTACATTGAAGGCGTCCAACTCTGCGACTGCACTTCATCACTTGGCAACGGTTCCTACTTCAGCATCCAGCCTTCCAAGTGGCTTACCTTGGTCAAATCTGTGGCCGCATATCCTTGCCCCCGACAAGAAGGTGCTGACATTGCTCCATGACGATGACCTGTCTTCGCAAAGCAATTCCTTCGAAGCCAAGATTGTCGCTGCCTTAACCTGGTGCCTTAGGCAAACAGTGAGCGCTGAACTTGATGGTCGAGGTGTAGTTACGCATGCGTCGCCAACGCCCGAGCAATTCTGGGGGGAGTGCATAGGGATCGTGACACCGCATCGCGCTCAACGCGCATTAGTGATTCGCGAATTGAAATCAATATTCCCGTCTGATCCGCCGGACTTGATCGACTCCGCTGTTGATACCGTGGAAAAGTTCCAGGGAGGGCAGCGGCACACAATCATAGTGACTTTCGGCGTCGGGGATGCTGACGTGATCATGGGAGAGGAAGCATTTCTCATGCAGCTAGAGAGAACAAACGTGGCCATCTCCCGCGCAATGGCTAAGTGCCTGATGATAATGCCAATGACGCTCGCGGGCCATGTCCCTCAAGACAAGAAAGCACTTGAGACAGCTCACGCGATCAAAGATTACGTCGACGAGTTCTGTAATCAAGAGATTGTAGGACAGATCTCTTCCGGGCAGACTCTCAAACGAGCAAAATTGAGATATCACCAGTAATAGCGTGTGGGTCTAGATTCGCTCCACGTGAAAATCAAACTCAATGGCGGCAGCAGAATTAGTTTTCATTTGAACTGCTTGCCGCTTTCCATCGTGAGCTGACTTTGCAGCACGAGTCGAAACTAGACGCCAATCAATGCCAGATTCTTCTAAGGACTTCTTGAAGATTTTCTTGGCGTCAACCGAAGCTGAAGGAATAATTCCAAAGCGAACGTACATATGCAGAGACTCTGAAGAATCTGAACTGATTGCAATGTTTCGCCAAACTTTGCCAAGTGAGACTGAGAAGGCGTCCTGCCCACCATGGTCGAGCTGTACGCCGTTTGAATAGTCAGTGCTGTCTGGGCCACCGAGAAACCAATTCCTTAGCCACTGATCCTGCACATACGTCTTCATTCCATAGTAAGGAGGCGATGTGATCACGATCGACGGAGATGTACGGAGAGAACGAAACACCTCCGCCGACTGGGCATCACCGTGTAAGACTTGGGAAATTGAGCACGAGGATGCCTGATCTAGCCCCACCAATCTCCCAATTTTCCGGCGGAGCACTTGTAAGACATCAATCCGAGGCGCCTTTAAGCTTCTTTCTTTCCAAAACCGGACTGCGTAATCAGGTTTCGATGCGTATGTTCTAGGCATCTGGTTTGAAAAGTATCCAACATTTTCTATGTTTTTCGGCAGAGGGCCGTGCAAGCAACCAAGAATTGCTGCGCGCAAAACAGCAGATGCGTTAGTTTCTGTTTCTATATTTAACAGACCGTGCCTCAAGGCACACAGATCCCGAAGCGTATCTCGATGATAAGCAGCCTTGAAAAATTCGGTACTAGGAATGGGTGCATCATCTGATTCACATATGAGCCTCTCAGCAAGATGGAGAGGCTCATTGAGATCACAACTTGCTAGTTTAGCTCTTGCAATTGCAACAGCAACTGGAGAAGTATCTATCCCCCATGATTCCAATCCCAGATTTCTCGCTGCAAAAAGGGTAGTGCCTCGCCCACAAAATGGGTCAAGTACGACAGGCCTATCCTTCATATGT
The DNA here is from genome assembly GCF_022565775.1 of Natronospirillum sp. Classification (GTDB taxonomy): domain Bacteria; phylum Pseudomonadota; class Gammaproteobacteria; order Pseudomonadales; family Natronospirillaceae; genus Natronospirillum. The sequence continues at coordinate 15,760 of NZ_JAIUMC010000035.1, forward strand.
TTCTTGATAACCTGAAGAGGAAACTCAAGCGGAAACATCGTGAAATATGGGCAGATAGCATTCAACGCATTTTCTTTACTATATGCTAAGGCCATGCCTTCTCTCTACTCCTAAGATTAATTTAATCTGCCCGTTATTTCTGAAAAAACATCATTACTAAGTAACCGAAAACTTGGCAGTATCCATCTCTAATCCTCAACTTTAGAACTCATGCTCTTCCTTCAGTAAAATAACGTTCTTGAACGCTACCTTCACATGATACTCAGCCCCAACCGCCGACAACGTATCACTTGGTAGTTTCCCCGGGAATAACCTATCATCACCAAGATCGAGCTGTGCCACCTCACGGATAAGCCGATCAACGACCTCAGCACAGCTGTACCAATCCTTTTGGATCCTGACCTCGCAAGGCTGAATCTTCAGATTGATATCCTCCCTCTTCAGCCTCAGGCAATACTCCAGCGGCAACCCTAGCGTTTCCGAAATCGTCGCCGCGCCCAGCGCTCTCTTTCTAGCCACCGATTTCGTCGCATCGAACTCCCGGATGAACGTATCAACACGTCCTATCACCCGCTCGCTGTAGTTTGATTGATACTTCCTAGTACGCTTCGGTACAGCAGCTTTCGGCGCGTATCCAGATTCACGCAGGAAAGTAACAAACCGGAACAAGCTCGCTCTGTGGCCAGGGTGCCTACGCAGGAAGTTGGTCACGGCCTTTTCGTTGACTTCGGGTATCGGCGTTTTCGTACTCTGCAAAAAGGTCTGACCAGCTTTGAGATAAACCCTCAGCGTCTTGCTTTGAATGCCTCTACCTGACTGACAGTAGTCAATGAAGGCATTTAGAATTTGTCGATTCTCGTCCCTGCTAGCATCCAGTATGTCCTGGACCCGCCGCTGCTCTGCCCATTCATTGCGCTGGCGATCCGTAATATCGACAATCTTGGTATAGGCCAGAAACCGGGATACATAACCATGCTTTCGCAACCATTCCGGCCCGCCTATCGACAGCACAGACTCTGTGGTCATGTCCTGCGCGGACGAGAACCGCTCATCGAACTCGGCGAACGCATCGCCGCTTGGAAACATCCATTTCCAAGCGTTGTATGGACTGAAGTTGCGCAGTAGCCAGACCTCGAAGGCGCGCCACAATTCCTGCGTCCAATGTTGCTCCAGTCGCGCCAATTGCAGCTTGGCGGAGTGTTGTGCCCGTGGCACCCAGTAACAGGCTGCACACAGTCGATTACCCTTATTAGGCGTTGTTTTTCCGCACTTCGGGCATTGCCCTGTCTCTTTCATGGCTGATGCATCCCACGCAACATGATATCAATGCAACGCGCTCGCGCTTCGGCTCGTGCCCTACGACTGACACTCGTGTGCTTACGCTGAATTTTCTTTAACGGGTCGGCCATCTCCGCCTTATAATTGGCACGCGATTTTGGGGAACACTGCTTCGTATCAAGTTCTGGATACACATACTGTTCGAGCCAGAAACTTTGGCCGACATGGTGATTTCGCAGACATTCGCGAGTGACTCCATGCTCGATGAGATCATCCACAATCCGATCCAGACCTGTTTGTAGTACAGCCTCCGTTGCTGCAATGAGCACATGACGTTCAGCCACGCGCATGCACTCCCAGCGCCCTCGCGCGCCTGCCATGGGCACCATCCCAATCCTGTTGCACCATGTTCTGTGCAGATGGCGACCCTGCGACTGCCCCAGTTGCAACGTCATCAGAGTGCGAAGTGATCCGGGGTCGGGAGCATCCTCCATAAATGAAGGCGAGAATCGCCGTGAGAAAGCCGAGCACAGATCATAGTGCCTCCCGCTCTCATCCGACGTGGCTATGTCATGACCACAGTTGAAACAAACACTATGGTGATATGGGTCCATGTAGAACAGTGTTAGCGGCTCATCGCATATTGCGCAGGCATCACTCAACGAACACTGATGTTTCTCGCAGAAGCTATTCCAAGCCAGCCTCCAAGACAGCTTTACCACGCTGTTCTCAAGATAGCACTCCGGACAGAATTGCTGCCCATGACGGCGTCGACGACGGTGATAAACCCCAACAGGCATAATCCAGTGCACGATGTTGTATTCGCGTACCTCATCCAGCACGTCACCGTAACGCCCAGCGAGAGTCATACTTTCAATGGTGGCATGAGTTTGCCCAAGGCGGCAGGCAATCTCCCGAATTGTCATCTCGGAAAGCCAGCGATCCGCATCCCGCGTCCAAATCTCAACGCCAGGCAATGAAAGCGCGGTGTAAGACTGGGGCGGAAGGCCATGCAGCTTACTCTGCCGGTACAACCATGACGACAGAGTCTCATCTTCCTGTGGCGGCCGAACAAGATGCATCATACCTTTTTCATTAACTTGCCGAAGTCGTGATGAGTAAATACATCGATCGATCTCACGATATCCGGCGTTATCATTTCTCCGGCCGACTCAATCGCCTTAATTGCGGCCTGAATCACCACAGCCTTAGTACCGCCGATTGTTTGCATCGAACGACTATAGATTTCATTGGCCAGCTCCGGGCTGGCTAAGTTGGATGGATTATGAAGAGGCAACTGTTTTTCGAACTTGAATAATAAATGCTGATAGTTCTGGTTGGCTTCCCAGCGTTCTAGGACATACGGCGTCAAACGAGTTGCCAGTTGATCATCCGCCCGCAGTGCACCGAGCAGCGCCTGTGTGCCTACAAGCACCAAGGACAGGCTCAGAGAAGAACTGAGATTCTTCAATGCCGCCAACACATTCTCCTGCTGCCGAAGCGGAGCAGAAGCTAGGTGGTGGAATTCGTCGATAATCAAGACTCGTACGCCCATTTCGCGCAGCACCCTCTCCGCTTGGTTCTGCAAGGCTCTTGCGCTAGCCGCTGGCCTGTGGGTGACCATGAGCTGCGTCAACAGGCTCGTCCAAAATTTCGGCTCATCTGATGATGCGGGCATATACGTGAGGACAATTGGCGTACGGATTCCGTTCTCGGTGTTCTGAGACGGATGCTTACTGATGAATCGTCTGACAAGAGTGGTCTTGCCGTTGTTGGGTCGGCCGACAATGGCCATGCTAGGCATACGGCTTGAAGTTGGATGCGAGATCAGATCGTTTAGGCCCTGAGCGATTCTCGTGGCGGCAGGGTAACCAATCCAATGATCTTGCTTGATATAGGAAATACGTGCGATATCATCGTGATCCAACATCCTCAAAGCATCGTCTTCAAGCTTTTGCTCCACAGCCGCTACCATTCCTCTGCTCCTTCGAATGCCTCAATGTCCACGTCAACAAAACCGTTGACGGGTGACAACGGTGTGGCTTGTTCCTGACGGGGCGATTCTGGCTTTACCGACCTCATAGCGTTGTGTTTGCGTCTTTCGGCTGATTTGCGTTTCGCCTTGGCTACCTTAGTCTTTTTCTTAGCATCTTCGACAAGCTGGTAGTTGTCTTCAGCGTGTCGAGCGATGGAAAAGGCATCGTGAGGCTGGTTTCGGTTCTTCAGTTCGCGTTCATGAGCTTTGAATTCGGAAAGGCTGATCGCCGGCATATCTCGCACAGCACAGGGAATAACGTGATAGCCCTCCAAAACCGGATCCCACATCCAAATGCGGGTAATGTCTCGCGGGTCGATGCGAAACAGGCTTTTCCGTTCTTCTTCGGACTTTCTTTCTCGGGCCAACCTCTCCGAACCACACACCTCATTATGCTGGTACGGAATGTTCTTGTAAGTGATGCCCGATCGCGTGATCGTGCGATAGAAGAACGGCAGGAAGTCGATGCGCACTCGATTGGGATCGCTATAGACAGAGGGCATGCCAATACCTGGCTGGCCCGGAGCGCCCAGAATGCCGCGCTCCCATTCCTGATAAGGCGTCGCGCCTTTCAATCCTTTGTGTGGTGTCTTGTGATACTTCTCACAGATGTGGCGAACGACAAACTGCTCCAGCTCGTACAAAGTCATGGCTGCCTGACCTTCTGAATCGTAATCACCCCGCTCCTTGGGACTAGCGAAGGTCGCTCCCGGCAACTCGCGCACCCACAGCGAGAAGGTGCTCATGAGCCGCTCGATGTGGCCGCCAAAGTTGGTGCCGCCCAGTGGCCGCCACTCAATGAAGAACGGATAATCTTCGACTGAGCGCGTCAGAAAGTTTGATTTGAAGTCGGCACCATTGTCCGCCCCGATTTTTCGTGGCGCACCGTACATTGGCCACTCGACCGAAAGCTCAAGAGAGGCCAAATATTCATGTTTGGTCAGCAGCATGCTGGAGATTGCGCTGCCAACGGACACGAAGCTCGGACTGTCCAGTGACAGGTATATGCCAAGAACGCAACGCGTCTTCACATCGATGGCCAGCGTGATCCATGGTCGGCCCAGCGGCATGCGATCTTGCTCATCCACAACAATAGTGTTGACCTGCGTGTGATCGATCTGGATGAAATCAAGAGGGCGCTCGGCACCAGGGATGCCCGTCTGTACCTGATCAATCTCCTGCTTTGACTCGCTGTGACTGTGGCGGGCGCGCTTGGTTAACTTCGGCTCCAGGTCATTGATGCGTTTGCGTACCGCTCCTACGCTGGGCGGCTCAATGCCCAAGGTGCGGCAACGCGTTTCGATGAAGTTGGCCACTTGGATCACCGACTTCTTTTGGGCCGTCAGGTAATGCAATCGAATACCCTCCGCTATGACCGCTTCGACTTTGTCATCGAGAAGGCGTGTGCCTTTGCGCCTGCCGCGCTTGCCCGGAAGAAGGCTCGCCTTGCTCTGAGTCGCCTCAAATCGCTTGATCATGTTGTAGATCATAGCCACCGAAAAACCGGAGGTTTCCGACACCGCCTTAACGTCATCAAGTGTGCGGGATTGAGCTGACAGCAAAGGGAAAATGATCTCAAAACGCCGGTTAATCTCAGCCCATTCCTTGTCACCGTAATCTGCATAGTCACGCGAAGACGAAGCAGGCACGGTTGCTGTCGTAGAGTCGCTGACAATCAGTGGCTTGAGCTGATAAATCGGAGCGCTAATCAACTGCCCGGAGTCCCCGTCATTAACCATGACGCGCTCAAGGCTGATGGTTTCCACCACAGTGACCGTCCGGCCTTGATAATTAAGCAAGGTGCCCGGCTTCAATACGACGGTAGCAGGCACCCCCTCGCGTTTCAGGAAGGAATCCATATCGGACTCCTGTTGTCGATGGGGGAGTGTATATCAAAAGCCACAATGCGCTTGGCGAGCATTGCCCAGAGGTAAGGCAGCGCCTTGGCTTTCTCTTCGAATGTGGAGCAGCACGCCGTGATCAATACCTCAGGCGTTGCGCGCCCACGAGCGCTCAGCTCCTCAAACAAACGCTTGGGATAGTCAGGAAACTGATCTTCCAGCGAAACCGCGTGATAACGCGCCAGAAAATTGGCATTAGACACCAGAGCTGGGATCAGGGAGAGTTCAGTACGCACCTCAAAGCGCCAGCCCCGCATGCTAGATGCGTATTCCCTCGCTGCGTAGAAGCCGTCCCGCAACTGGTCAATTTTCTGGATTAGTTCTTTCCGAGGCTTCAACTCCAGCAGCAGACAGGGGGGCATTCCGGAGCCAAGACTAAATTCGACCAACGCGTCCGGTGTGTAAATGCGCCGTTTGCCCCAAGAGTCAGTGTACTCCAGCTCAATCGGATTCCAAGTAATGCGCCGGAAGCCTGGATGTATGGAAATCTGTGTGAAGTAATCCCGCTCCAGGCCTGACTCATAAGCCACTTTTCCAGCGGGCGTATGGAGGTATCCGGACGAGCTTCGGTAACAACCAGGGAGCCTCCTGTTGCTCGTTCTAGCAATTACATGAAAATTGTAAGTCGTTCTATTCATTACATGCAGACTCTATTCCAATCTATTCGCACAATCGTACGAATTTATACGGCATTGTAACCATTATATTCTAGTTAATAGGTGTTTTCTACAGGTGGCTCGGTGCCGCGGCCGGGGGAGATCACGCTGGCGCACCATGGCGTGCTGTTTCTGGATGAGCTGACTGAATTCCAGCGGTCTACTCTGGATGTGCTGCGTGAGCCCATGGAGGCCGGTGAAATTCATATTGCCCGGGCGGCCCGGCAAAGCCGCTTTCCGGCCCGCTTTCAACTGATCGCCGCGATGAACCCGACGCCTGGGGGCTACGGTGCGGATGATGCACGTAGCCAGCGTTATTCACCCGATCAGTTGCGGCGCTACCTGAGCCGACTCAGTGGGCCGTTTCTGGACCGCCTTGACCTGTATGTGGAAGTGCCTGCCGTGCCACCGGAAGTGCTGCAGGCCCGATCGCCGGGCGAACCGACCGAAACGGTGCAGGCGCGCGTGCAGGCGGCCTGGGCGCGCCAGATAGCCCGTCAGGGGTGTCGCAATCATGAGTTGAACAGCAGCAGGCTGGCAGACATGGGTGTGATGGCAAAGGAAGAGCGCGACCAGTTGATCGGCCTGTCCAGAAAACTGAAATTGAGTGCCCGCGCTCAGCACCGGATTGAGCGGGTAGCGCTGACGCTGGTAGACCTGGAGCAGGCAGACCGCATTGGCAAGGCCCACCTGATGGAGGCCATCAATCTGCGTCAACTGGATCGTCTGGGGCTGGGTTCCGCCTGACCGGCACGGCGCCGGTTCCGTCAGGCTTGCTGATCGTTGAAATGGCGCAGCGTATGGTCGATCAGTTGCAGGGTTTCCCAGAGTGGCCGCGGGTGACTGAACAGGAAGCCCTGAACCTGGTCACAGCCGTTGCTGACCAGAAACTCCAGTTGCGCCGGATTCTCCACCCCTTCAGCGACGACCTTCAGGTTCAGGTCATGGGCCAGGTTGATGATCGAGCGCACGATGGAGTCCGCTTCGCGATCCAGGGTCACCCGCTGGGTAAAGCTGCGATCGATCTTGAGCAGGCTGATCGGAAACTGGCGGATATGGGTCAGCGAGGAGTAACCGGTCCCGAAGTCGTCGAGCGACAGGGTGGCACCCAGTTCATGGACGGCCTGTAGCGCTTCGAGCGCGCGCCTGGGGTCGGTCAGCACGGTGGTTTCGGTCAGTTCGAACTCCAGCAGGGTGGCATCGGTGCCAGAGCGCTTGAGCAGCCTTGGCATGACATGGCAGAACTGCTCGTCCTGGAGTTGGCGAAACGACAGGTTGCTGGCCACGGTCACATCATCCAGACCGTGACTCTGGATAACCTGCAGGTCACTGCAGACCTGATCGATAATCCAGTAGCCCAGCGGCACGATCAGGCCCGAATGTTCAGCCACCTGAATGAACTCTCCGGGGCTGAGTGTTCCCCGTTCCGGGTGATGCCAGCGGATCAGGGCTTCCATGCCCAGCAGACGATGGGTATGGATACAGACCCGTGGCTGATAGTAGAGCTCGAATTCGTTGCGTCGCAGGCCCTGGCGCAGCTCCTGTTCCAGATTGCCCCTGGCGGTATTCGCCTGTCCCTGTTCATGGCGGAACACGGTGCATTGCTGTTTCTTGGCCTGGTGCATGGCGGTATGGGCCTTGCGCATCAGATCCTCGGCACTGCCCAGGGTCTGCGGATAACAGACGACGCCGATATCGACACTCAGCCCCAGATGGTGCTGTTCTACTTCTATGGGTTCCTCGAACAGGCTCAGAATGCGCCTTACCAGGCGTTCCGCGGCCTCTCGATTGGCGAGGTTTTCGAGCAGGATGAGGAATTCATCGCCCCCCAGGCGAGCGATTTTGGCCAGCGGCCCCAGCGCGCGCCGCAGACGTTCGGCCACATGAGTCAGCACCAGATCGGCGAAACTGAAACCGAATTGCGCGTTGAGATCATTGAATTGGCGGATATCCAGTGCCAGCAAGGCCACCAGGCGTCCATTGCTGGCCACATTGAACAGCGCCTGATCGGTGACCTCGAGAAAGCCCCGGTTGCTGTACAGGCCGGTCAGGCTGTCGAAGCGACTGAGCTGCTGCAGGGAGCGCTGTGCATAAAGGGCGCGACCGATGGTGCGTCTGAGGCGCAGTGGTGCCAGCTCGTCCTGGTAGAGGACTTCACGCATGCCCTGGGCGCGGTAGGCCTCGACATCACTTCCAATCTGCGATTCGGAAAACGCGATCCAGGCCTTGCGCGTGCCAAATTCGTTGAGGTAGTGCGCGGTGCGCGCCGAAGGCTGAAAAATCACGACCTGTGCCTGGGCCATGGCATCCTCGTCCTGAGCAATGCAATGAACCGGGAAGCCGGCACTGGACAGGGCTCGGGAAAGAAGTGCTATGGTGTCTTCGTTATCCAGACACAAACAGACTGGCACTGTTTCCGGGCGTGTTAACATCCTGCTCTCACTTGTGGGAGCCTCTTCCTTAATAGGGAAACCGCAACTGACTCTGATACGTGTTTCCGTAACTGCCTGGGCAGATCGTTGCACTGGATAATGCCTGCTTCGTCCATGAAGCGTCAACTTTCTGCCGGCATTTATGTAAACGTTTCCATGCGACGGCTGTAAAGTCGACCAGGACAATTCATCAATCAGGGCGGTGATCGGGTACACTAGGGTAGGCCTAAGGGTTGACCCATGGGCAGTTTTCTCGGGGGGCGTTTTGACCAGACTCAATGATTATCAGGCAAAGGCGGTACATGACATCGACGGCCCCATGCTGGTGCTGGCCGGTGCCGGTAGCGGCAAGACCAGTGTCATCACGAGCAAGATTGCCTGGCTGATTCAGGACTGTGAGTACCAGGCCCGTCATATCGTTGCGCTGACCTTTACCAACAAGGCGGCGCGGGAAATGAAATCCCGGGTGGCGCAGTTGGTCAAGGGCAAGCAGGCCCGCGGCCTGACCGTGTCCACCTTTCACAACCTGGGCCTCAATCTGCTGCGACGTGAAGCCTCGGCTGCCGGACTGAAACCCAACTTCACTTTGTTCGATCAGACCGACTCGCTGGCCCTGATCAAGGATATCCTGAGCCGGGACTATACGACTGAAACGGAGCAGGCCGGCTATCTTCAGAATACGATTTCGAACTGGAAAAATGACCTGCGCTCGCCTGTTCAGGCACGCAGCCGTGCAGCGAGCAAGGACGAAGAATTGGCGGCCGAGGTCTATGAACAGTACGCACGATTGTTAGCCGCTTATAATGCGGTCGATTTTGACGACCTGATTCGCCTGCCCACCGAACTGTTGCAGAAGGACCCGGCCGTCAGAGCGCGTTGGCAGGCCAGGGTACGCTATCTGCTGGTCGACGAATACCAGGACACCAACACCAGCCAGTATGAGCTGGTAAAGCTGTTGGTCGGCGACCTGCCGAAATTTACGGTGGTCGGGGATGATGATCAGTCCATTTATTCGTGGCGGGGTGCCCGTCCTGAAAACCTGGCTCAATTGCAGGAAGACTTCCCCAACCTCAAGGTCGTCAAGCTTGAGCAGAACTACCGCTCTACCGGCCGTATTCTGAAGGCGGCCAACCAACTTATCGATCACAACCCGCATGTGTTCGTGAAGCGCCTGTGGAGTGATATGGGGTTTGGCGAGCCGATCCGTGTGGTAAGAACCGCCAGCGAGGAGGCGGAAATCGAGCGGGTGGTCAATGAAATCATTACTACCCGGCTGCAGAACAGGTTGGAATACCGCGACTATGCGGTGCTGTATCGGGGCAATCACCAGTCACGGCTGCTGGAGATCAAGCTGCAGGAGGCACGAATTCCCTACCGACTGTCAGGCGGCACTTCTTTCTTCGCCCGCGCGGAGATCAAGGATCTGATGGCTTATCTGCGCCTGCTGGTCAATCCGGATGATGATGCTGCCTTTCTGCGCATCATCAATACCCCGCGGCGGGAAATCGGTGCGGCGACGCTGGAAAAACTCGGCCTCTACTGCGGCGGGCGGCATATCAGTCTCTATCGGGGTGCCGGGGAGCGCGGGCTGGATGATGTCCTGACCGGTCGCGGCCTGATGCGGCTGCACAGCTTTGTAGCCTGGCTGGATGACAAGCGCCAGAAGCTCAGCCAGGCCGATGCACCGGTGGATGTGATTCGGGAATTGCTGTTCGATATCGACTACGAAAGCTGGCTGCGCCAGGAAAGCGGTAACGCGCGCGCCGCCGAAAAGCGCATGGCCAATGTCTGGCAATTGGTCGATAGCCTGGAAGGCATGCTGGAGCGCGGGGACGAGCAGGACGACTCTGAGGTGGCCATAGAAGATGCCATCACCCGCCTTGTTTTGCGCGACATGCTGGAGCGACAGGAAGAGGAAGAGGACACCAATGCGGTGCAACTGATGACACTGCATGCGGCCAAGGGGCTGGAGTTTCCGCGAGTGTTCATGATCGGTCTGGAAGAAGAGCTGCTGCCGCATCGCAACAGCATCGAGTCGGACGACATCGAAGAAGAGCGGCGCCTGATGTACGTCGGCATCACCCGCGCCCAGCGCGCACTCACATTGACTTATGCCGCCCGCAGGCGCCGTTTTGGCGAGACAGTCGATTGTGTGCCAAGTCGCTTCCTGGAAGAGCTGCCGCAGGAAGACCTGGTCTGGGAAGGACTGGAAGCCCCCTCCGAAGAGCAGACCCAGCAATCCCGGCGCTCTGCGCTGGACTCACTGTATGCCATGCTCGACGAGTGAAGGGACTGCCCGTCCTGCACTGCAGCACCAGGTTGAGGGCGCTGGGCGTCATACCTGCAGCAGGTTCAGCGCCTGTTGCCGCTGATCATCGTCAATGGCATTGGAGGTACGCGGCAGTTCTGTCGCCTGCTCCTGAACCCGTGACAGCACGGCATCCGCCTCTGAAGGGTTGGTGATCTGTTGTGCCGGCAATGTTCGGAACTGTTCTGCCTGCAATTGATCAAAATCGGACTGCAACGCTATCTCGGCATCGTTCAGTGAATCCTGAATGTCGCCCAGACGACTGATACCCGCACCGAGTTCTTCGGCGGAGGGCAGCGGGTCGGCTTCACCGACGAGATCCTGCTCCTGCAGTGCGCTGGCCAATCCGGCAGCGGGCGTATCCGGCGCCCCGTCCTGCAGACTGGGTGCTTGCGCTACCAGCTCGGTTCGCTCTGCCTGCAGGTCAGCCTGCGCCGCTTCCAGATCAGGGCGAGCGTCTGGCCCGGCGGCTTGCGCGGCGGTTGCCAGCTCACGCTGTTCTACCAATGAATTTTGCACCTGATTGACAGCTTCACGGGCTTCCTGGTTGGCAGAAACCCGGTCGAGTAGAGCCTGTCGTCCGGTATCTGCAGAAGACAGTTCAAGCGCCACATCAGGCCCGGCATTTCCGGCCACGGCTGGCGATGTCACATTGCTCGGGTTGCCCGGTGCATTTACCGTGTCGTCACGACGCACCCCCGGGGTAGGGGTAATACCCAGCCCGGCAGACGCCAATGCAGATTCTACAGCCATTTCGGCACCCTTTGTCATTCGAGAGTGTGAACACATTATAGCCAATGTGAGCCGCCACCCTGTTACCGTTTGTACACCCTTTACTTGGTCAGGCCGTGCGGAGCAGGCCTTGTCACAGGATATTGACACCCGCTTCTGCGTCAGACGGGCAGGAGAACCAGTTGGGTCAGCACCAGGCTTGCCATCTGCAGCCAGCGCAGGCGCAAATACCATGGCTGAATGTAGCGTGCGATTCGCCCCCAGCTTTCCTGCCAGAAGAGCAGGGCTGCTGCTGCCAGTGTGGCGAATAGCGCTGCAGGTGGCAGTAACAGAACCACAATGCCCAGGACAAACGTGATCAGTGCCGTAGACAGGCTGGAGGGCCAGCTGTGGCCCTCACTCAGATCTTCCTGCCACTGGCCCATGGCCCAGTGGTAACTGCCCAAGTGAATGATCAGTGCTCCGCACAGCACCTGATAGAAGTGCGCAATCGAACCGTCATGCGACGCTTCGGTCAGCAGCAGGGCGCCCGCCGATAGCCAGAGCGCGGCATGCAGCAGCAGGTGAATCATCAGCGTCAGCCGAATCAGGCGCATGAGTATCCCGTGGTTTAGTGGCTGTGCCCCGAAAGCACGCGTGAATGGAGTTGACCCTGATTACGAAAGCTCTGCCTCAGCGGTTCAATGGCCGGCCAATTTTTGTCAGTGAATCTGGAGTCGCCGTACCTGACCAGCAGGGCAGAAATGTCTTGTGATTCAATAGGACCACCCTACAATATCGCCATGAAGTTGACGACCGACGAGTGGACTGTCCGCCTCGACAAATGGCTCTGGGCGGCGCGCTTTTTCAAGACTCGCAGCCTTGCCAAGACAGCGATTGAAGGAGGCAAGGTGCATTACAATGGCACCCGTGCCAAACCCAGCCGTCCGGTAGAAGTGGGCGCTGTGCTGCGCCTGCGCAAGGGCTTTGATGACCTGACGGTAGAGGTGCTGGCACTCAGCGACCGCCGGGGCCCGGCGCCGGAAGCCCGCAAGCTCTATCAGGAGACGGAAGACAGCCAGGCGCACCGGGAGCGCACTGCCGAGTTGCGTCGCCAATCTCGCCTGACCCAGGTGGCGCCTGACCACAAGCCCTCGAAAAAAGAGCGCCGCGACCTGCAGCGACTCAAGAAGCAATCCCCCGAACCCTGAGGTTTCCCCTGACTGAAAGCCGACCTGCAAAGAGAGAACACGATGAGTGATGCCGATCAATGTCAGCGCTTCCTGTTTGACCAACTGGCCATTCGCGGAGAGCTGACAGGCCTGCAGAAGAGTTATCGTGATGTGCTGTCACAGCATCCCTATCCGGTGCCGGTAGCGCGGCTGCTCGGTGAGTTCATGGCCGCCGTCAGTTTGCTCAGTGACACGCTGAAATTTCGCGGGCTGCTCAGCCTGCAGGCGCGCGGCAATGGCCAGATCAGAACCCTCATGGCCGAATGCGAACACCATGAACGCCTGCGCGCCATTGCGCGTTACAACGATGACTATATCGATGGTGGCCCGCAGTTGGGCGAGGGCCAACTGGCCATCACCATCGAGCCGGATCAGGGCAAGCGCTACCAGGGCATCGTCAGTCTTGATGACCACTCACTGGCAGCAGCGCTGGAGGACTATTTCCGCCAGTCGGAACAGATACGGACCCGGATCTGGCTGGCGGCCGATGGAGAGCGGGCGGCGGGCATGCTGATTCAGGCCATGCCTGAAAGTGCGCATGAAAGCAGCCTGATCCATGACAGTGACGCCTGGGACAGGGTGATTGCCCTGGCCGATACCCTGACCGATGAAGAGCTCCTGACCCTGCCCAATGAGCGCCTGCTGACCCGGCTCTTTCATGAAGAAACGGTACGCACCTGGCCCCCGCAGCGGCGCTACTTCGAGTGTACCTGCTCGCATGAACGCAGCGCCCGGGCGCTGCAATCGATCGGGTACAGCGAGGCGCGACAACTGGCTGTCGAGCAGGGGAGTATTCAGGTCGACTGCCAGTTCTGTCGGGCCAGCTATCACTACACGGTAGAAGATGTCGAAGCGCTGTTTGCCGGCGACGACAATACTTCACTCAACTGACCCTGAAGCGACCGGGACACCCTGACATGCAACGTATTCACCAACAACTGGCCACCGAACTGGCCGTGCAACCGCAACAGGTCAATGCTACCGTCACGCTGCTGGACAGTGGCGCCACGGTGCCGTTTATCGCCCGCTATCGAAAGGAAGTGACCGGCGGGCTGGACGATACCCAATTGCGCAATCTCGAAGAGCGCCTGCGCTACCTGCGCGAACTGGAAGAGCGACGCGACACCATACAGCGCAGCATCGAAGAGCAGGGCAAGCTGACGGCTGAGCTGGCGCAGCAGCTGACGGCGGCAGCCACCAAAACCGAATTGGAAGACCTCTATCTGCCCTATAAGCCCAAGCGGCGCACCAAAGGGCAGATTGCCATCGAGGCGGGCCTGGAGCCGCTGGCCGAAACACTCTTGGCCCATCCCGAAACGGAGCCGCAGGTCGCAGCGGCAGACTATGTCAATGCCGAGCTGGGAATAGACGACAGTCGGGCAGCTCTGGATGGCGCCAAATACATTCTGATGGAGCGCTTTGCCGAACAGGCCGACCTGGTGGGTCTGTTGCGCCAGTTCCTGCAGCAAAAGGGTGTCGTGCAGGCCACTGTGGTGGCCGGCAAAGAGCAGGAAGGGCAGAAATTCTCCGACTACTTCGATCATCGTGAACCCTGGCGCACCATGCCTTCACACCGGGCCCTGGCTGTATTCCGCGGGCGCAATGAAGGCGTGTTGCAGCTCAGCCTGATCCCCGATCCGAACCAGTATGATGCCGATCACGGGCAGGCCCTGGTGGCCGAACACCTGCAGTTGCCGGTGCAGGGCCAGGCGGCCAGCAACTGGCTCAATGAAGTGACGCGCTGGACCTGGCGGGTCAAGCTGCAGCCCCATCTGGAGACCGACCTGTTCAACACATTGCGCGAGCGTGCGGAAGTCGACGCCATTCAGGTGTTCAGTCGCAACCTCAAGGATCTCTTGCTG
>NZ_JAIUMC010000036.1 GCF_022565775.1 Natronospirillum sp.
CGCTCCAGCGGCGGCTTGGGCATGATCTCCAACTGCGTCACGCTCTTGCAGCCGTGGCGCAGCGAAGTGCCCACACAGTCGGTGCCGGTGTCGCCGCCGCCGATGATGACCACATGCTTGTCTTTCGCGGAAATGAAATGGCCGTCTCCATGTTCGCTGTCGAGCAGGCTCTTGGTGTTTGGCCCAAGGAAGTCCATCGCGAAATGCACACCGCCCAGATCCCGGCCCTCGATCGGCAGATCACGCGGCTTGGTGGCCCCGGTGGCCAGCAGCACCGCATCGAAATCCGCCTGCAGCTCTTCGGCCGTGACATCCTTGCCCACCTCGGTGTTGACGCGGAACTCGATGCCTTCTTTGCGCATGATGTCGATACGGCGATCCACAATGTGCTTTTCCAGCTTCATGTTCGGAATACCGTACATAAGCAGGCCGCCGATGCGATCGGCGCGCTCGAACACGGTAACCGAATGGCCCACCGAATTGAGCTGCGCGGCCGCTGCCAGCCCGGCAGGGCCTGAGCCGATCACCGCCACCGACTTGCCGGTGCGTTCGCTCGGCGGCTCAGGCTGCACCCAGCCTTCCTTGAACCCTTTCTCGATGATGGCATTCTCGTGATGCTTGATGGTCACCGGCGGCTGGTTGATACCCAGCACACAGGAATCCTCGCACGGTGCCGGACAGACGCGACCGGTGAACTCGGGGAAGTTGTTGGTCTTGTGCAGCCGGTCCAGCGCCTCGCGCCAGCGGTTGTGGTAAATCAGGTCATTCCACTCGGGAATCAGGTTGTTCACCGGGCAGCCACCCACCTGCGGTGCCTGGGCCGAATCACCCGAGTGACAGAACGGCACCCCGCAGTCCATGCAGCGCGCACCCTGCTGGCGGATCTCCTCCACCGGCATGTCGGTATGTATTTCCTGCCAGTCGATCAGCCGCGCCTTCGGGTCGCGATCGGCCGGCAACTCACGGCCAAATTCCAGGAATCCAGTCACTTTACCCATGGTTGTAATCCTCCGTCGCTCAGTGGGCAGCCATCTGCTTCAGGTGCATGTCAAAAGCCTCGACCGCGACTTCGTATTCGTCATCAATCTGCTTCTCGTCACGCACCTGCTGCATATAGCTCTGCATGCGTTCGTAATCGACGGGCATCACCCGCACGAACTCCTGCACCGAGCGCTCCCAGTTCGCCAGCACCTCAGCGGCCACATCGGAACCGGTGTTGTCGTGATGCTTCTGTATCCAGTCTTTCAGTTCGGCGATCTCGCCGGCCTCTTCGACCGGCCCAAGCCCGACCATTTCCATATTGCAGCGGCTGGCAAAGGCACCCGAGCGGTCCAGCACATAGGCCACGCCGCCTGACATACCTGCCGCAAAGTTGCGTCCGGTTTCTCCCAGAATGATCGCCTTGCCGCCGGTCATGTATTCACAGCCATGGTCACCCACGCCTTCAACAACCGCGGTCACACCCGAGTTGCGCACACAGAAGCGCTCGCCGGCCTGACCGCGAATAAAGGCTTCGCCACTGGTGCCGCCGAAAAAGGCCACGTTGCCGACAATGATGTTGTCGCGCGCGGCAAAGGTTGCCTTGTCGTCCGGATAGACGATCATGCGGCCGCCGGACAGGCCCTTGCCGAAGTAATCATTGGCATCCCCGGCCAGCTCGAAGGTCACGCCGCGCGCCATGAAGACACCAAAGCTTTGACCGGCCGAGCCGTTGAACTTCACCCTGATGGTGTCGTCAGGAAGCCCATCGGACTCGTAGCGTTTGGAGATCTCGTTGGACAGCATGGCACCGACACTGCGGTCGGTGTTGCGAATGCCGTAGTCCAGCGTCACCTTCTGCTGCTGTTCCAGCGCCGGCTCGGCATCCCGAATCAGCTGGCGGTCGATGATGTCGTGGACCAGATGCTTCTGCTCCACCGACTTGAAGAGCGTGTCGCCATTCACCGGCTCGGCTTTCACCAGCATGGATGACAGATCCACATGCTTGAACTTCCAGTGCTGCCGATCGTCGCGGACCTTCAGTACCTGGCTCTGGCCCACCATCTCCTCGATGCTGCGGAAGCCGAGTTCGGCCATGATCTCGCGCAGGCCTTCCGCCATCATGGTGAAGAAGTTCACCACATGCTCGACCTGGCCTTCATAGCGCCCGCGCAGTACCCGGTCCTGGGTGGCAATGCCGACCGGGCAGGTGTTGGTGTGGCACTTGCGCATCATGATGCAGCCTTCCACCACCAGTGCGGCGGTGGCGACACCCCATTCCTCGGCCCCCAGCAGGGTGGCAATGGCGAGGTCGCGCGGTGTCTTCATCTGGCCATCGGCCTGCAGCGTCACGCGGCTGCGCAGCCGGTTGGCCACCAGCGTCTGGTGCGCTTCGGCCACACCCAGCTCCCAGGGCAGACCGGCGTGTTTAATGGAACTCAGTGGTGACGCTCCGGTGCCACCGTCATGGCCGGCAATCAGCACAACATCGGAATAGCCTTTGGTGACGCCGGCGGCTATGGTGCCCACCCCGGCCAGCGATACCAGCTTGACGTTGACCCGGGCCTTTCGGTTGGCGTTCTTCAAGTCATAGATCAGCTGCGCCAGATCCTCGATCGAGTAGATGTCATGGTGCGGCGGCGGCGAAATCAGACCGACGCCAGGAGTAGCCATTCGGGTGCGTCCGATCCAGGCATCTACCTTGTGACCGGGCAACTGACCGCCCTCACCCGGCTTGGCGCCCTGCGCCATCTTGATCTGCAGCTCATCGGCATTGGTCAGGTAGTGGCTGGTCACGCCAAAACGCCCCGACGCTACCTGCTTGATGCGCGAGATCATGGAATCGCCGTTCTCCAGCGGCTTGAAGCGCACCGGGTCTTCGCCACCCTCGCCGCTGTTGCTCTTGCCGCCGATGCGGTTCATGGCAATGGCCAGCGTGGTGTGCGCTTCCCAGGAAATGGAGCCGAACGACATGGCGCCGGTGGCAAAACGCTTGAAGATGCTTTCTGCCGGCTCGACTTCGTCCAGCGGAATCGATGCCCGGTCGGATTTGAAATCCAGCAGGCCGCGCAGCGTAAAGGCCTCTGTGGCCTGATCGTTGACTTCCTGCTCATACTGGCGGAACAGGTCACGGTCATTGCGGGCACTGGAGTGCTGCAGCAGGCGGATGACCTTGGGGCTGAACAGATGGCGCTCGCCATCCTTGCGCCAGCTGTAGTCACCGCCACTGCGCAGAATCAGATTGTCCGGCGCATTGTCGATGCTCGGATAGCCCAGACAATGCGTCATCAGACGCTCTTCGGCGATCTCGTCCAGACCGATACCTTCGATGCGGCTGATGGTGCCGGCAAAGTAGCTATTGATCACTTCGGAGCTGAGCCCCAGCGCCTCGAAGATCTGGGCGCCCTGGTAGGACTGCAGGGTTGAAATGCCCATCTTGGAGAAGATCTTCAGCAAACCGCCATTGACCGCCTTGGTAAAGCGGCTGACCAGTTCTTCGTTGCTCCAGTCTTCCTCGATGGCGCCGCAGTCCCGCAGGTCATACAGCGACTCGAAGGCCATGTAGGGGTTGACCGCCGCCGCGCCATAGCCCAGCAGGGTGGCAAAGTGATGGGTTTCGCGCACATCACCGGCCTCGACCACGATACCGGTATAGGACCGCAGCCCTTCCCGGATCAGGTAATGGTGCACCGCACCCACGGCCAGCAGCGACGGAATGCCGGCGTGATCGGTGCTGACCTTGCGATCACTCAGCACCAGAATCGAGTAGCCGTCTTCCACCGCATCGCGTGCATGACGGCACACCCGATCCAGGGCACGCTTCAACGCACCCGGCTTGCCGGAAGCGCGGAAGGTGATGTCGATGGTGGCCGACTGGAAGCGCTTGTGGTCGATATGCTGCAACTTGCGCAACTGTTCATTGGTCAGCACCGGCTGCTTGATCTCGACCATGCGGCAGTGCGCCGGAGTCTCGTCCAACAGGTTCAGCGACTTGCCGACGAAGGTCTGCAGCGACATGACCATCTCTTCGCGGATCGGGTCGATCGGCGGGTTGGTCACCTGCGCAAAGAACTGCTTGAAATAGTTGGCCAGATGCTGCGGCTGATCCGACAGCACGGCCAGCGGGTTGTCGGCACCCATGGAGCCCAACGGCTCCTTGGCAGTGCCGACCATCTGGGTCAGGATGACACTGAGGTCCTCCTGCGAATAGCCGAACGCCTGCTGGCGACGTCGCAGGCTCTTGGGCCCGTGCGGCCGCTCTTCGATGCGGGGCGCCGGCAGGTCGTCCAGCACAATCTTGTTCTTCGCCAGCCACTGAGCATAGGGCTGGCTGGAGCAGACGCCTTCCTTCACCTCATCGTCACTGATGATACGACCTTCTTCCAGGTCGGCGATAAAGATCTTGCCGGGCTGCAACCGGCCCTTCATTTTCACTTTGGACTGGTCGACCACCAGCGCCCCGGTTTCGGAGCCCATGACGATGGTGTCGTCGTCGGTGACCAGATAGCGTGACGGACGCAGGCCATTGCGGTCCAGCGTGGCACCGATCACGCGGCCATCGGTAAAGCTCACCGAGGCAGGACCGTCCCACGGCTCCATGATGCAGGCATAGTATTCATAGAAGGCCCGCTTCATGGGCTCCATGTTTTCCTGACGCTGCCAGGCCTCGGGAATCACCATCATCATGACCTTTTCCAGCGGCCGGCCGCTGAGCACCAGCAGTTCGATCACCAGATCCATGTTGGCGGAGTCCGACTGGGTGTGATCACAGATGGGCTTGAGCATGGCCAGCTCTTCATCGGTGAAGACATCACTGGACAGCAGGTCGTCGCGGGCGCGCATCCAGTTGATGTTGCCCTTGACCGTGTTGATCTCGCCGTTGTGTGACAGATAGCGGAACGGCTGCGCCCGACGCCAGGCCGGGAAGGTATTGGTCGAGAAGCGGCTGTGATGCATGGCCAGTGCTGTCATCGACTTTTCGTTCTGCAGATCCAGGTAGTATTCGCGCACCTGGGCGGTGGTGAACTGGCCCTTGTATACCATGGTCCGGGTCGACAGGGACGCAATATAGAAATGGTCTTTTGCGTTTGCGACCTCTTCGCGAACAACGGCTGCAGTGTGCTTGCGCAGAATGTACAGTTTACGCTCGAGGACCTGTTGCTCGAATTTCTGTGGCGCGACAACAAAGAGTTGTTCGATCTTTGGCTCATTGTCCAGCGCTGCCTGGCCAAGCGTGCTGTTGTCGGTCGGTACTTCGCGGAAGCCCAGCAATTGCAGGCCGAGCTTCTCTATATTGCGCGTCAGGATAGCGCGGCACGCTTCGCGCCGACCTGCATCCTGGGGAAAGAAAATCATGCCGGCGCCATAGGCTCCGGGTGCCGGCAGGTCGATGCCCTGTGTCGCCAGATCTTCCTGCAGCAGTTCATGCGGAATCTGGATCAGGATGCCGGCGCCATCACCACTCTTGACGTCATAGCCGGTACCCCCGCGGTGTTCCATGCAGGTGAGCATGGACAGGGCATTTTCAATGATGTCGTGACTGCGCCGACCCTTGAGGTTGGCGACAAAGCCAATACCACAACTGTCGTGGTCCAGTTCGGGATGATACAGGCCGAGACCATCGCGATAATCGTGCTGAGGGCTATCGTGACTCATGGTTTTTATCCTCTGTTGCCGGGCCAGGCAGGCCCTGTCGGGCTTCGTTCCTCTGCGGGATCGTTCACCTTTCACTGCGCCAAAACGGTGCGCCAACCTATCACAGCCGGTAAGCCTAATTCAGTCGGGCTCAAGGTGTTGCCCTTGGTTTCAGGCAGGATTTTTGCTTTATAACGGTATAATATACAAAATATCACACTGTACCGTTGTTCTCGGAGGCCCTTGACCGCCCCTGCCAGGCTGGCATAAAATACTTGAATGAACGTTCAATCAATTGAATATTCATTCAATGTTGCAATTCAGCACAACCGGGAGTCGCACTGATGCCACGCCTTAATGTCGAACCATTGCGGCGCCGCCAACTGATAGAGGCAACATTGCAGGTCCTCGAGGCCCATGGTTTTCAGGGGACCACGATTGGCCGAATCAGCAAGGCCTCCGGGTTGTCCACCGGGATTGTCAGTCATTATTTCGGGGGCAAGCAGGGCCTGCTCGAGGCCACCATGCGTCATTTGCTGAATGAACTGCGCGGAGACTTCAGGCGTTTTCGCAGGCAGCACCCGGATAGCCCGCAGGGTCGGCTGCAGGCCATTGTTGATGCCAATTTTTCCGGTGTGCAGACGCAATCCAAAACGGCCCGCGCCTGGTTGATCTTCTGGTCCCAGGCTGCTCATTCAGAGGATCTTGCCCGCCTGCAGCGCATCTACGAACGGCGCCTCTATTCCAACCTGGTGTACAACCTGCGCCCGGTACTGCCGGCGCATGCGCTCGCCGGGACAGCACACACCATTGCCGCGCTGATCGACGGGTTCTGGCTGCGCACGGCACTCAGCGAAGGCCGCATCGGCCATGCCCGGGCGATTGAACTGTGCAAGGCCTATATCGATCAGGCCATTCGGGACGGCGCCGAGCAGGCGCCCGACGACACCCATTCTGCACGATCTGGAGTACCACGATGAATGATGCGGTTTTGACATCCTGGATTAACGGTCGGCCAGCGGCGAATGCCAACGGAGAAACTTTTACCGTCACCAACCCAGCTACCGGGGAGGTCGCCTACCAGGTGGAACAGGCGGACAATACCCTGATGCAGGCTGCGGTCGAATCGGCTCGCAAGGGGTTTCTGGCCTGGTCCGCGCTGTCCGCCATGGAACGCAGTCGTATTCTGCGTCGTGCGGCCGACCTGCTGCGCGAGCGCAATGATGAACTGGCACGCATCGAGGTGATTGACACCGGCAAGCCCTGGCAGGAAGCCAGCGAAGTCGATGTTCAGACCGGGGCGGACGCCATCGAGTTCTTTGCCGGTGAGGCTCCGGGACTGGAAGGCACCACTCAGGATCTGGGCGGCGACTTCTATTACACCCGCCGCGAGCCTCTGGGCATATGCGCCGGCATCGGCGCCTGGAACTACCCGCTCCAGATCGCCTGCTGGAAGGCAGCGCCCGCCCTGGCCTGCGGCAACAGCATGATCTACAAGCCTTCCGAGGAGACACCCCGTGGTGCAGTAGAGTTGGCCCGCGTCTTCAAGGAAGCCGGGGTTCCTGATGGCGTCTTCAATGTCATCCAGGGAGACTTCCGGGCCGGCCAGATGCTGACCGCCCATCCTGACATTGCCAAGGTGTCGTTCACCGGCGAGTCCGGCACCGGGCGTTCCGTGATGGGGGATGCCGCCAAATCCCTGAAGCAGGTGACCATGGAACTGGGCGGCAAGTCACCCATGCTGGTGTTCGACGATGCCAACCTGGACGATGCGGTCTCCGCCGCCATGCTGTCGAATTTCTATACCCAGGGTGAGATCTGCACCAACACCACCCGGGTCTTTGTACAGCGCTCGGTCTACGACGCCTTCATGGCGCGTCTGCTGCAGCGCACTCGTGACAATATCGTGGCTGGCGACCCAATGAACCCCGAAACCAATCTCGGCGCCCTGATTTCCGAAAAACACATGCAGAAGGTACTGGGCTATATCAAGACCGCTCAGGCAGAAGGCGCCACCCTGGCCATCGGCGGCCATCGCATTACCGACGGTGACTGTGCCAATGGGTACTTTGTCGCCCCCACCGTGTTTACCGACTGTCGGGATGACATGGCTTTCGTGCGCGAAGAAATTTTTGGTCCGGTCATGGCCGTGTTGATCTTTGACGATGAGGAAGAAGCTGTCCGCCGCGCCAACGACACCGAGTATGGCCTGGCGGCCAGTGTGTTCAGCCGCGATATCCAGCGCGCGCACAGGGTGATTCACCAGTTGCAGGCCGGTATCTGCTGGATCAACAGCTACGGCGAGTCGCCGGCACAAATGCCGGTCGGCGGATACAAGCTGTCCGGTCTGGGGCGCGAGAACGGCCGCGCCACCCTGGCCCATTACACCCAGATAAAGTCGGTCTATGTGGGGATGGGGTCAGTCGAAGCACCCTTCTGACCTGGTGCAAACAGGATCGATAAAAGACGCTACAGAAGTGAACAAAGCCTCATGAAATTTGATTACAGCTTTGATTATGTTGTTGTGGGCACCGGCTCTGCGGGCTGCGTGCTGGCCGCCAGACTGAGCGAAGACGCTGACAGTCAGGTGCTGGTACTGGAAGCCGGACGCCGCGACGACACCTGGAAGATCCACATGCCGGCGGCGCTGATGTACAACCTGCGCAACCGGAAATACAACTGGTACTACCACACCGAACCTCAGGCGCACATGGACAACCGTCGCCTCTACTGGCCGCGCGGCAAGGTCTGGGGTGGCGGCTCGGCACTGAACGCCATGGTCTACATCAGAGGTCACGCCCTCGACTATGACCGCTGGCACGAAGAGGGGGCTGCCGGCTGGCGCTATGCCGATGTGCTGCCTTATTTCCGCAAGGCGGAGAACCGAGCCGTGGGCGGTGACGAATACCGGGGAGATGCAGGTCCGCTGCACGTGCACACCGGTGATGAACCCAATCCTCTGTTCGATGCGTTTCTTGAGGCCACGCGACAGACCGGTTATCCACAGACTGAAGACATGAACGGCTACCAGCAGGAAGGGTTCGGCGTGATGGACATGACCATCTACCAGGGCAAGCGCTGGAGTGCCGCACAGGCCTACCTTCGTCCAGCCCTGTCGCGCCCCAATCTGACCGCTGAAACCGGCGCCATGACCACCCGCATCCTGTTCGAAGGACAGCGTGCGATTGGTGTGGAGTATGTACAGAACGGTCAGACCAAGCGCGTTCGCGCCGAACGGGAAGTGATTGTCAGCGGTGGGGCGATCAATTCGCCGCAACTGCTGATGCTGTCAGGCATCGGTCCGGCCGACCATCTACGGGAACACGGTATCGAGGTTCGACAGCACCTGCCCGGCGTCGGCCAGAACCTGCAGGACCACCTGGAGCTCTATGTCCAGCAGGCCTGCAAGGAGCCCATCACCCTCTACAAGTACACCACCCAGCCGGGCATGGTTTTCGCCGGCATGAAGTGGTTCCTGAACAATGACTGGGGCGCCTGTCGGTCTGCTCACCTTGAAGCCGGCGGTTTCATTCGCTCCGAACCCGGGGTCAAGCACCCGGATATTCAGTATCACTTCCTGCCCTCGCAGGTTATTGATCACGGCCGCCAGGACCCGCAATTGCACGCCTACCAGGCGCATGTCGGTCCGATGCGCCCGGAAAGCCGAGGCTGTCTGACACTGAAATCTGCCGACCCGATGGTACATCCGATCATTCAGCCCAACCTGCTGAGCACCGAGCGTGATCGCTGGGAGATGCGCCAGAGCGTTCGTCTGACGCGGGAAATTTTCGCCCAGGACGCCTTCAAGCCCTTCCGGGGTGAAGAATTGCAGCCCGGTGCCGATTGCCAGACCGATGCCGAGATCGATGCCTTTGTGCGCCAGAACGCGGACAGCGCCTACCATCCTTCCTGTACCTGCCGCATGGGCAGTGCAGACGACGCCATGGCCGTGGTCAACGGGCAGGCACAGGTACACGGCATCGAGAACCTGCGGGTCGTCGATGCCTCCATCATGCCCAGCATCGTCAGCGGCAACCTCAATGCGCCGACCATCATGCTGGCCGAGAAATGCGCTGACCACATACGTGGCCGGCAACCTCTGGCACCTTCGGACGCGCCAGTCTGGGTTCATCCCGAATACCAGCGAAAACAGCGCTGATACACCGCCGGTCAGCCGATCGGTGTAACGGCACTGGACGGCCGCAGGTTTGACGTTGCATACTCCGCGCCCTGAACCCTTTTGATGCGCCACCAAGGTAGCCGCCCATGTCCGATCGCATTGTCATTTCCGAGCGCCTGCACGAAGGTTACGCCCAGACTTTCGAAGCCACTGAACTGCTCTTTGAAGTCCGCACCGACCACCAGCACCTGCAGATCTTTGACACGCCGGCACTGGGCCGGGTCATGATGCTGGATGGCATTGTACAGACCACGGAAAAAGACGAGTTCATCTATCACGAGATGATGGTTCATGTGCCGCTGCTGGCGCACCCCAACCCGCGCCGGGTGTTGATCATTGGTGGTGGCGACGGGGGTATCCTGCGTGAAGTGCTGCGTCACCCCGGCATTGAGCATGTCACCCAGGTCGAGATCGACCAAAGCGTGATCGACATGTGCCGTCAGTATTTTCCCAACCACTCTCAGGGTGCGTTTGATGATCCGCGCGTCAATATCGTCATTGCCGATGGTCGGGAATTTGTAGCCCAGTGCTCCGAGCAGTTCGATGTGATTATCTCCGACTCCACCGACCCGATCGGGCCCGGCGAGGCGCTGTTCACCAGCAGCTTCTATGCGGACGAGAAAACCTGTCTAACTGAAGGTGGCATCATGGTGGCCCAGAACGGCGTACCTTTTATGCAGGGTGACGAGATCACCACCACCTGGCGCCGGCTGACACCTCTATATGAAGACGTCTCCTTCTATGTCGCTCCAGTGCCCACCTATGTCGGTGGCTTCATGACCCTGGCCTGGGCCACTGACGATTCGGCACTGCGCCGCCAGACACCGGAGCAGATCCAGCAGCGCCTGCAGGCGGTGCAGCAAGGCAACCCTGGTTTTCGTCCGCGCTATTACAATGCGGATGTGCATGTAGCGGCCTTTGCCCTGCCCAACTATGTGCGTGACCTGCTGGTCTGAGCCGGGCTGCTCTGCAGCCTTGTCCGTGCCCATTAGCAATGCTGTAAACGCTTACGTCCAGCCCTCGAATACCGCCGGCTCAGGCACCTTGTCAACATAGCCTTCCACTCGCTCTCCCGCCCTTTCAGGCCAATTTTCGAACAGCCCTTCGTTTTCGACTAATCTAGCATTCAGACAGGGACTGCCCGGAAGATCCCGGCACCCGGTTGTCATAATGTCATTGGCGGCGATCCCGTCAGACCACAACAACAAGGCAGACAGACTATGAGCGACCAACGCAATACGAATGCCGATATTGTA
This sequence comes from Natronospirillum sp., assembly GCF_022565775.1. GTDB lineage: Bacteria > Pseudomonadota > Gammaproteobacteria > Pseudomonadales > Natronospirillaceae > Natronospirillum. The sequence goes on from NZ_JAIUMC010000036.1 coordinate 11,050, forward strand.
CACAAGGCCCGCTTTATCAGTGGGCATGCTATGAAGATTCCCACCCTTCGCGTCCTGCAGCAGAACGGCAAGATCTACCGCAATGCCGAACTGCCCGACATTGATCAGGAACTGGCACTGAAGATCTACGACACCTTCCTGTTCATCCGCGCACTGGACGAACGCATGCTGGCCTCGCAGCGCCAGGGACGAATCAGCTTCTACATGACCGAAACCGGCGAAGAAGCCAACGACATCGGCAGCGCAGCTGCCCTGCACCCGGATGACATCATCCTGGCCCAGTATCGCGAGCAGGGGGCTCTTGCATTTCGCGGGTTTACCGTCGACGAATTCATGAACCAGATCTTCTCCAACGAAAAGGATCTGGGCAAAGGCCGGCAGATGCCCATTCACTACGGCTGCGATCGCCTGAACTACTACACCATCTCATCTCCTCTGGGCACCCAGATCCCGCAGGCGACCGGTGTCGGCTATGCGCTGAAAGCGCAGGGCAAGAAGAACTGCGCCATCTGCTACTTCGGTGAAGGCGCCGCCTCTGAAGGTGATTTCCATGCGGCACTGAACATGGCCGCTCTGCTCAAATCACCCGTCATCTTCTACTGCCGCAACAATGGCTATGCTATTTCCACCCCTGCCCATGAACAGTATGCCGGAGATGGCATAGCTGCCCGTGGCGTCGGCTATGGCATGAAGACCATCCGCGTGGATGGCAACGATATCCTCGCCGTGCTGCTGGCCACTCAGCAGGCGCGCAAGCTGGCCGTGGAAGACCATGAACCGGTACTGATTGAAGCCATGACCTACCGGCTGGGTGCCCACTCCACCTCGGATGATCCGAGCGGTTATCGCAGCCGCAAGGAAGAAGACCTGTGGCGCAAGAAGGACCCGGTGGCCCGCATGCGCCACTGGCTGGAAGCCAAGGGATGGTGGGATGAAGAGAAAGAAAAGAGCACGCTCGAGAAGTATCGAGCCGACGTGATGGCCGCGATGAAAAAAGCGGAGAAAGTACCCGCACCACCGCTGGAAGACCTCATCAATGATGTCTATGAGACACCTCCATGGCATCTGCGCGAGCAACTTGACGCCCTGAAGGGCCATATTCGCCAATACCCCGACGAGTACAAGAAGACCGCGTGGAGGCTGAACGATGAGTAAGATGAATCTGCTGCAGGCGATCAACAGTGCCCTGGACACCGCCATGGCCAAAGACGACACCGTCATCTGCTTCGGCGAAGACGTCGGTCATTTCGGGGGGGTTTTCCGCGCCACCAGCCACTTGCAGGAAAAGTACGGCAAGGCCCGCTGTTTCAACACACCGATTACCGAGCAGGGCATTATCGGTTTTGCCAACGGGGCCGCGGCAGCCGGCATGCGTCCGATTGCCGAAATCCAGTTTGCCGACTATATCTTCCCGGCCTTCGATCAGATCGTGAATGAGACGGCCAAATACCGCTACCGTTCAGGCAACGAGTTCAATGTCGGTGGTCTGACCATCCGCGCGCCATACGGCGGCGGCATTCATGGCGCCCACTACCACTCCCAGTCGCCGGAAGCCTTTTTTACCCATATCCCCGGCATCAAGGTCGTCGTGCCACGCAACCCGGAACAGGCCAAGGGCCTGCTGCTGGCTGCCATCTACGACCCGGATCCGGTGGTCTTCTTTGAACCGAAGAAGTTGTATCGTGCCTCCCAGGGCGAGGTCAGTGACGTGGAATACACCCTGCCCCTCGGCAAGGCAGACCGGGTTCGGGAAGGCACGGACATCACTCTGGTGGCCTGGGGCGCCCAGGTGCCGGTGCTGGAGCAGGCCGCCGACATGGCGGAAAAGGATGGCGTGTCATGCGAAATCATCGACCTGCGCACTCTGCTGCCCTGGGATCGTGATGCCGTGGCAGAGTCGGTGCGTAAAACCGGCCGTCTGCTGATCAACCATGAAGCGCCGAAAACTTCGGGCTTTGGCGCAGAGATAGCGGCCGATATTCAGACCGAATGCTTTCTGTACCTGGAGTCACCGATCGTTCGCGTGACGGGTCTGGACACTCCTTTTCCGCTTGCGCACGAAAAGGAGTATATGCCGGACCACCTGAAAACCTACGAGGCCATCAAGGCCAGCCTGAATTATTGACAGGTCGGGAACAGAAACGGAGAGAACAGGTATGAAGACCGATTTTATTCTGCCCGACATTGGTGAGGGCATAGTGGAATGCGAGTTGGTGGAATGGCGGGTACAGGAAGGTGACCCCATTGCCGAAGATCAGCCGGTGGCTGATGTCATGACCGACAAGGCGCTGGTTGAAATCACCGCCATGCACACGGGTACCGTCAGTCGCCTTTATTGCAAGCAGGGGGACATTGCCAAGGTGGGTGAGCCATTGTTTGAGATTGAGGTAGCTGGCGGACAGGTGACAGAAGACAAAAAGGAGTCGACAGTCGACAGTCAAAAGACAGAAGTCGAAAGTCGAAAGTCGGAAAATCAGTCGACAGATGACAGTCGACAGAAGACAGCGAAGAGCGGGGCAGTTGGCTCTGGCAATCTGTCTACTGTCGACAGTCAACTGTCTACTCACAACAAGGTGTTGGCTACGCCCGCTGTTCGTCGGATTGCACGTGAAAACGATCTGGATCTCGGCCAGGTGCCGGGTTCAGGGCGCAGTGGCCGGGTACTGAAGGAGGACATCCTTCGGTATCTGGACCAAGGCGGTGCTGCCCCGCAGGCGGCGTCAGCAACTGCGACGGTTGTGCCTTCAGCGGCAGACCGTACCGAGCCGATCAAGGGTGTGCGGGCTGCCATGGCGCGGCAGATGACGGATGCGGTGAGCACCATCCCCCACTTTACCTATGCTGAAGAGGTGGATGTCACCGAGCTGGACAAGCTGCGCCAGCAACTCAAGCCACGCTTTGCAGAGAAGGACCTCAAGCTCAGCATGATGCCCTTTGTCATCAAGGCGCTCGAGCTGGCCATTCGCGACTTTCCGGTACTGAACAGCAGGGTCAATGACGACTGCACCGAACTGACCTATCTGGCCGATGTGAATGTAGGCATGGCCGCCGACACGCCGATTGGCCTGCTGGTGCCCAACATCAAGCAGGTGCAGCACCGGTCGCTGGAAGACATTACTGCCGAAGTGAACCGACTGACCGACCTCGCCCGCACCGGCAAGCTGGCCCAGGAAGACATGAAAGGTGGCACCATCAGCATCTCCAACATCGGAGCACTGGGCGGCACGGTGGCGACACCCATCATCAACAAGCCGGAGGTGGCCATAGTGGCGCTGGGTCGGATGCAGCGCTTGCCGCGCTTTGCCGAAGACGGCTCGGTCACTGAACGGCGCATCATGCAGGTGAGCTGGTCGGGAGACCACCGGGTGATTGACGGCGGTACCATCGCCCGCTTCTGCAACTGCTGGAAAGGCTACCTGGAGGACCCGGTCACCATGCTGACTGCGTTGCGCTGATTGCAACAGGAAGGCATGCTGTGACCATGACCGAAGCTCCGGCGGTTCTGCAACAGTTCTACATCAACGAAGATCAGTCCCTGTATCTGATGAGCCATCAGGATGCTCAGAAGATCAGGGACTGGGTCAACCTGTGCAAGGCCCAATTGTCTCAGCTCGGGTTTCATGACATCGAGATGATCGGCAAGGGGGCCTATGGCTTCGTGTTCGGCGGCACGGATGTCAACGGCCTCGATTTTGTCTTCAAGTTTTCCCGCATCAATCTGCCGCAACGCATTCAGGACCGCCTCGAAGAGGAAGCCTGGATGCAGAGTCAGGTGCAGCATCCCAACATACCCGCAGTGCGGGAATACACCCGTCTGGGCCGGCAATCAGTGCTGATGATGGAGCGAGCACGAGGCATGGACCTGGAGCGCTACGCGATCCGTCATGGCCGGCTGTCGCCCCGCCTGGTGGTCAAGATCGCCGCCCAACTGGTGGACATCCTGCGGGCCTTGCGCCGCCATCAGCGTGACGGAGAAGACATGCCGATTGTCCACGGCGACATCAAGCCCTCCAACATTGTCTTTGATCCGGACACGGAAACCATCCGCCTGGTGGACTGGGGCTCCAGTGTCTTTGCGCAACTTGATGCCAACGGACAGCCGGTCGGCCCGGGGCAGTTGGGGCTGTTCAGCGGAGACAGCCAATCTACCAATGCCAAGCTCGGAGATGTCTACTTTATCGGCGAAGATCAGCTCAACGGCGGTCTGAGTTCACCACGATTTGACGAACAGGGTGCCGGTGCAACCCTCTATGCCATCGCCTCTGCCCTGCCCTGCCGCTATGGCTATGACGCCATTCCCGCTACCGCGCTGAACTTGCCACGCGAATTTGCGCGCACCCTGCAGACCCTGCTTGCCGGCGACTTCAAGGACCGGCAGCGCGCCGGCGACTATCTGCTGACCCAGATGCCCCGCATGGCGCGCATCGTGATGCCGGAACTCCCGATGGCAGAAGAGAAGCCGCAGATCCCTATCTGGACCTTTGACCGGCACGGCGACATGGAGACGGTGGTCTACAGCTCGCGGCGCAGCTTTCTGCGTGAAGAGCAGATAGACCCCTACATGCTGGCGCGGGTTGATGATGTCGAGCTCGAGAAATACTACAAGAATTTCATGCACGGCATGGGGCCGACAGAGCGCGCTTTTCTGGCCGCGGTCAGCCGCTTGGGCAAGTTCCCCATAGTCGGTGGCCTGGCCGTGCACTGGGAAGAGGACGGCGTCTACATGGACTCCAGCCTGAACCTGCATGACCCGGCGCTGCGGGCGCCTTTTGTGCAGGCAGTCAACAATATGGTCACTCTGGGCAGGGCCATCCATCGCCAGGGCATTTTCAAGTGCTGCATGTTCGATGCCCGGGTAACACAGCATGTCGAGCGGGCATCACCCGAGCAACCCTTCGTGCCCCCGCCCGAACTGCGCATTCCCTATGACATTCACACGGCACCGACCAGTGAAGACAGCACCCGCAACCATTCCTATTTCGAGGATGGCGATGACCCGGATGAATCCCTGGAATTGCCTCAGGCCATCATGGACGAGATTATATTTCTCAATGACATCAGGCACACCGGGCTGATCATCTTCGAATCCATGCCGACGCACCTCAAGGTGCACAACTACTATGTGCTGCTGGATCCAACGCGCGAAAAAGCCTTCAGCGGCGCGCTGGAGCGCATCATTCAGGCCATACCCGAAATCAGCGGACTGGGTGTTTCGGGGTTCATGAAGCTCCCCTACAAGAACACACGGCGCCTGTCTTCGCTGGATCAGTTGCCGGAGCGCTTTTTCCCGCGTGATCCGAGAGCCCAGTCCAGAGCCCGGGTCAATGTCAGTGGGACACAGACCAGCGCTCAACAAACCCAGTGACGCACGCCCTGGGCCTGCAGAAACGCCTCAGCGTTACTGCCCTGCAGCATGGCAAAGGTCGCTATCATGCCCGCTTCAGTGCAGGTGGGCGCAGCAACGGTAACGGAGCGGGGCGCTCCCACCACTGGCCAGCCGGTTTTCGGGTTGAGTATGTGCCCGTAGCGTTGCCCCTGATAGTCGACATAACGCCGGGTATCGCCACTGGTCGCCAGCGCCCCCTGATGGAGCCCGATCACTCCGGCCGCCCGGCGCACATCCTCAGGCTGTTCAATTCCCAGCAGCCACGGTTTGCCGTCAACACGCCCGGCAGACGCCCTGAGATCTCCACCAAAATTGACCAGACAGGGTTGCGGAACCTGGGCCTGCAAGTGCGCCAGCACGCGATCTACGGCATACTCCTTGCCAATGCCGCCAAAGTCGAGTGCCATACCCGCCGGCAGCCAGAGGCGCGGGGGAGCCCACTCAACCTGCTGCCAGCCCAAGCGGGGCAGCAATGCTGCGACCTCGGAGGGCTCCGGCATATGGGTCTGGCCATCGCTGCCGAACTTCCAGATGGCGCGCAGAACGCCGGCAGTCACATCAAACAGACCCTCACTCAGGTCATGACACTGACCGGCAAAATCGAGCAGGTGTGCGGTTTCCGGGTCGACCTGCTGCCACTGTTCTGTCGTCGCATTGATCCTGCTGAGCACGCTGTCGGGGCGATAACGACTGTATTTCTGTTCTATCCTTTCCGCTTCCTGCTGGCCTGCCAGCAGCGCTCGAAACACGGTCTCCGGCAACTCCGCCGCCGGCTCATCGAGCAGAATTTCACACGGGCTGCCCATGGCTCGAAAGCGCAGACGCCAGAGTCCCCCCTCTGGTTCGCGAACTAGGTCACACTTTCGGCTTATTGACATATCACTCCCTCGCCTGGCGGCCTATTATTGATTGGAAAGCGCCCGGATGCCACTGGTGCGCCATTGCAAAGGGATATGACACCCATCATGAAGCGCCAACACCACCCGTTAGTGTTGCGCCCTGCCCCACTCCTGTTTGTTGTGCTGTCTGCAGTGGGCATAGTGGCCTGTAATCCAGGCACTCCCAGGGATCGCGACGCAACAACCTATGAAGCTGAAGGTGCTGCCTCACACCTCAGCAACAGCACTTTCCGGTCATTGCCGCCTGAACAACAGTATCAGGTCGCCAACCGCCTGCTGACCACGGTCTATCGCGGTGTTGCGGTCGACGAATTCTTTGACCTTTCCGACGGCCTCTACCCGCTGCAGCCAAGCAACCGCAATTTCCTGCGCGATACCCGAGCCGCCCTGACAACCCCCATGAGTTCTGCCGAGCGTGCGGCAGCCAGAGCCCGCATTGGCCTGAATTCGGACGATACGCCAACCAACGATGAAGACGCCCTGTTCGAGTTCACGAACAGCAGCAATGACAATACAACGCCTCTGTATCGGCAGATCCCGCTGGCGCAGATCAGTGAGTTCCCGCTCAGCCGAGACCTGTATGTCGAGTGGATGACCTACTTCCTTGCCAATACCATCATGTTCTCGCCCGCGCTGGAAATGGAAAGCACGGACGCCAAAGATGCGGCGTTCGTCTACAACTTCCTGCGCCAGCGCATCAAGAATGACGAATCGGTCAGAGACATTGTCAGAGCCTATCTCGGCACCCAGTCGCGCTGGCGGGTCTCCCGCTCGGCGGAAAACCATGCCCTGGAGGCCTATGAACTGTTCCTGGGTCTGTTTGATACAGAAGAAGATTCCCGTCGCGGCGGCGTAGCCTGCCAGGACTGGCGCCTGACCTCAGAGTCCGCCCAGTATCAGTTGGTGCGCTCCGGAGAACAGAACGAGGAATACCTGCGCATTCTGGACAACTACTACATCCGGACCTGTGATGATCTCTACAATGTGATTGTCAGCCACCCCCTGTTCATGCCACGCGTCACCGAAGTGATTGCCAACTACCTGCTCGCTGATCTGCCGGTCGAAGAGCGCATGAAGGTCGTAGAAGGCGTGCTCAAAGGGGGGCCTACCACCTTCGAAGATATCTTTACTGCCCTGCTGTTCTCCGAAGCCTACCTGCTGCAGACCGAACGGCCACTCTGGTTTGAAGAGAACCTGTTTGGCGTTCTGCACCGCATGCACTGGTCGGTAGAGCGCAATCAAGGGCAGATCGGACGCCGAATCACCCGCGAAATTCAGGAGTACGGCTGGTCGGATCTGAACCAGCGCAATATGGGCTCGTCCGCCATGGAATACAAGATTGGCCGCACGCCAGATGTCCCCATGGACGCGCTGAGTTTCGCCAGCCACAGCAAGGCAATGCGTGAACGGGTTCTGGTAGGTAATCGTCAGGGCTGGGAAGGCGGCACCTGGAGCAGCAACGAACGCGGCTATCGCGGTCTCTTCCTGGAGGCAGTGCCGCACCCGGAAGAAGCCGATGTGTTGCAGACCGCCGTGCGTGAGGATGTTGCCAACCTCAATGCAGAAGACTTTATCGACTATCTGTTCCTGACCACGCTGCTGCGACCCGCAACCGGGACCGAGCGCGATGCCCTGATGGACATGCTGGGGCCGGAGGGACGAAACCAGATCTATTTCGACCAGGCATTGGAGGAGCACCGGGTTCGCAGCAGCCGCTGGAATTATTCGGATGTGACCTACGTGGTGATGGAATATGTATCCCGTCTGCCCGAGTTCTATTATCTGGCTCGCCCGGGTGAGGAGATCAACGGATGAAAAGAAGAGACTTCCTGCGCGGCCTCGCCATGGCGCCCGCCGTGCCCAGCGCGCTCAGCCTAGGCCTGCTGGCCGAACGGGCGCAGGCCGCAGGTCTGAACTATGATGCTGTGGACTTTACAGCACCCACGGTGCTGCCTCAGGTCATCAACATCTTTCTGTATGGCGGAGCCTCCGAGCTGTCCGGCAACATGACCAACATCGAGGATATCAATTATCATTCGATGAACCCCTACACAGCGGCTTTTGGCAGCGGCATTCTGCAGGCTCGCAGCCTCGATGACGACAGCAACCCCGCCAATGGGGGCAATGCGCAGCTGACACCCTACGGGTTTTGGGCCGGTGCCGGCGGTCTCTATATGGAAGACCTGATTCGCAGCAATGACATGTCGGTCTACCGCACCATTCACAAGCTGAAGAATCAGACCCGCTCACACCGGGAAGCTATTTTCATCAATCAGAAGGGCGCACTCAATGTCGACAACTCGGCCGGTCTGGGTACCCGCCTGGCGCTGATGCTGCATACCCATCGCAATGCAATGGGAAGCTGCCAGCTCGCTGACGGACGCACGGTTGGACAGTTCGACGACGGCCTGCATGGCCTACCTTTGCCCTTCGTCTCCTTTGAAGGTCAGACCACGGCCTTTGCCAGAGACCCCGGGCTGTCCACGCCGATCCCGTTGCGGGAAATGAGCCTGAACGACAACTTCGACAACCCCTACACTCGGGGTGGTGGGCTGACTGGCGACGCAACGGCCAACAGCCAGATCGATGATCTGGTGACTCAGATGCAAAGCGATGAGGCCTACGCGCGGCGATTCCAGTCCGGCGTTCAGGGTTTTGCCGCCCGCAGTACCATGGCGGGTCTGGTCGGCGATCTCAGTTCAGCACGTGATGCGACCTTGCCGGCGGTTGAACCCGATGACCCGGATGGCGATGCCGATGACCGCCTGTCCTACCCCAATACCCGCTTTGCCCGCCAGGTGCGTGCTGCGGTGACTCTGGCCATCGAGAACCCCTCATCGCTGTACATTTCGGTCGGTACCCCCGGCCTGGGCGGATGGGATGACCACAACAACGCCATCGATCGCTACCGCAATCGCATGATGCAGTTGTTCCATGCGTTGCGTGTGGCCATGAAGCATATCCGGCTGTCCGACCAGGGGTCTGCAGCCGGTCAGACACCCGGTGGTATGGTGCGTCGTACCGACAACATCATCATCAATGTCTGGGGTGATTTTGGCCGACTGGTCAATCTGAACAACTCGATGGGCTGGGACCACGCCAATAACCAGAACCTCTTCACCCTGGGTGGTGAAGGCGTTCGCCCCGGAGGGGCGGACACACTGGGCAAGGTGGTCGGCAAGACCCATAGAGTCGGACGCACCGGTGTGAACAACCAGTACACAGAACCGACAGATGACAGCTATCAGACAGAGCCCATGTCCATTGCCTCGTCCATCTATCATTACTTTGGTGCACAGAACCCGGAACGGATAACCGCCGACCCGGATTACAACCCGCAAGGTGATGTGAAACTGGATGAGTCGGTGGAGGGAATAGACCCGCCGTTCAGTTGAACGGCGGTTCGACTGTTTGAACAGCAGCCTCCCGGTGTTGAGAGTGGTTACCGATAGCGGCTGCCGAACTCAAAACCCAACTGGGCAATAAAAGCCTGATTGTCGTCGTAGTTGGCATCTTCAAAGCGCTGGTAGTAGTAACTTCCCCGGATTTGCAACGTGCCCCAGTCCAGCACAGGCTGACTGAATTTCAAACCACCCGTATACGCCTGAAGTTCACCAAGACGCGCATCGGCGCTGGCGTATTCGGGCAACTCCTCATCCATGCCCAGAGTGCGCAGGTAGAAGTCGGCTTCGGTCTGGTAATGAGCGCGTCCGAACGGTTCGACATAGCTGCCGCGACCGGCAATGTGCAACCGGTAGCTCAGTTCACCGGTGACCGCTTCCACGCCCCAGTCATCCTGATAGTAGCGCAGACTGCCGCCTATGATGTCGCCGTCGGTCAGTTGATGGCGCAATGAGGTATACAGGGCACCCCTGATTCTCTCATCGGGGCGGTTCTCATAATAGCGTTCGGCCTCGACATCATCCTCATCGGCGCGACTGAATACCTTGTAGGGATCATTGTGGTAGCCCAGCGAATGGGTGTAGGTGAGATTGACCTGCGCGATGGTGCGCCGCCCCAGCACTTGAGTGACGCCAAGCAGCACATCGTAGGTATTGCGACGCCCTTCGCCGTAAAAACTCTGGTCCGTCACATTGGACATGGGCTCGGGTGTTCGCCCATCGCGTTGCGAGCTCTGATCGCCTTCAGCACCCAGGCCCAGGGCCAGCGTCGTATTGCGATTGTTGAGGTCCACATTGCCTTTGACGCTGGCCCCCAGTGCGGCGAAGTCGCCCTCGACGGACGCATAGGCCCCATAGTTGACGCGCACAAAGCGCCCATAGGTATGCTCCCAATCCAGATCGACAGCTAACCGCGTATCATCGAAGTCTGCCAGTGATGAACTGGTACCATCGACCTCGAAGCCGCCGCCTGATGTGCCTGTGTTGGCCACCACATTGGAGCCCTCGACAGCCCCGCTGGGCGTGGCGCCGGTCATGGTATCCAGTACCACACCCACACTGATATGGGCATCGTCGCTGATCTGGCCGGACGCCTTGCCATAGAATGACTGCACATTCACCCGGTCTGGTTCAAAATAATTCAGATAAGCGAGATTGACGGTCCAGTCGTTGGCGAAGTCCTGTGCCGCTGCCTGGCCCAGCAATCCGGTGGTGGCCAGCGCGAGCATGCCGCGTATATTGCGTTGGTCAGTTGCAGCCACAACCACCGCCCCCGACTCCGGAGCCGCCGGTGGCTGCTTCTCGACTGAAATAAACGTGACTGTCGACATAGGCATCAATCGGATGCCCATCCACGTCCATGCCGGGTTCCGCGAGGGTTCCGCGCTCCCAGGGCTGAACCGTTGTGCACCCGGCCAGCGCCAGGCTGATCAGGATCAGGGCCAGACAGCGAATCACTGTTTTCATCACAAGTGCCCCGCTGAGCGCAGCATCTCTCTCAAACGCTGCTCTATTTCGCCGCGCTGATCAATGCGGAAGCCAATTTTCGTTTCTTCGATTTGCCCGTTGTGATCTATCAGATAGGCGGTCGGCATGCCCATCACATTGTAGATGGGCGGCAGCGTGGCATCGTGATCGTAGAGTATCCGGAAACTGGCCGGGAACTGTTGCAGAAAGCGCTCTGCGTCGGCTTCCTGTTCGTCGACATTGACAGCCAGTATGGTCAGGCCTCGGTCGCCATAACGTTCATGCAGTTCATTCATGAAGGGAAAGGACTGACGGCAGGGAATACACCAGGAAGCCCAGAAATCGAGGTACACCACCTGGCCCTGCAGACCACCGAGAGAAGTGGACTCGTCAGTAAAGGGGTCGATGAATGAGAAATCAGGTGCCGGTTCAGCCTGTACAGACCCCATCAGGAAAAAACTCAAAAGAAGGACAGACAGGCGTGAGGAAAGTGACATCCGTTTATGGTTCCCGATGGCGTAAGTGCATAAGTTGAACAGTCAGCAATACCGGCGACATCCAAACAAACGTCAGTGTAGCGGAAACCTGTCGGCAGTATTGTGAAACGGTGCACAGTTTTGCGCTCAGGCAGGCTGCTTCTGCAGCCCGACGCGCGTCGAGAAGAAGGTTGCCCCGCCACCCATATCCGCAGAGCGTGATGGGGTCAGGTGATTGACCGCCACCACACCCTGCTCGGGGTCGTCGCGCCAAAGCCCCAGGGTCACCAGGGTTTCGGGCAGCACATCAGGTGCGACCACAGCAGTCAAACTGACCCTGCCCCGGTCATTGAACAAACTGACCGTCTCCCCTTCGACAATGCCTGCGGCAGCAGCCGTGTCAGGATGCATGATCACTGACGGGCCGCCGCCTTCCAGTGCCTGCAATCGAGGGTCTTCGGCGCTGGTGGAATTGAGAAACCGGTGATTGGGGGCTGTAATCAACCAATAGGGGTAGTTGCCTGGTTCCTGCAGCGGTGTGTGCGCCGGGAGCCCGGGCAGGTTCTGCTGTTCCAGGCGCTCGGAGACCAGCTCTATCCGACCGGAAGGGGTAGGAATCTGCTGCGGGAACAGCCCGGTTGCGGGCACATTCAGGCGCTGCCAACCCTGTTCACGCAAGCTGTCCAGAGTCATGCCATTCAGCCAGGGGCTGTCTGACGCCAGTGCTTGTCGAATCAGATCCTCTTCGGTGTCCTTGAAACAGGGCTCTTCAAAGCCCATCACCTCGGCCAGTTCGCGAAACAACCGCACATTCGACCGGGCCTCACCCTGAGGGGGCAGAACCGGCTCATGCAATTGCACATACAGATGCCAGTAAGATTTGTAGAGATCGGTATTCTCAAAATGGCTGGTGGCGGGCAGCACCAGATCGGCATAGCCACAGGTGTCGGTCAGCATCAGGTCATGCACCACGGTGAACAGGTCGTCCCGTTGCAGGCCCTGGCGCACTCGGGTCTGATCAGGAGTTACCGTTGCCGGGTTGCTGTTGTAGACAAACAGCGCCTTGACGGGCGGTTCTGCGGTCAGCAAAGCCTCTCCCAACTGGTTCATGTTGACGGTTCGGGCATCGGAGTTCGGATGCAGGTCAGGGCGTTGCAGGGTTTTGAGATCAAAGCCGGCATACCAGCCGTTGCCCTTCAGTGCTCCACCGCCAGGCTTGCCCCACTGGCCGGTGATGGCGGGCAGGCAGGCCAGAGTGCGGATGATCATGCCGCCGTTGTCATGGTGCTGCAGGCCGTTGCCGATGCGCAGAAACGAGGGGCTTATGGTGCCATACAAGCTGGCCAGATGTTCGATATCGGACACTGAAAGGCCGGTCACTTCGGCTGTTCGTTCCGGCGTCCAGGCCGCCACAGACTGCTCGAGTTCTTCGGCGCCCAAGGTGTAGCGGGACAAAAACGCCCGATCTGCCAGGCCGTCACGAAACAGGATGTGCATCATGCCGAGTGCCAGCGCGGCATCGCTGCCCGGACGCACCAGATAGCTCTCGTCAGCCCAGCGCGCCGTGCGGTTGCGATGCACGTCGATGCAGATGATGCGAGCCCCGCGTTTGCGGGCTTCGTTGGCGAGCATGACCTGGTGCATGTTGGTACTGACAATGTTGCAGCCCCAGACAATGATCAGCCGGGCATGCACAGTGGCCTCCGGATCGACGCCGGCAGGCACGCCCATCGTATACCCATAACCTTCAGCGGCGGCAGCATTGCAGATGGTGCGGGCCAGATGACTGGCGCCAAGGCGATGGAAAAAGCGTCGATCCATGGATTCGCTGCTGAGCACGCCCATATTGCCATAATAGCTGTAGGGCAGTATGGCCTCTGCGCCATGATCCCGAATGATATCCCGGAACCGCTGGCCGATCTCGGCATAGGCTTGATCCCAACTGACCGGCTCGAAATCATCATGCACCGGCCGGCTGGCCAGCCCCTTGGCTCGACCGGGCTTGCGGCGCATAGGCTGCAATACGCGTTCGCTGCTGTAGATACGCTCGGGAAAACGCTGCACCTTGTGGCAGATGGCGCCTTTGGTGACGGGATGATCAGGATGTCCGGCCACACGGGTAATCCTGGGCTGTGCCGTTGGGCTGTCCTGGCTCACGGTGACTTGCAAGGCACAGGCATCCGGACAGTCCAGTGGGCAGACTGACCGCAGCTTTCGATCACTGGCGATGGTGTGCGACTCGGGCATGATCATGGCTAATTCGACAGGAAGCGGGAACTGTCACCCTTGATGAATCGGGTGTCAACCGGTGCCGGCAGGAAAAACAAAAGGCAGCGCCGAGGCGCTGCCTGTTTTCAAGGGACCGCAGCCCTGAGGACTGCAGTCAGGGTGCAGTCAGATCAGGCAGCTTTCTTGCCTGACTTGCTGCTTTTTTCCCCGACTTCCGGCTGGTGCTCCAGTGCTTCCTGGTTCACATCAATATCGATGCTCCGGGGCTTCATGGCTTCCGGAATTTCTTTTACCAGGTTGATGGTCAGCAGGCCGTTGCTCAGGTTGGCGCCCCGTACTTCAACATGGTCCGCCAGACTGAACTTCCGCTCAAAGGCACGTGTCGCGATGCCCTGATACAGAAACTGGCGCTCATCCGAGTCGGTTGCCTTGCGGCCACGAACGGTCAATACACCGCGCTCTACTTCGATATCCAGTTCACTGCGGTCAAAGCCGGCTACCGCCAGAGTCACGGCATAACGGTTTTCGTCTGTGACTTCGATGTTATACGGGGGATAACCGGCTGATGCCTGGTCATTGCGCATAACAGAATCCAGCAGTGAGCCAAAACGGTCGAAACCGATTGAGCTGCGGTACAGGGGAGTCAGATCAATAGTGTTCATGACAATATCCTCCTTCAGAAGCGATAGTCAGTTGTGTTACAGGATTTTGGCGCTTTCACTGCCCTGCTCAGGCACAGCGATCACACCGAGCCAGGCTCAGCAAATGACGCTTGACTCTATGCAGGTTAGTAAGGTCGGCAACACATGGTTTCAAGTGGACATGAAGCGCTGAAAGCCCGCTATTACGGGCTCTTTACAATCAAAGGGCGACACAGGAACAGTCACCTTGGCCGGTGATAAAGCACCATGGCCAGAGGGGCAAAAATCACTGTAATCGCGGCCGGCATCAACAGAGACTTCACCAGAAGCCCAAGGTTGGCGGTGCCCGCCATCAGGGCTCTGATCGCCGTCACCAGATGCGAGACCGGATTGGCATTGACCACTGATTGCAGCCAGCCTGGCATGGTCGCGGGGTCCACGAACACGTTCGACGCGAAGGTGAGCGGCATCAGGACAATCCAGCTGATGGTCATCACTGTGCCTGGCGTTCTCATCAGCAGGCCCAGGGTGGTGAAAATCCAGCCAATGCCGAAAGCAAAGAGATTCAGCAACATCATGGACCAGATCACACCTGACAGACCCGCCTCCGGACGAAAACCCATCAGCAGGCCAATCAACACGACGATCACCGAGGAGCCTGTATAGCGCAGAAAATCGCCCAGCATGGCCCCGACCAGTGGCGACGGGGCCCAGATCGGCATGGACTTGAAGCGGTCATAGATGCCCTTGGAGATGTCGGTGTTCAGGGTCACCCCGGTGTAGATGGTGGTAAAGATCACGGTCTGTGCCAGGATGCCGGGCAGCAGAAACTGCAGATAATCCACTGTCGATCCGGCCAGAGCACCCCCGAACAGATAGGTGAACATGACTGTGAACATGACCGGCGTGATCACTACATCAAAGAGCTGTTCCGGGACATGCTTGATCTTCAGCAGGGCGCGCCAGCCAAACATGGTGGCATTGGAAATGGCACCGGGTCGCCGCGGCGCAGCCCGCCGTGCCAGGGCGCTTTGCAGTGCGGCCTCCAGTGAAGTGTCCCTGGCTGCATCAGGTGTTGCCATGGTGTCCTGTTCCGTCATACAACCACCTCCTTTTCCGGCTCGTCTGATTCCGCCGGTCTTCCGGTCAGCGCCATAAAGACCTCATCCAGGCTGGGCTGCCCCAGCGAGAAGCTGCGCAAGGGTATGCCGGCTTCCGTCAGCGCATGCAAGGCAAGAGGTGCCCGGGCGGTATCGTCCAGTTGCACGGTCAATGCCGTCGGGTCAGCCTCCCGAAAGGCGGGCACCCCGAGTCGGTCCTTGAGGACACCCGCGGCCTGCTCTCTCTGGTCTGGCGACAGAACGCTCAGATGCAGCACACTGGTGCCCACGGAGGCCTTCAGCTCTGCACTGGTGCCTTCCGCAATGACACGCCCGCGATCAATCACGGCAATCCGTTCGGCCAACCGGTCCGCTTCTTCCAGATACTGGGTGGTCAGCAACACCGTCGTGCCACCGGCTACGAGTGCCCGCACGATATCCCACACCTGATTGCGCGAGCGTGGGTCCAGACCGGTAGTCGGCTCGTCGAGAAACAGCAGGTCCGGCGTCACCAGAATGGAAGCGGCGATGTCCAGGCGCCGCCGCATGCCCCCGGAGTAGTATTTGACCTGCTGATTCTGTGCTTCCGTGAGGCTGAAGGCTGTCAACAGCTCTTCCGCCCGCTGGCGACCCTCGCGACGCCGGAAACCCAGCAGTCCAGCCAGCAGGCGCAGGTTCTCCAGTCCGGTCAGATCTTCATCGACCGAGGCAAACTGCCCGGTCAAACTGATTCGCTCGCGCACCCGGGCTGGCTCACGCGCCACATCATGGCCCAGCACGTGGGCTTCTCCGCCATCCGGGCGCAGCAACGTGGCCAGCATGCGCAATGTCGTGGTTTTGCCGGCACCGTTGGGGCCCAGCACGCCGTACACCATGCCCTGAGGGATGCTCAGGTCGACGCCGTCCACGGCACGATTGGTGCCAAACTTCTTGAGGAGTTGATGTGTTTCTATCGCAAGCGGGAGTGCCATACTGTATTCCCTGACAGGCAGTTCTCTGGAAACAGCAGTTTAGCGGCCTATGGCACTCAGTTCGACTGACAATCGTCACCTTATGCCGGTTGCGTGACCTTTCCGGTGCCGGCAGAGATATGACTGGCCAGAGAGTCCGGCCGCGTGTCGTAGAAATCGCACAGGGCCGCCACAAGGATCTTCGGGCGATCCGGCATGCCATGCGCCAGGAGTTGCTGAGCCCTTTCCCGGACCTTCTGCCTGAAATCGGGGCTGGGTCCGCAGCCACCGGCAATATTGTCGGCACTGAAATGAAAGGGATGGTCGGCCGCGGCAGAAAACAGCCATTCATAGGCCTGTGGCTTGACTTCCACGCGCTCGAATTCTGCCTGTTCGGCTGGAGAGCGGCCATCCGGTTTGTACCAGTAGCCATAGTCTTCGAGTTGTCGGCGCTGCGGACCGGCCACACACCAGTGTGCTATCTCGTGCAGGGCGCTGGCATAGAAACCATGGGCAAAGATGATGCGGTGGTGCGGAAAACGGTGATCGGCGGGCCGATACAGAGGTTCACCCTCACCGGCCACCAGTATCGTGTTGCAGGGCTCCCGAAAGAGCCCGTTGAACAGTTGGATCAGATCTTCAATACGGTGTTCGCGCATGGTCAGGTTCAGGCGGTACCACCACCGTTGCCCTGCGAACCGCTGATCGCACCTGGCCCAAGCAGTTCGCGAATACCACCGACAGAGCCCATCAGATTGGAGGACTCTACCGGCACGAAGACACGATCGCCGTCTTTGGCGAGGGTCGGCAGCATGTCGATATAGTCCTTGGCAATCAGGTAATTGATGGCAATGGACTTGTCCTGCACCTTGTCTTCGATAGCCTCCATGATGAACTGGATCGCTCTGGCTTCACCCTCTGCGTGGAGCACTGCGGCCTTCTTGTCACCCTCCGCCTTGGCAATGGCGGCGTCCCGGTTACCCTGGGCGTTGAGGATCAGTGACTGCTTGTCACCTTCCGCCTTGAGAATTTCCGCCTGCTTGTAGCCCTCGGCCGTTCTGACCTGAGCCCGTCGATTGCGTTCGGCCACCATCTGCTGGTTCATGGCTTCGCGGATTTCATCCGGCATGGAAATATCACGGATCTCCACCCGGTTGACCTTGACGCCCCATTTGTTGCCCGCTTCATCCATGGTGGACTGCAGACGGCCATTGATCTCATGGCGGGACTCGAAAATCTTGTCCAGCTCCATGGTGCCGATCTCGGAACGCAGCGAAGTCTGGGCCAGGGTCTGAATCGCCAGCACCAGATTCTCGGTACCGTAGACGGCCGCTTGCGCATCCATCATCTGGTAATAGAGAACACCGTCAATCTGCACGTTCACGTTGTCCTGTGTCACCACGGCCTGCGCCGGGAAATCCAGCACGATTTCGCGCATGTCGATCTGGCGCTCGATACGCACCACAGGCTGGTTGTTCTCGAAGCGCAGAATGGTGATCTGTCGTGGCAAATCGATAAACGGCACAATGAAATTCAGGCCGGGCTCCAGCACACGGTGGAACTTGCCCAGCCGCTCGATCACCATGGTGCGACGCTGCGGGACCAGAGTCAGACCCTTGATGACCAGCATCACGATGACGATCGCGAGCAGGGTAATCAGGCCCAGACCCGTAAATTCAGCAAATAGATTGTCCATAACTCAGAGCTCCAGAGACGGAAATTCGGAAAATGATATCAGGGTTTTTCGGCGGGCCCTTCAGGCGCGGACGAAGCCTCGGGCCGTACGATGGCAGTGATCCCCTCGAAACGCAATATGCGCACTGCAGTGCCGGGCTGCAGAGTCGTGTCCGACCCGGCCTCTGCCTTGACCGGATAGACGTCACCCAGCGCCTTCACGACCAGACGATCTGCCTCCTGCTGGACGGTATAGGTCTCATCCGCCAGGCGGCCGTCACTGTGCTGCCCTTCGCGGCGGCCCGTAATACGGCGCATGATGACAATGACCAGAGGAATGAACACCAGACCGGAAACAGCAGCAAACGCCAATTGAGCCGTTACATCCAGCCCCAGCAACGCCGCCAGCACACCTGCCAGCGCCATCAGCGCCAGTACCAGAAGAATACCACTGGCTCCGCCTGCCACCACGATATCAACGGCAAACAATACCAGCGCCAGTGCCAACCAGTAGACCCAGGGTTCCATAGTCTTTCCTGTTGCGAGGGTTCAGTGGGGAGATTAGGGAAGTCGGAGGGAAAGAGCAATATACCAGTAGACAGTCAGCAGAGGACAGCAACAGGGAGGTGCGGATGAATTCTTGGACTACAACGGAGGTAGTTTATGTATTCGTA
>NZ_JAIUMC010000037.1 GCF_022565775.1 Natronospirillum sp.
TGATGCGCTTTGTCTCGCGCTCGGTGGTCACCGGCTTCGTCAACGCGCTGGCCATTCTGATCTTCATGGCGCAACTGCCGGAACTCACCGGTGTGACCTGGCCCGTGTATGCCATGACGGCCGCCGGGCTGGGCATCATCTACCTGTTTCCCTATATACCCGTGGCTGGCAAGGTGCTGCCATCGCCCCTGATCTGCATCGTGACCCTGACGCTGGTGGCGGTCATATTCGGCCTGGATATCCGCACGGTGGGTGACATGGGCGAGCTGCCCAGCACCCTGCCGGTCTTCCTGTGGCCGGACGTGCCGTGGAATCTGGACACCCTGATGATCGTGCTGCCCTATTCACTGGCACTGACGGTCGTCGGCCTGCTGGAGTCCATGATGACGGAAACCATCGTCGATGATCTGACGGACACCACCAGCGACCGGGACCAGGAATGCAAGGGCCAGGGCATTGCCAACATCGGCTCCGGCCTGCTCGGCGGCATGGCCGGCTGCGCGATGATCGGGCAATCGATCATCAATGTGAAATCCGGTGGCCGTGGGCGCCTCTCGGCGTTTTCTGCCGGTGTCTTTCTGATCATACTGGTGGTCTTTCTGGGCGATTATCTGAGCGTCATTCCGATGGCAGCACTGGTGGCGGTCATGATCATGGTATCGATCGGCACCTTCTCCTGGTCATCGCTCCGAGACATGAAGAAACACCCCCTGTCGACCAACATCGTCATGGTGGCCACCGTCGCCACCGTGGTGTGGACGCACAACCTGGCCATTGGCGTGTTTGTCGGCGTGCTGCTGGCAGCGCTCTTCTTTGCCAACAAGGTAGGGCACTTCATGGCCATCGAGAGCGAGTCTGATCGCGAAGATGATCACCGGGCCTATCGCGTCAAGGGACAGGTCTTCTTCGCCTCTTCCGAGAAGTTCATGGCCGCATTCGACTTCAAGGAAGTGCTGGACCGTGTCACTATCGACCTGACTCATGCCCACTTCTGGGACATCAGCGCCGTCAGCGCACTGGACCGAGTGGTGATCAAGTTCCGCCGCGAGGGTACCGATGTCGACGTCATTGGCCTTAACGAAGCCAGTGCCACCATCGTTGACCGCTTTGGCGTGCATGACAAACCCGAGGCTGCAGAGACCCTGATGGGCGGCCACTGAGCCGCCAGATCAGAACCAAGGAGTTGATATGAACAAGATCGTAGCAGGAATAGATGGCTCGCAGGCGGCTCTGGCCGTGTGCGCTGCCGCAGCCTGGGCCAGTCAGCAGTTGCAGACCCCCGTGCTGGCACTGCATGTCCTCGACAAGTCGGAGTTTCCTACCGAGCGGGATCTCTCGGGCAATCTGGGGCTGGGCGCCCAGGAACATCTGCTGGAGGAACTGGCGGCTCTGGACAGCCAGCGCAGCAAGCTGGCGTTGCAGCAGGGAAAACTGCAACTCAAGGCAGCCCGCGAGCAACTGGAGTCTGATGAGGCGTTCGCCGTGGAAACGCTGCAGCGCCACGGCAGCCTGACCGACACCATTCAGGAACTGGAAGAAGACACCCGTCTGGTCATCGTGGGCCGCAAGGGTGAAACCCATGCCAATGACCTGCACACGGTCGGCAGCCATCTGGAGAACGTAATCCGCGTAGCGCGCAAGCCTCTGCTCGTCACCGTGCATGAGTTCCGGAAACCCCGCAACTTTATGCTGGCCTTTGACAACAGCAAGACCGCGAAAGCCGCCCTGACCCGGGTTGCCGAAAGCCCCTTGCTGAAAGGGCTGCCCTGCCATCTGGTGATGGTGGGTGACGATACGTCGGAGCGCCGGAGCCAGCTCGAAGCGGCCCAGCAGGAGCTGGAGAATGCCGGATTTTCAGTGACCGGCATCGTGCAACCGGGCGAGTCCGTCGCCACAGTACTGGTCAACTATGCACGCGACAAGCAGGTTGACCTGACCGTGATGGGCACGCACGGCCATTCGCGCATTCGCAAGTTCTTTGTCGGCAGCAACACGTCTGAGCTGTTGCGCCAGACCGACACAGCGACGCTGGTGCTGCGCTGAGCAGCTCCAGTCGCTGACCCGACTCCGGCCGGTTAATCGTCAGTGAAAGCCGGCCGATGAAAATCCAGGGCTTCCTGCACGGCAAGAATGCCCGGCTCCACAAGCTCTGGCACCTCGCCACCGGCCAGCGTTTCCAGCACGGCGTGGACGCCACTGGACAATGAAGTCAGGTTGTAGCCGCCTTCCAGCACCAATGCCAGCCGCCCCCTGCAATGCTCGTCCGCTATGTCCTGCAGGATGCGAGTCAGCATTCTGAAGCCGTTGTAGGTCAGATTGAGTGCCATGTCATTGCGGTGCGGGTCGAAGCCGGCGGAGACCAGTACCAGGTCCGGTTTGAAATGACGGGCTGCCGGAACCAGAATGTCGCGAAATGCGCTTTCGAAGGCAGCATCTCCGGCACTTTCCGGCAAGGGCACATTGATGGTGTAGCCTTCCCCCATGCCGTCACCAGTTTCGTGCAGATGCCCGGAGCCGGGATAAAACGGCGACGCGCAATGGGTATCAAACAGCAACACATCGGGATCGGCCCAGAAGATATCCTGGGTGCCGTTACCGTGGTGCGCGTCCCAGTCGACGATCAGCACCCGTTCGCAGCCCAGTTTGGCTTGCGCATGGGCCGCAGCAACCGCCACATTGTTCAGCAGACAGAAACCGCGGGCGCGCACTGGCTCGGCATGATGGCCCGGCGGGCGCACCAGAGCAAAGGCGCTTTGCGCATCGCCTCGGACAACACATTCCACGGCCGCAATGGCATTCCCAGCAGCAGCGGTGGCCGCCTGGATACTGTTGGGTGACATCGCAGTGGTGTCCTTGTCCAACCAGGCGCTCTGACCGGCCAGAGAGAAGATGTGATCCAGATAGGCAGTAGTATGGACCCTGGCCAGTTGCTCGTAGGTGGCACTCTCCCCTGAAGTCCAGTGCACACCGTCAATGGGGTTGGCTTCAAGGTATTGTCGGATGGCTGACAGGCGACCCGGGTGTTCCGGATAACTCCATTTGAAGGTGAGCCCTTCCAGAATACTGCGGACGCGCTTCTCCACGCGGCTGGGGATAAAGGGCATATCAACTTCGGGATTGTGCCCCAGCATCACATCGTCACAAAACAGGTGGACTGTGCGCTCTCCGATCACTGCAGCTCTCCCGGTTGACAGTACGGCGCACGCCACGACCACCATGGTCTGACCCGACGCGCGCCCATTCCCTGTGCATCAAGTCACTTTCAGTATATAGGGTGGCCGACGGGTAGCAAGGACGACAAGCACTAGTGAACAACGTCGCCCTATGGTACTTTGTAAAGACTGAACAAAATTCATACAGCCGGCGTGTATAGGCTGTCAACCAAAGGGTGCTGACCATGCTTCTGGAAGCCGGCCAGACCAGTGACTTTCTGCTCAGCCTGTATCGCAACAGCCATCGGCTGCGGCCCGACGAACTGCAGCGACGCACTCTGCATCAACTGCGTACACTGATTCCTTTTGATTTTGCCGCCTGGGGCGCCGGCAAGACGGAAAGTCGCCATATCACCGAACTGGTAATGCTGGATCAGACGCCCCGCCTGTTCACCGACTGGGCTGCGGTTGCGCAGCAGGATGACTACTGCAGTCTGGCGATTCACAACCTCAATCGCTGCGTGATGTTCGAAGACCTGCCCGGCTTTCGGGAGTCATTCGCCTACCGGGAACACTGGGACCGGTTTGATGCCCGCCGCATGCTGGCGACGATCATGACTGAACCGACATCCGGTTGTGTCAGCTTTATCGGCTTGTGTCGCGAGGACCCCCGACACGGTTTCACCGAACTCCAGCGCCAGGTGAAACAACGGTTACTGCCACATATCGGCGTGGCCTTGCGCTTGAGCCAGGAATACTGGGACGCACAGAATGCCGACAGAGAAGAGGGTGTGGCCATCGTCAACCGGGACGGGTTGGTCCTGTGTTCTCGTCCCAGCTACGAAAATCTGGCCCGCGACGAGTGGGGCGAGTCACCATTGACCGTACCCACGGAACTGATGCAGACAGCCTCTGCGGGCAGGCGCTGGAAAGGGAACGCGATCGAGGCACGGCTTGAACCCCTGGCCGACCATTTTCTGCTGCGTGCACAGCCTCTGGGTGAGGAGCTTCCTCTCACCGAACGAGAGCGCGTGGTGGCAGAACTGTTTGCCTCCGGGAGGTCGAACAAGGCCGTTGCGCGCACTCTGGACATTGCTCCGGCAACCGTGCGCAACCATCTCTCCCGTATCTATGATCGGCTGGGCATTCACTCCAAGTCAGAGCTGATACGACTGCTGGGCTGACCCGGGTTCCGTTCACTTTTTCACACAACCGCAGACAACAATGTTGCGATCAACAGGATTGGGGTCCTCAGCGTTAACGTCGGCAAGTAGAAAAGTAGCGCTGAATCTGACCCAGATCAATTCCACTCCCGATGGAAGCGGAGTACCTTCAACATAGTACGAAGCTTGAGCAGGTGGCCTTGCCGACCCCACCCGAATGGCAGAGTTGTAAACCTGTTGGGCCTCGAGCAAAACACGGAGTTCAGGGACTGTTGCAAACTGCTGGATGCATTCCATTGTTCCTAACCGTTACAGCGAGGCTTTGTAATGTTTACCCTGAATATTGATCAGAATCACCTGCAGTTGGCGCTCGACCATGTGCCATCCTATGTCAGCATCAAAGATCGAAACCTGCGCTATGTCTATGCCAACAGGGCCATGTTGGAGTTTCTGGGCTGCTCCGCACAGCACCTTGAAAGCAGAACCGATCAAGACTTGTTCTCTGCACCCGCAGCGCGGCGCCTGAGCAATATTGATCTTCAGGTTCTGGCCGGCCAGAGGCATGTAGAGGAAATTGGAGCCAAGAACACTTTTGGTCGCCAGTCCGTTTACTGGGTCGCCAAAACACCGCTTTTCAAAGACCGCAAGAAAACCACTGTCACTGGCATTCTAAGTGTCATCACCGATATCACAGTGCAGAGGCAACTCGAAGAGCAACTCGCTTATGCAGCAGAAACTGACATCCTGACCGGACTGTTCAATCGCCGCAAACTGATCGAAAGGCTGGGCCAGGCGCAGCATAGAAGCATTCGCCAGGGCACCAGCTGTTGCCTGATGCGCATCCATGTCGGCAACTTCGAATACTTGAATGATACCTATGGCTACATTCTTGGAGATCAGTTGATCGTGGCCGTGGCCAAGGAGTTGCAAAAGCAGGTGCGGGCCAACGACTGTCTGGCGCGCTATGGGCAGGCAGAATTCATCCTGTTGCTGGAGGACCTTTCACCGGAGCTCACACTGACCAGACAGCAGGTCAACACCGTCACCGACAAACTGAAAGCTGTGCTGCAGAAACCATTGTGCCTGCAGAACCGTGAAGTCGATGCCGGCCTCAGAATAGAGTTCAATCTGTTCCATGGCGCAGATACCAGCATCGACAATCTGCTGTACGAAGTGTCGTCATCCAGCGCCAGTGCGCCACCCATTCACTGACCGGGTAGCACCCCGGAGGCGGTTCGGTCGTACACCACGAAACTGTAGTCATACGGGTTGGGGCCGTTGGCCTTGAAGTCGGCCCGACTGACTTCGACAAACTGTGTCCAGTCGACTTCCGGGAAGACGGCATCCCCCTCCACGTCGGCGTGCACGTGGGTGACATACAGCCGATCGGCATGGGGCAATGCGAGTTCATAAATCTGTGCCCCGCCCATGACGATGATCTCTTCTTCACCATTGACCAGCGCATTGGCTTCGGCCGTGTCCAGACCCTGTTGCAGGCTGACCACACCGGTCACCGTCTCGGGCAGATCTAGCGGGTGGCGCGTCACAATGATATTGGCGCGACCGGGCAGTGGCTTGCCGATGGAATCAAAAGTTCTCCTGCCCATGATGACGGGCTTGCCAAAGGTCGTCCGTTTGAAAAACTTGAGGTCCTCCGGCAGATACCAGGGCAGCTTGTTGTTGCGGCCGATAACGCGATTTTGCGCCTGGGCCCAGATCAGTGCTGTACGCATAAATTGTGGAATTTCCTTGAGATTTGCACGCTGTATGTGGATTATACGCGTCCGCTTTTTGAACGCTATGGACCCGTCATGTCTGTCCAACTGACTGAAATCAATCAGGTGATGCAGGAGGCCGACCTGCTGTACACCCCGCAGCAACTCAATGAGGCCATGGATCGCATGGCCGAAGGCATCAATCGCGACCTGGCCGAGGCCAATCCGGTGGTCTATTCGGTGATGAATGGCGCTCTGGTCATTACCGGCCAGCTGGTCACGCGCCTGACGTTTCCGCTGGAAATCAGCTACCTGCACGCTACCCGCTACCGCAACGAGACAGTCGGCAGCGATTTGGACTGGCGGGCCTTCCCCGCCCAGGATGTCACCGATCGCAGCGTGCTGATCGTCGATGACATCTATGACGAAGGCGGCACTCTGGCGGCCATTGTCGACCATTGCTACGAAGCCGGTGCACGAGACGTGAAAATCGCCGTGCTGGTCAACAAGGACCATGACCGTAAAGTCCGCCCGGACATGGAAATCCATTACGAAGGCCTGAAGTGCGTTGACCGCTATATCTTCGGCTTTGGTATGGACTACAAGGGTTACTGGCGCAATGCGCCCGGTATCTATGCCGTAAAAGGCCTCTGACGTTTGTCCTCCTGTACAGCCGCCCCTGCAGAGTGCATCCTATAGGCTGGTCACCTGAAGGACGGCAGGCAGCATGCGAATACTGATATGTGGAGGCACCGGGTTTCTAGGTCAGGCACTGGCGAAGCGCCTGTTGCAGGACGGCCATGAACTGGTGATACATACCCGCCACCCGGAACGACATCGATCGCGCGGCCGGCTGCAGGCCGAATGGGTCGCTGATTTCGAGCAGATTGCTGCCCCGGTGCAGGCGATCGTGAACCTCACCGGCGCCAACCTGTTTACACTGCCCTGGACGCGCCGGCGCAAGAACGACATCTGGACCAGCCGCATAGATACCACCAATCGACTCGTCGCCTGGATCGAGGCGCAAACCCAGAAACCCGAAGTGCTGCTCAACGGGTCAGCAGTCGGCTTCTATGGTGACCGCGAAGATACGCTGCTGACCGAAGTCAGTGAGCCGGGTTCAGGCTGGTCGACTGAAATGGTCATGGCCTGGGAAAATGCCGCCATCGGTGCCGAAAAAGCCGGCATCAGAACCGTACTGCTCCGCACCGGGCCGGTTCTCGGTGAAGGTGGCATGCTGCAGCCCCTGCAGCTCGCCTTCAAGTTTGGCCTCGGCGGCTCCATGGGCGACGGTCAGTTCTGGTTCAGTTGGATACACCAGGCAGACTGGGTCGAAGCCGTGCGTTTTCTGATTCGTACACCGACCCTGCAGGGGCCGGTCAACCTGACCTCTCCCAATCCGGTCCGCTATCGTGATTTTGCCCTGACCCTGGGCCAGACGCTGCGCCGCCCGGTGTGGCTGACGCCGCCCGGCTGGGCCCTGAAACCGCTGCTGGGCGAACGGGCAGAGCTGATCATGTCGAGTACCCGCGCCATGCCGCAGCAACTGGCAGACGCCGGATTCGAGTGGCGGTATCCGGATATAGGAAGTGCCCTGAAAGCTGTTTGTCGCCGTTGACGCGGCTGTGGCATGATGCTGCTCATGACAGCCCCGACAGCTTCAAACCCATGCTGAAACGACTTTCTCTGGCCCTTGGCCTGACCCTGATACTCCTGCTGGCCGCCTGCAGCCAGCAAGCCGAGTTGTGCAGTCGGCCAGACCAGAATCCGGATTGCCTGCGCTTTCTGGAGCAGCGGCTGGACGAAGCCCGGGTGCCCGGCGTCAGCGTGGCCATCATCGAAAACCGACGGCTGGTCAGCCAATGGGCGGTCGGCAATCATGCAGCGGAGAACGGCCGCCTGCTGACGTCCGTCACTCCCTTCCAGGCCGGAGATCTCGGGCAACTGGTTACCGCCATCGGGGTGATTTCCTGGTTGCAGGAATCGGAACGCGACCTGGATTTCAAGGTCAACCAAAGCCTGTCCGGATGGCGCATACCAGACAACAGTCGATGGTCCGGTGACAGTGTCACGGTGCGTCACCTGCTGAGCCAGCGCAGCGGACTGACGCCCACCCGTTTTCAGGGTTATCGGTTCGGTGAGCGGCAACCCGGCTGGAGCGCGCTGCTCAATGGTACAGAACCGGCCAAATCCGAGCCGTTCCAGCTTGCCGGCCAGCCCGGACAGACCTGCCATCCATCTGCTGCCGGCTACGAAGTACTGGCCTACTGGCTGGAACAGGAGACGGCCAACAGCTTTCCGATATGGCAAAATCGCGCCGTGTTCACACCGCTCAATATACCGGCACGATACCGTCTGATCGGTCTGCCGGCGCCAGCCCTCGGTCACGACTGGCAGGGTGACACCATCGCCGGCGGCTACCGGCGCTATGTGGAGCGCGCGTCTTCCGGCCTGTGGGCCAGTCCGACCGATATGGCGCGCGTGCTGATGGAGGTGATGGCGGCAGAGCGGGGTATCGGCCGGGTACTGACCGACAGCTCACTGATCAACGAAATGCTGACCCCGCAGGGCTGTGGCTGGGGACTGGGTGCCCGAATCGAACGCACCGACAGTGGAACGCTGATCTTTTCGGAAGGGGTAACACCGGGGTACCGGGCAAAACTGGCCGGCAACCTGCAGGATGGACATGGCGTGGTGATCATGACCAATGGCGATCGCGGTGACCGGATTATCGAAGAACTGGTGACCGCAGTGCGCCGCGACTACAACTGGTAAGCGCCCGGTAGACCACAACTGATAAAGACTCAGGATTCCAGCAGGAAGGTGACCGGCCCGTCGTTGATCAGTCGCAAGGCCATCATGGCGCCAAACTCGCCGGCCCCGACCGGATCATGCTCGTCCCGGGCCATCTCGACCAACCTTGCGAACTGCTCTGCGGCCTGCTCCGGCGGCGCGGCCGTGGAAAACCCGGGCCGATTGCCCTTGCGAGTGTCTGCGGCCAGTGTGAACTGGGAGACCAGCAACAGGCCGCCGCCGGTGTCTCGCAGGCTCAGGTTCATCCGACCTTCCTCATCCGGAAACACCCGATAATTCAGCAGGCGCTCGAGCATTCGGCGCAGTCTCGCATCGTCATCGTCCGGCTCCAGGCCAACCAGCACCAGCAGCCCCCGGCCAATGGCGCCCACGACTCTGCCCTCAACCGTGACGTCCGCTTCGGATACCCGTTGCAGCAGCGCCTTCAAATCAGACCGTCTCGACCTTGATCAGCTTTTCTTCGCCGTTGTGCAACTGGACGATCTGCCCATGGTCGTGCATCAACTCGAACATTTCCTGCTTGGGCAGCTTGAGATACTGGCCGCGAATAACGCGACTGGTCCACTGGTGTGTGACCGCGATGGTAACGCCACCAGCATCCTCAACCGAGTCCATCCACGCCGAGACGCGACTGCAGATCAGCGGATAGCTTTCGCCATTGGGATAGGAAAAGCCCCAGCGATTCAGCTGACGCTGCCGCCACTGGTCGGGGAACTGTTCGGCTATCTCTTCATCGGTCAGGCCTTGCCAGTCGCCAAAATCCATTTCTTCGAGCATGGGCGAGCTCTGGACCCGGTCTTGATCCATGCCCAGCGCCTCGGCAATTATAGCTGCCGTGCGCCGTGAGCGGCCTGCCGGGCTGGTGGTCAGAGCAATACGCTTTTCCCCGGCCAGCAGTTGCTGCAATAGCTGCCCTACCGCGCGTGACTGTGCTACTCCGCGCTCCGTAAGCGCCGAGTCACCGCGCCCCTGGCGACGTCCTTCGGTATTCCAGATGGTTTCGCCATGGCGAACGAGAAAAATCATAATTGTACCTCACTCCCGCTGAACCCGACCTTTTACCACAGGGCCGTATTAAAAACTACTGCCCGACTGCAAGGCAGTGCGTAGCGCCTGCACGCAGGCCTGTCGATCCGCCAGGCGCAATTGCTGCTGAATGAGAGACCATGCCTGATTTTGCCAGACCCGACGCACCCAGGCGGGCAGCAGGGGTTCCGCCTCGGCGCCATCCTGCGCTACCCGATGCCACAGGGCCAACGCAATGACCGGGCGCAGCGCTGATTCCGGCTGGTGGCTTGCACACCAGTGCTGAAGGCGCGCCTTGTCATGGTCGGAAATGGGCGGCGGCGGAACAGCACGAGCCAGCGCCAGCAGGGTCGGAACAGACAGCGTGGCGGTCTGCTCTACATGGAGCAGGGTCTGGGCGCCGAGACTGCTGCTGGCCTGACGACAGACCTGCGCCACAGAAGGCTCTCCGGGCCTGACCACCAGCAAGGCGCGCTCGCCGCTGGCGGCCTCCGCTTGCTGGCCCAGACGCACCGGCCAGAAGCCGTTGGTATGCCAGAACGTGCACAGATCGGCAGTCAGACCAAAGGACGCCGCCAGATAGTCCGGCGCCTGCTCTTCCACAGTTTCCGCTTGCAGCGCCTTGAGCAGCGCTGATGCAATACCACGGCGCTGCCATCCCGGATGCACCACCAGACGCCAGATTCGCCAGCCCCGCCAGTCGGCCGCACTGCGGCAGCCCAATTGCCCGACCAGACTCTGTTTGGCCAACTGACTGCCCGGGCGTCGAGTACCCTGCCAAACCGCCTGTGCCAGATCGTCCGGCAGCGGCGGCTCACTCAGGGCCAGCAACAGCCCGACCAGGCGGCCACCGGCCTTTACCCCGAGGGCGAGCACATCAGAGCTGTCCAGACACTGCCGCAAGTCATCCGGTCGGGTTTGGTAATGGGCTGCAGTGAGCAGGTGTATCCAGTCGTCACGCAGGGCCTGATCGCTTAGCAGTTCGATGGCCTCGAGTCTTTGTGGTGGTGTCCACTCGGCGCTGCCTGCCGCGTTGTTCTGCAGCCAGCCGTCCGACGACTGCTGCGGATACAGCAAAGCCGCCTGCAGGGCCTCAGTAAGAGCATCACCTGCTGTCCAGCGGATCGGCGTGCTCAGGGTCAGGTGCTGCCATACCGGTGCACTGGCCTTCCAGCCGGGCAAGAAGCGCAGTAAAAAGCCCTGTCCGCTACCTTCGTAGCCCTCGGTAGTGGTAATACAGGCCAGTCTGTCCGCGCGCTCGACCAGAGCTTGCAGGCGTGGAACACCCAGCATCGCGGCTTCATCCGCCAGCACCAGATCTGCCGTGGCACCGTCCGTCTGCCATTGGTCCCAGGTCAGCGTCCTGAGAGTGCCGGCCTCCGCCATCTCACTGCAGCCCGCCCGCTGCAGCCAATGCTGTACCTGCGACAGCGGTTCTCCCTGGGCGGCCAGCACCGTGATGGTATGGCCGCGCGCCAGCAGCGAGCGAACGGCCAGCGCCAGAGCCACCGTCTTGCCGTGACCCCGCGGTGCGCTTACCAGACAACCGGAGCCGCGCGGGGCGTCGGCCAGGTCTGTCAGGGCCGTCACCGCCGTCGCCTGATCGGGTGTGGCCGGCAACAGAGTGCCTTCGGGTGCGACCGCCAATGCAGCAGGCTCCGGTGCAGGCAGGGCGGCCACATCCTCGAGCCACTGGGCACCACGTTCCAGCAAAGTGTCACGCCAGGTGGCAAACCAGCGGGAGGGCTGGTTACGCAACCAGCCATAGCGCTCCGGCGCATTGGCGTTGAGCAGGATAATCAGTTGGCCACCGGCGCGCACGCAGCCAGCGGCCTGAGACAGATGGTTCAGATGCCAGCCGAAGCGCCAGTCGAGCACCAACCGGTCAACGCTGTGTCCGAGGCGGCGCATCAACTGACGACCGGGCACGGCATCCGGCCAATGAGAAAGGGTGGCGGTCTCGACCCCGGGACCGGGGACATACAGTGTCTGCCAGTCAGCCTGCCTCGCCTGCCCGGCCAATGCCTGCAGCGCGTCGCTCAGCGGCTCATCCGTGCCGTCCAGCAGCCAGAGCTGGCGACTGGGCAGTGCAGCAAGGTCGTTGACTGGGTGCAGAGAGGGTGGGTGTGACATGGCTCAGGCGCTGGAATCAGGCGCTCCCAGAATATGGGCCAGATCCTCGGTCGCCTTGACGAGTCCGTCCACCATGGCCGGATCATGAGCCGAGTGACCGGCTTCGCGAATGATCTCCAGGCGGGCATTGGGCCAAGCCTGTTTCAAGGTCCAGGCATTGTCGACCGGACAGACCATGTCATAGCGGCCGTGGATGATGATCGCCGGATGCTCTTCCAGGCTCGACATGCCTTCCACCAGAGGGGTTCTCAGCCATTCGTCACGGCGCATGAAATAGTCACTGGAAAGCCGTGCCATGCTGTAGGCCGTGTGATGGCTGATCATGCGGGCCACGGTCTTGGGGGACGGTTTCAAGGTGGCGATCAGGCCTTCCCAGGCCGACCAGGCCCGTGCGGCGCGTGAGCGCTCCAGCTCGTCAGGTCCGGTCAATCGTTTGTGATAGGCCTCAAGCAGCGGGCGCTCGCCATCTACCCCTTGCACAAGCTTTTGCCAGTGCTCGGGAAAGACCTGGCCCGCGCCCCCGTCGTACAACCAGTCGAGGTCCTGCTGGCGACACAAGAATACCCCCCGGAGCAGAAACCCCAGCACCCGATCCGGGTGAGCCTGACCATACAGCAGAGACAGCGTCGTACCCCAGGACCCACCGAAACAGACCCAGCGGTCGATGCCGAGGCGTTGACGGATGGTTTCCATATCGTCGACCAGCCGTTCCGGGTCGTTCGCCTCCAGGCTGCCATGTGGTGTGGAATGGCCACAGCCCCGCTGGTCGAACTGAATGATGCGATACACCTGTGGGTCAAAAAACTGCCGATCGCGGTCGCCGCTGCCGCCACCGGGGCCGCCGTGCACAATGATCACCGGGATGCCGTCAGGATGCCCGCTTTCTGCCACCCAAAGCCGATGCCCTCCGTCCACATCAATATGATGGATCTGAAAGGGGTTAATTTCCGGGTGGTAATAGCGCATCAAGGGCTCCGCGGCCGTGCAAGAATCGGGACTCAAGTCCCTACTATATCCGGTTGTGTGCTGTACCGAAACCGGGAACCCGGGCCGGCACTCCGGCTGTTCAGAATACTTGAACCAGGGCTTCAGATGATTCTGCTGTGATACGGCCGGCACTTCGCGCAAACTGCCTTCACTCAAACAGGTAAATCAGGAGTCAGACATGGGTCTGCTGGTAGACGGACAATGGCAAGACAAGTGGTATGACACCGGCAAAACAGGTGGCCGGTTCAAGCGGGAGGACTCCCAGTTTCGCAACTGGGTGACTGCCGACGGCAGCGCCGGGCCGTCAGGCGAGGGTGGTTTTGCTGCTGCCTCCGGTCGCTATCATCTGTTCGTGTCCATGGCCTGTCCCTGGGCCCATCGCACCCTGATCTTCCGCCACCTGAAGGGTCTGACTGCGCATATCGGGGTCAGTACCGTGCACCCGGATATGCTGTCCAACGGCTGGGAATACACGGGGCCTGAACTGGCTTCGGACACCCCGATCGGTGACCCGCTGTACAACCTGCAGTACCACCATCAGCTCTACACCCGCGCCAAGAAGGACTACACCGGTCGCGTAACCGTGCCTGTTCTGTGGGACAATGAGCGCGACACCATGGTGAGCAATGAGTCAGCCGACATCATTCGCATGTTCAACAGCGCCTTCAACGAGATCACCGGCAATACCCTGGATTTGTACCCGGAGCCTATGCGCGGCGAGATCGACGCGATCAACGAGCGGGTCTATCACACGGTCAACAACGGGGTCTACAAGTCGGGGTTTGCGACGACCCAGGCCGCCTATGAAGAAGCCTTTACCGAACTGTTCGACAGCCTCGACTGGCTGGATGGGCTGCTCGCCGAGCGCCGCTACCTGGCCGGTGACCAGATCACCGAAGCCGACTGGCGGTTGTTCACGACACTGGTGCGCTTTGATGCGGTGTATGTCGGTCACTTCAAGTGCAACCTGAAACGCATCGCGGACTACCCGAACCTGAGCGGTTATTTGCGTGAGCTGTATCAGCAGCCGGGCATTGCCGAGACAACAGATCTGGTGCATATCAAGCGGCACTATTATTACAGCCACGACACCATCAACCCGACGCGGATCGTGCCCAAAGGGCCGGAGCTCAATCTGGACGCCCCGCACGGGCGGGGGTGAGAAAGGGGGGCCTGCGGCCCCGAGCGCGGCCAAGGCCGGCGCCTACAGGGTGGCTCATTTGTAGGAGGCCACCCCGCTGGCCGATTCGAAAAGGGGCCTCCGGCCCCGAGCGCGGCCAAGGCACGCGCCTACAGGAGACCGATTTCTCGCAGGCGCTCTTCAAGAAACTCGTTGGCGGTGATCGGCGGATAGCGGGCCGGGTTGTCAGCACTGACGCACTGCGGCAGCACGTCCAGCGCCATATCCGGATTGGGATGCAGGAAGAAGGGCAGCGAGTAGCGACTGCTGCGCGCCGCCTCGCCAGCCGGGTTGACCACCCGATGCGTGGTGCTGGGCAAGAGACCATTGGTCAGCCGCTGCAGCATATCCCCGATATTGACTACAATAAGGCCTGGCACCAGCGAAACCGGCACCCACTCGTCCTGGCGGCTGAGTATTTCGAGACCCGACTGTCGTGACCCCACCAGCAGCGTGATCAGGTTGATGTCTTCGTGCGGCGCAGCACGCAGGCTGCCGGCCGGCACGGTGTCTGGCAGCGCCGGGTAATGCAGCACCCGCAGAATGCTGTTGCCCTGGTCGACACGACTGGCAAACCAGCTCTCGGGCAGACCCAGATACAGCGCCAGCGAACTCAGCAGCCTACAGCCCAGTTGTTCAAGCGCATCGTACAACTCAAGCATTACTTGCCGGAACTGCGGCCGGTTCGGCGGCCAGAGATTGCGCTGCAGTTGCTCGTAGCGGGGTGTGCCAGCGACTTCCCGCCCCACATGCCAGAATTCTTTCAGATCGTGTACCACCGACCCTTTGGCGACTTCTCGACCGAAGGGCGTGTACCCGCGCGTTCCGCCCTGAGTAACCGGCCAGCCCTGCTTCTCGGCGTCCGGCACGGCAAACAGAGCCGCCGCCTCATCCAGGGCCCGGTCAATCAGCGCAGCCGGCACCTGGTGCCCGCGAATGCCCACAAAGCCCCACTCGGCATAGGCCTCACCCAGTGCCCGGGCGAACCCGCCCGGGTGCTGCTCAGCCTGCCGAATATCAAGCTCTGGCAGGTGCATGGTGTCAGTCCGGCCAGCGGCGCACGACGCCCTGGCTGATCACGCCCTGCACCTGCAGGTCTTCACTCCACAGCACCAGATCGGCATCAGCGCCCACGGCCAGGCGGCCCTTGCCCGGCAGGCCGAGCACATCGGCAGGGTTCACAGTGACGGTTTTCAGCATGGTGTCAAAACCCAGCCCTACGTCATCGACGCCACGCTTCACGGCCTCGGCCATACTGTGCAACTGGCCCATGGCCACCCGCACAAAACGCCCATCCGCATCGAACTCGGGCAGGCTGGCATAGGCGTCGCTCGACAGGGTCAGGCGCTCCGCCGGCACCCCTGCCGACAGGGCCTCGGCAACCGCGGCCGGGCTGTCGATATCACCCTCCGCCAGCAAGCCTTCGTTGGTGCTGGCGGTGAAGTCGATAACGCCGCCCTCGCGGGCAAAGCGGATGCCGTCCTGCAGCAGTTCACGGGTGCGATTGATATGCGTGGGGTAGAAATGAGACAGCCGCACCGGATAGCGCTCGGCGGCCGCGAAAAGCACACCCAACTTGTCCTCATGGTCGCCCACATGAATGCTGAGTACGCCCTTCTTGCCGGCCAGCATGGCACCGACCCGCACATCTGCGGACAAACGGGCCAGCTCTTCCGCCGTGGGGTGGCTGCCCCGGTGATCGGCAATGGCCACTTCGCCAACCCCGATCACGTCGGGAATCCAGGCCAGGTCGGTCTGCACCGAACCAGACAGCGTGCGTACCGGCAGGTGATAATTGCCCGAGTAGATATAGGCGGAGACCCCCTGCGTGGCCAGATAACGCGCATGCGCCAGCATATCGGTATGGGTGCGCTGCACTGCATCGGTGCCCAACGCACCAGTGACGGTCGTTACGCCGCTGGTCCAGGCGTCCTCTGCGGGCATGGCCGGCATGCGCGTGGCGTAACCGCCTTCGCCACCGCCACCGGTAATATGGGTCAGTGTGTCCACCAGCCCGGGCGACAGGCTGGCACCGTTGGCATCCAGTTCGGTCAACTCGGGCAGGCCGCTGATGTCCAGTCGTGGCTCAATGGCCATGATGCGACCACCGACCAGCAATATATCGCGCAAGCCCAGATGTTCCGGAGCATAAAGACGGGCATTGCGGATCAGGACGCTGGTGGGCGAAGGGGGTGCAGTGGTCATAAAGTCCTCTTTATTCTGGGCGTGTGCACTCTGCTTGACGCAATTCTGTAGCTCCGGAGCAGCCCAGTGGCAGTCTGCCTGGACGACCTGTGGCACAATACAGCGCTGCGAACTGCCGCGCCGCCGATTGAGCCCAGTGCCGATGAACCGGCATCCGGTCTACTGTGTTGGCGCCTTTTTTGCTATGCAAGCAGGTCGCAATTCAATAACTTACCATACCAGAGCTCAAGGCGAGCCTTAACCGTCGTCGGTACACCATTGCGAACAAATGGTTGCAGAATGCGACAGCAGAATTGCATTTATGCCTTCGCTGATGCTTTAGTGAGGGCACATAACAACAGGCCGAGTTCCTTGCCATCTGCTCTATCCGGGTTCTGACCACTCGGCCCGGGGTACTGGAATCGGCGCCGAACGAGATCGGGAGTCAACATGTCTGATGCACAGCCACCTCTGGTGGTGAAAGATATTCACAAATCCTTTGGTGATACCGAAGTACTCAAAGGCATTTCACTGACCGCCAACAAGGGTGATGTCATATCGCTCATTGGCTCTTCCGGGTCAGGCAAGAGTACCTTCCTGCGCTGTATCAACCTGCTCGAAACCCCGAACCAGGGCGACATCAAGGTTCACGGCGAAGACATCAAATTCCGCGGCAGCGGCGGTGACCGCGAGCCGGCGGATGCCAAACAGGTTCAGCGCATGCGCTCCAGGCTGTCGATGGTGTTCCAGAGCTTCAACCTCTGGTCACACATGACGGCCCTGCAGAACGTTATCGAAGCGCCCATTCAGGTGCTGGGGCTGAGCAAGGATGAAGCCATGGCGCGCGGTGAAGACCTGATGCGCAAAGTCGGCCTCTACGAACGCAAAGATGCCTATCCGGCGCACATGTCCGGTGGCCAGCAACAGCGTGCCGCCATTGCCCGTGCCCTGGCCATGGAGCCCGACGTCCTGTTGTTCGATGAACCGACGTCAGCGCTGGACCCCGAGCTGGTGGGCGAGGTGCTGCAGGTCATGCGCACCCTGGCCAAAGAGGGTCGCACCATGGTCGTGGTGACTCACGAAATGAGTTTTGCCCGCGACGTGTCCAATCATGTGCTCTTTCTGCACCAAGGCATGATTGAGGAAGAAGGCGACCCGAAAGAGCTGTTTGCCAACCCGAAAACTGAGCGTCTGCGCGGCTTCCTCCAGCCCAAATACTGAACCCGGACAGCACACAGGAACAGAGGCATCTCATGAATCGAATAATTGTGCCCATCGTGGTTTTTGCGGTTGCAGGCCTGGCCTCACTGCTGGTACTCGACTTCTATCGCGAACAGCCTCAGGACCGCACCATCAGGCTGGCCGTCGATGTACCCTATGAGCCCTTCGAGTACTATGACTCGAGCGGCAACCTGACCGGCTTTGAAATCGAGTTGGGCGATGCGGTCTGCGCGGAAATGCAACTGAGCTGCCAATGGGTAGTTCAGGCCTGGGACGGCATTATCGACGGCCTGCTGGACCGCCGGTACGAGGTCATTTTCTCGTCCATGAGCATTACGCCCGACAGGGCAGAGCGGGTGCTGTTTTCCGAGCCCTACTACACCACCCCCAGCGGCTGGTTTGTGCGTACCGGCTCGGATCTCAATCCGGATGATCCGGCCTCCCTGCTAGGCATGAGAGTCGGTGTTCAGCGGGGCACAATTCAGGACAACTATATAACCAACCATGTTGATGGTCTCGATGTGCGCCGCTACAGCACAGCCGATGATTTTGTGCTGGATCTGGAAGGCGGCCGCCTGGATGCGATTTTTGTCGACTTCCCGGTGGGTGAACAGACCATCCTGAGTCGGCCCGGGTTCGAGTCGGTAGGCGAGCCCGTCACCGAGCCAAGGTCTGTCTTCGGTGACGGTGTAGGCGCGGCCTTTCATCCTGACGACCGGGCCCTGGCCGATGTGTTCAATGAAGGGCTGGAGCGGGTCAAGCAGAACGGCACCTACGAGCAGATCATGAACAGCTATTTCAATTACGACATCATGATCTGAAGTGTAGCGGTGCACCGTTTTGATCCGTCGCCCCAACAGACGGTCCGAAGCGGTGCAGTGCGGCAAGATCGGCCCTGGTGAGCAGCGACACGGCGGTTTAGGTTTGCGAACAAATACTTTTTTTTTGCGACAGCTCAATTGCTTTCGCGACTGGCCTGGGGTGTTATTGGAGCAGATAACAACAAGACAAAAGTGGCGATCACAAGCGCCCGCGCTGCCCCAGCGCCGAGATGTATGGATCTGCGAAGCCCGATTCCGACTGAAATGCCGGGTACTGTTCTTGCAGTAGAGGCGAGCAGCAACGTGAAAGAGAAAGTCTTGCGTCATGCCGGCGATATGAATGCCGACATTGGCAAGCGTAAGGAAAATCAACAATCCGATAACAACGGAGACACAACAATGAAGAAACTGACACTCGCAATGGGCGTATTGGCGATGAGCGCCAACGTAGCACTCGCAGATGTCGTGCGTATGGGTTCGGAGGGTGCTTATCCTCCGTACAATTTCATCAATGATGACAACGAGCTGGACGGTTTCGAGCGGGAACTGGGCGATGAGTTTTGCCGCCGCGCCAACCTGGAATGCGAATGGGTCATCAACGACTGGGATACCATCATCCCCAACCTGGTCGCAGGCAACTACGACACCATCATGGCTGGCATGTCCATCACTGACGCGCGCAAGGAAGTGATTTCCTTCACGCAGGACTACCTGCCCAATGACCCGTCTGCCTACATGGCGCTGGCCGGCACACCTGCTGATGTCATCGACAACGGCATCATCGTGACCCAGTCCAACACCATTCAGGCTGGCCATGTTGCAGAAACCGACGCTGACCTGATCGAGTACTCCACTCCGGACGAAACCATTTCAGCGGTACGCAACGGCGAAGCCGATGCGGTTCTGGCCGACAAGGAGTTCCTGGAAGCCTACGTACGTGACTCAGGTGGTGAACTGGTCCTGATCGGTGAGATCACTCTGGGCGGCGGCATCGGCATGGGCGTTCGTCAGTCTGACAATGAACTGCGCGAAACCTTTGATGCGGTTATCGCCGAGATGAAAGAAGACGGCTCTCTGAACGAGCTGATCGTCAAGTGGTTCAACGAAGATCTGCAGTACTGATCTTCACCGACCAACTGTAAAACGACGGGGCCTGCGGGCCCCGTCTTGACTGGCCAATTCCTATGTTCTCCTTTTGTACCGATCCTTCAGTTTTACCAGCGTGGCAATGGTATGCCTGCTACCTGACGTCAGGCACGCATCTGGCGTTCTACTGGTCGTTTGTGGTCGTTATCATGCTGCTCCTGCTGGCTGCACCTTCAGCACTGCTGGTCGGCTTCGGTGGCGCACTGGCCATGCGTTCCAAATTTCTTCCCCTGAACATGCTGGGTCGTGGTTATACGAGCCTGGTTCGGGGTGTTCCCGATATCGTATTCTTTCTGTTCGTGCCCATCGCCATAGGCCAGGGTGTCGAATACATCATGCATCAGATCAACTGCCCGGATTGGGACCAACCCATCCGACAAGGCAATGATTTCATAGTCTGTCGCGACGCCCAGGTGCCGCCGCGAGGCTCACCCTCCTGGATGTACAATGCCTGGGGCTTTTTGCTCGCCCTGATCGCCTTCGCGGTGGTGTTTGGTGCCTTTGTCGCCAACACCCTCTATGGTGCCATGCGCGCCGTGCCCAAGGGCCAGATCGAAACCGCCGAGGCCTACGGCATGAGCAAGCGCCAGACCTTCCGCCGCATTATCCTGCCGCAAATGTGGGTCTATGCACTGCCTGGCCTGTCCAATATCTGGATGATTCTGACCAAGGCTACGCCGCTACTGTTCCTGCTGGGTATTCAGGATATCGTCTACTGGGCCCGCGAGCTCGGCGGGGCCAAGACCTCGCTCTACAAGTATCCGCACCCGGACTGGCGGGTCTGGTATTTTCTGGTCGTGCTGGCCTTCTATCTCTGCCTGACTGCACTCAGCGAACGCTTCTTTGACCGCATGATGAACCGCTTCAGCGTCGGCCAGGCCACCTCCGGCGGCGATCGGCAGAACAAAGGCAAGAAGAAAGCAGTGGCCACAGCCGGGGAGACTGCCGCATGAGAACCTGTGCTGAAAGTTTTCAGGGTTACATCCTGCGCTCTCTGGGCCGCGACTACGGCGAGCGTTTGCTGCCCCGCGGCCTCGACATCACCTTCTGCGATCAGTTGTTCCTGATCGGCTCAGGCATGATCTGGAATCTGTATTTTGCCGTCATGGCGGTGGTGTTGGCGTTCTCGCTGGCCACGCTGCTGGCCATTGGCAAGTTCAGCCAGAACTTTTTCTTTCACAAGCTCAGCGCCTGGTTCATCTTCGTGTTCCGGGGCTCTCCGCTGTTCATACAGTTCTTCTTTTTCTATTCCCTGTTCGTGCTGCTGCCGCGTCAGGGCATCGAAATCAACCTGCTGTTCACCACCATTACTGCCAACACAGGTGCCTTCCGCACCGCAAC
The DNA here is from genome assembly GCF_022565775.1 of Natronospirillum sp. Lineage (GTDB taxonomy): Bacteria > Pseudomonadota > Gammaproteobacteria > Pseudomonadales > Natronospirillaceae > Natronospirillum. The sequence continues at coordinate 20,884 of NZ_JAIUMC010000037.1, forward strand.
GGTGGGGGGGCTGGTCGTACTGACCCTGAATACGGCGGCCTACACGGCCGAACTGTTCTATGGGGCCCTGAGGTCGATACCCAAGGGCGATCTGGAGGCGGCTGATGCTTACGGGCTGACCGGCTTTACCAAGTTCCGCCGCATCGTCTGGCCGACCATGATGCGTCTGGCCTGGCCGTCCTACACCAACGAGGTGATCTTTCTGTTCCACTCCACCACACTGGTCTTCCTGTCGGCCTTTCCGGCGCGCCAGCAATCCGGTGAAGCGCTCTACTATGCGCGCTACTTTGTGGACCAGACCTTTAACCCGTTTGTGGCTTTCCCGATCGTGGCGTTCTACTTCATTGTGGCGACCATACTGATCATCACACTGTTCTCGTTCGGCAACAGGCATCTGAACCGCCATCTGCCGCAAGAAGTTCGGCCCAAGATCCGCTTCAAGCCGCAGTATCTGCGCTAGGTGGACACCGGTTGAGCAGCGTGGTGAGGTGATGGGGCCTCGCGGTGCAGCGGCAAAGGCAGCGCACTGTTTGCTGCAGTCTGGCAATACGCCAGGATTTGCGGTAAACAGTGCGCATCAATCGCCACGCATAACACCAACAGGATTCAACACCCAATGCCGCAATCTTGGCCGTCCGCAGGTGCCCGACTTCTGACGTTGGGCGCACTGTGTCTGAGCACCACCCTGACTGCCCAGCCATGGAGCGGCTTTTCGCCCTACGAGCGTGATCAGGAGAGCTGGCAGTTCTGGGATGCGCCCACCATGCGCCAGTCCGGCGACCTGACCCGGTTCACCTATCAGGGCTGGACTAGCGCCGGCGACATACTGCGCCAGACCCGCTTTGCCAATGACGAAATCTCGCCCCTGGTCATCGACGTGGGCATGTGGGTGTTCGTGCTGCCGCATCCGGCCATCTGGATGCGCAATGAATGGCAGCGCGACCTGCTGCGCGCCGAAGGCATCGACAGCCGCAGTGATGCGCGCTTTCTCTGGTCGCACAGCACCGAACATGAAACCTATGTGCGCGGCGTCACGGATGAGCAACTGACCGACGTTCGCGCCAGCAACCCCGGCCAGTACACCCGCCTGGGGTCGGTGCGTTACGAGGCCACTCAGCAACTGGTCAGCGAACTCAGCGAAGCCAGCTACTTCAACTACGGCGTGCCGCGCTACCGTTTTGCCAAGGCCTACCTGACGCTGCAGGACACCATCAGCCTGTATCGCTGCACCGACGACGACTTCACCCTGCCCGGCGATGAGTCCGAGCGCAGCCAGGACATCATCGGCCACGACTGCCTGCACTGGACCTGGAGCCTGCATGGCGACAGCTCGGATGAGCATGAGCGCTATATCGGCTATGACGACCTGGACTCCGAAGCCAGAGACTACCTGGATCGGGCCCTGTTGCTTAGCCTGATCAACTTCGTCGACACCCAGTATTTCGACGAGACCAACCAGCAGGAAGCCAACCGCCTGAGCTTCGAGCCCACCCCCTTCGGCCGCCGCTTTGGCTGGCACCACCTGCGCTGGCAGCAAGGCATGCAAGTCGGCTGGGACGTCTACTGGCAACAGAACGACGAACAGAACCTGCCCGCCGCCCGCATCAGCGTAATCGACTACCCGGTCAGCCCGGGCACCTTCACCGGCCGCCTCGCCGGCTGGCAACAACCACGCGACCTCAACTTCCGCACCGAAAGCAACGACGCCGGCTGGGCCATCGAACTCAGATACAGCCAACCCGTCATGCAACGCCTGCGCCTCACCGGCGACTGGTACTACAAATCAGACGGCTGGTACCCGGGCGTGCAGCACCTCGACTCAGGCCGCGGCTGGCGACTCGGCGCCGAAGTGCGCCTCTTCTGAACACAAACCCGGCCCCGCCCATACAAAAACAGACTTGAACAACACGCCCGCCTTGGCTACAACTATACAAACAGCCAGAAAACCACCCACTGCGACAAGGCGCGTCGACAAGCAGGCAGAAGGATTGGCAAGCCACTTCACCCGGTCGGGCGGAAGCGTGGTTGGCGGTTTCAACTCCTGGCATTTCCCCTGCAGCAACAAACCCACAAGGCAAAAGCGGTCACAGTGACCGTCTATTTTGGCGGATCTGGTGTTTTCCGCCTGTAGACCGCGTCAGACAAGAAGCTTCCATTATCCGGGTGCGAATGGGATAGGCATCAAAGTGGTCATATTTCTGGTGGGTGGTTGGGGGCGGGCGAGGCTGAGAGCTGGCTGCTGTGGGGTATCGCAGGTATTTTGGAGTTGGATTCAAGAGTGGATGGTGGTCAGAGTAATGTGGTCACTTTGACGACTATATTAATGTTACGAGCCATAGTCATGACTGAGAAGATACTCATAGCGTTGATCGGGTTGGGCGGTGCTGTAATTGGTTCCGTTGCTACGATATCGGTTCAAATCGTCGCTGAATATCTGCGTAAAAAGGAAGTTGATAGGCAAGAGAGCCCGCAGATAGAAATGCTCACGGAGATGCTGAATCATCCCAAGCATAAATGGCGCTCGCTTGATCGTCTTCAGCACGTAATCGGAGCTGATGAGGAAACCACGAAACGTCTTTTGTTGAAGATTGGCGCAAGAGCATCTGAAGACGGAAAACCTATTTGGGGGCTACGGTCTCGAAATCCACTGCCTGGTGAGCCAAATGACTCGTAACAAGTGTAGTCTGTCGGACAAATTACTCGCTGCGCTCGCAATTTGCCGCAGCTACAGGCGTTAGCCATGACTATGAACGACCCTACCGTCACCGCCATCCCGCCGACATTCGTCCAGTATGCGGCAGATGTTTTGGCGGACACGTCAAAAGGATTGAGCGGCGGAGAAATTGTGCGCGCTACTGCGGCCTATGCCGTTGAGTACGACGTCAATCTGCCTCATCCAACGTATCCTTTTGAAGCCCCGAACAAGCGCACCGCGCTCTACGACAATTTGATGGTATTCGATGCGCCTCAGCAGTATCGAATACTCAAGGAACTTTGTGATCACCGGTCTTTCGGCTACGTTGAGAGCCCAGAACGAAAGCAACTCAAGATTCGCCTCGTCACACGGTACTCGCATCTCGATCCACAGGACTCGCCCTCGGAGATCAACGAAACACTCATCGAAGAGACAAAACATTGGCTCGAAGGGTTTCCGTCTGCGCTGAACCTATACTCACAGGCAAATGAGAAGTACGACCACGGCGTATTTCATCGCAACGTTCTAGACGACTTGCGTCTGAGCTTGGAGACGCTGCTCCGCGAAATCCTCGGCAACAACAAATCTTTGGAAAATCAGCAGGCCGAAGTTGGCGCCTTGATCAAGAAATCCGGAGGATCACCTGAATTGAGCAACATGTTGTTGAAGCTACTGGATTACTACAGCAAGTATCAAAATAGCTACGTCAAGCACGATGATGCGGTCATTGAGGCGGAAATCGAGTTCGTGTTTGAGATCACATCCTCTTTCATGAAGCACATCGTCAGGGTGGCGCCGTGACGGCTAACAAATCGCTGCAGGGGACGGTTGACCCGTCGCCCATTTTTGCTGCCGCAAAAACGGTCGCCGCCTCAAACACCCCTGAGCTAAGGTGTTAACTATTCAAGGCGTGACAGTGGAAATCACCACAGAGAATTACGATAAGCTTCAGTCGGGCATCAAGTCGCTGCTTGAAGAAGTGAGTCAATTCGTGAACGCAAACGGTAACTATCCGCAAGGTAAGTCCGTGGCTAGCGACGAGGTCGAGGAGTGTGCGTATTCTGAGGAGATACAGACCGTTTGTTCACAGGGATGCCTATTAGTCGAGTCAGCAGGTGATCACGCCTTCGCTGTCTCCCGACTTCTTGAACCTCCTCTGCTAACAATTTCTCCTTGGACGTCGGTTCGTGGTGTTTTAGAAGCAGCCGCATATGGTTGCTGGCTTATGGATCCTGACATAGCAGTCCGAGACAGAGTCGCTCGAAGCTTGGCTTTCAGATACGGTGGATTGCTCCATCAAAAAAAGGCCGCTGGCTCTATGGGAGATGAAAATGGAGTCCGACATGCCAAAGAGCGGATTCAGGAAATAAAGGCGGACGCTCGGAGACTTGGCTTTGAAGAGAAAACCGATAAGAAAGGAAAGGTTGTAGGTGTTGCCATGACACTACCCTCATCAACCGAGTGCATTCGGGATAACCTCTTTAATGAATCAGGTTACCGTATCCTGTCGTCCATAGCGCACTCGCATCCATCGGCGATGATTTCCGTGTCGTTTAAAGCAAAAAACGAATCGGAGCCGTCGCTTTTATCAAAGAACTTGTCAGTTGGATCAGCTTGCTGGCTACTGATGACTGCAGCAGATGCGTTTTCTGCTATTGCTTGGCGGCAGGCGAGCTACTTTGGGTATGACCTGGAAGAATTTGGCCATTTATTGAACGAAATATACGATGGAATGGGTATCAGAAAAGATGGCCGATTCTGGCAGATCACGAGTTAAGTCAACAAGGCCATGCACACGAAAAGCGCGTGATGGCAGCGTTAGGGAAAGGCATGAAAATGACTTACAGTTCAGTCAGAGAGCCGCGATGGGCTAACCGCGAAATGACGGCGATAGACTGCCTAGTGTATTTCGAACACCTGAAGTCTGAAGTGCCTTTCACAGCTTCCGAAATCAATGGGGTCAGAGTCATTTGATCACAACGGCAATCAATGGGGTCAAATCAATGGCAAATCAATGGGGTCAGAGTCATTTGATCACAACGGAACAACTGATGATGACATTGAATCTCACCAAAGTTCACGGCGTGCCCATTCAGCCAACACACAAAGCCACCTGCCACTGCGGATCAGTGGAGATTGAGCTCGATTTGCCTGAAGGTCTGATTGATGTCAGACGGTGTGACTGTTCACTCTGTCGCCGCAGGGGTGCCATAGTGGCATCGGTTCCGCTGCCGGGCATACGGATAGTGAAGGGTGAACAGGTATTGAAGCTGTACCAGTTCAACACGAAAACCGCGAAGCACTATTTTTGTGGGAACTGCGGGGTCTACACCCATCACCAGCGCAGGTCCGATCCGTCACAGTATGGCTTCAATGTGGCTTGCTTGGAGGGGATTAATCCTTTGAAGATCGAAGGTGTGCCAACCTATGATGGCGTCAATCACCCGGCTGATAGACAAGGCTCATAGCCCATTCGATGTGAGTACTCACTTCGTGCGACGGGCCCGGCTTCACTCGGCCGTCTATGCACGGCGCCATGTACACGGAGGCTTTTTTAACCAATGTTGAAAGCGACTTGTCATTGCGGAAATGTGGAGATTGCTGTTCCGGAGCTGCCTGGCCATCTTGTTCAGTGCACCTGCTCCCTTTGCAGGCGGTACGGCGCGCTGTGGGGGTACTATACAAGGGCGCAGGCCCAAGTATCCTATGACCCTGGCTCGGTAACTGCTTACGCTTGGAACGACAAAGTCATCGAATTCTATCACTGCAAAACTTGCGGGTGCCTGACGCACTATGAGGGCATCGAGAAGACCCCTGAAGACAGGATTTCCATCAACTTTCGAATGTTTTCCCCCGATGTGTATTCAGAGCTAACGGTACGAACCTTTGATGGCGCTGACACGTGGAAGTTTATCGACTAATTGAGCTTGCACCAATAACTCAGATACATTGCCGCTGGGCAAGCAAGGTGGAACGAATGATTAGATTTCTGGAAAATCATGTAAATTGGCAATTGTGGGATAAGGTGTAGTGATACTTCTCGGCTATATCGTTGGCGCTTTCTTGTTATCCATACTTGTATTCAGTTGTTTGTATTATGTGGTGTATAAGATCAGCAAGCCCTCGAAAGTTCGCAAGAAAATGAGTGGCACACCAGGCCTGCACCAACAACACCCAGCTTTCTTTGCAAGTGAGATCTTTAAAGCAAGAATGATCTCCGAGGCAATCAACGATCTACGGCTGTTGAAGTTCCTAGGCGAAGTAAGGTTTGATCGTTGGCACTCTTTCGACAAAGGTCTCATGCTGCATACATCAGGATTCGATCCGGAGCAATTGGCTGAGCAAAGGTTGTTGGATATTAGTGCCACAGAGATGGTCGAGGTTGTTTTCGCCAGACATGGGCAGGTCGAGATTCAAGTAGTTAATGATTCGCCATTTAGGTCGTTCAGAGAATCTGTGTCAACGGCATTGTACGGAGAGCCGATAGATCCTTCGTTTGCTAATACTGGGAAGATATACACATATGAAGAGATGTTCGGAGATGATGTTGCTCGAATCGGGGAAATTGCTGCAGAGGGTGTTCGTCTGCAGCTGCAGGTGGGGCAACGAATAAGCCTCCGTGAGCTTTCTATCTTTGCGAAATCCTTGGTTAAGCGACTCGAATCCGAAGGTGCCGAAATCCCGGACCTGAAAGACAAAGTGTATTCTCAAATACTAATGGCATTTTCGATGAATAACTCGGCTTCTGTGTCCTTTGATCGCGTCGAGCCAGATGTCCGCTTTGGCGATTTCTTGCACTACGCAGCGGTTACCGGAACAGTAAATGCTACGTCAGAACTAATCCCTATGCACGGTCTACCAAGAATCATTACTGTTGCTCAACTCTTGATATCGTTTCTTATGCTTGGCGCCATCGTAGCCGGTGTGGTGGCCGTATTGGACATTGCGTAGATTTGGCTTGAACACGCAGAGGTAAACAAAAGCAGGCGAACAGAACTGGAGCTTTCGCAGGTGTACATGCGAAAGCTTTTCAAGGGTTCGAGCGTTTAATTGCGTATTCCGGCGATCGTGAACACTCATTCTGATTGATCGTGAACAGCCGTTCCGGCGGAACGTGAACACCTGTTTTTCCAACGCATTACCAATGAAGGAATTCATTAACTTCATAAACAATACCGGAGAATTCACCACCGCTACTGTGCCAGTAGGTAAAGGTGAGTTTTTGGCGTGCAAACATGCGTGACCAAGCGCGCCACTGTAAGGTTTTCAGCTGTGGGGCGCCCAAGGCATATGACTGAAATGGTTGTGGTTCGCGAACACAAATCCAATTACCCGAATCCAGTCTGTTTTGACGCCGGAGACAGGCTGCTTGTTGGAGAGCAGGATACCGAGTACCCCGGCTGGGTGAGAATTACCGATCAACAAGGTTTGGTAGGTTGGGCACCGCTCGATTACATCGAATTGGCTGAAGATGGCGCCAGCGGCGTTGCGTTGAAATTCTATTCAGCCAGGGAACTGGACGTCGAGCCAGGTGAGCGCCTCACCTTCAAATATGAACACTGCCAATGGTGTTGGGTGGAGCACGACACCAAGGGGGCTGGCTGGGTACCAAGGGAGTGTCTGGACAATGCATGACTTAGACAGGGAACCTGTGAGCCTGAAAGATCTGGAACTCGATCAATTACCGCTGCAAAAAGAGCTGGTTCGGTCAGCCCATTCGGCGCTTTCTGCCGAAGACGACGTGGTGGCCGCGGTGTTGCTGGGCTCCCTCGCCGCCGGCAAAGGCGACCGGGTTTCAGATGCCGACATCATTGCTTTCACACAGAATGACTTTCACCGAACCATCAGCTCATGCCTTGCCTGCTTTGAAGCAGACAAGGAGATCTTCTACAGCCTGGACGGTTCTCGCGAAGACCAATACTTTTTCAAGAAGTATATATTCACGGATTTAACCAGTGCGGAAATTCATTTCATGGATGCCAGTGAGCCTTTCAGCATCTCCAGGCCATTCAAAGTGCTGTTTGATAAGGGTGATATTGTTGCGAGCCGGCTAACCGACGAACCCGCACCAAAGCATAAGGACTTCCCGGTTTATACCAGCGGAGATGAAGGCCTGATCTGGGAGCTTTTTGACTGCATCAAGTGGTTGAGTCGTGATGACAAGG
>NZ_JAIUMC010000038.1 GCF_022565775.1 Natronospirillum sp.
CCAGGGCGCCGCATCCAATTGAAAGATGGCCTCTTCCAAAGCTGCGTCATCATCCAGATTGTAACCCATGGTGCGCAGCATCCTCTCCTTGCGCGCTACCGGGATAACCTCCTCTTCGCCCAGATAATTCAGAAAGCGATCGCCAATGTGACGATGCCAGGCCAGGCGGGCAATCAGTTCCGGGTTTGCCATTCTTTACCTCTGTCGATTCAATCGGTTCAGAACCGGTCCTGCCGATCCGTTTCTTGTTCTGCCAAATCAGGTCCGTTGTATACCGCGAACTGACAGGGTGTCACAAGGCGGAATGAGCAGGAGGCAGGTTGGAATCACGAGTGTTTCCACTCCGCCCCTCGACTCAACCCTGAGTGTATCGATTAACCCCAATCGTAGTTGAGCACTGCCGCCGCCCCCAGCAGCCCCGGCTGCTCGGATACTATGACCCGAGTGGGTATGGGTTCATTGAACTCGCGCAGTCGGGCCTTGTCTTCGAAACGGTCACGGAAGTCACTGGCCTGGAAGTAGTCAAGAAAGCGCGGGACAATGCCGCCGGCAATAAAGACTCCACCTCGCGCGCCCAGCGCCAGAGCCACGTCACCGGCATAGCTGCCCAACAACGCACAGAAGCGCGACAATGTCTCGGCACACAGAGGATCGTCACCGCTCAGCGCAGCAGCGCTGATGTCCGGGGCCGACAGGTCACGCACCGGCGTTCCGTGAATATGCCCCAGGGCTCGATACAGATTTTCCAGCCCCATGCCGGACAGCAGTCGCTCCCAGGACACTCGGGGCAGCTCGCGAAGCAGAAACGACAGCACCTGCACTTCGATATCGTCAGTCGGGGCAAAATGCGCGTGACCGCCCTCGGTCTGCAAAGTAACCGGTCCGCTCTCGCTGAACGCAAGCCCTGCCAGGCCCAGCCCGGTACCCGGTCCGGTTACCGCCATTGGCATGCCTGGAGCAGACTCGCCACGACCCACCTGCACTGCGCCTTCAGCACCGAGATAAGGGATACTGTTGGCCAGTGCATGGTAATCGTTGATGAAGCGCAGTTGTCTGAAGCTCAAAGCCTGCTGCAGCTCGCGCACTGAAAACTGCCAGGTATGGTTGGTCATGCGAATCTGGTCGCGGTCGGTCGGGCAGGCAATGGCCAGACACCCCTGCTCCGGACGACCATACTGGTCTGCCACTGAGGACAGGTAAGCCTCGATGGCGTCACGAATATGCGGGTAATCCTTGCCATTCAGCGTTTTCTGGGCCACCACATCCCCTTCGGACAGACTCAGAATCCGTCCTGTCTGACTGACTCTGGGTGCCAGAGCAAAGCGGGCATTGGTACCCCCGATATCAGCAATCAAACCGTAATGCGCTGTCATAAGTTTCCTCTAGATGTTACCGGGCGGATCAGTTGGACGCCCTCTACTCTGCCCCAGGCCTGCTCGAAGCTTGGCCATTCTCCGGCATCGAACCCCGGGGCGCTATCCCGAGCACTGAAATTAAATTACAATATAGCACTGACTGATGGCGACGGAACACCCATGACAGACGTGCTAGACCTGATTCAACAGCATATGGACCAATTGTCCAAATCGGAACGCAAGGTAGCCGCCGCGATACTGGCTTCCCCCGAGACAGCCATCCATACCAGCATTGCCAGCATGGCCCGACTGGCGGATGTGAGCGAACCGACGGTCAACCGGTTCTGCCGCAGCATTCAGTGCAAGGGCTTCCCGGACTTCAAACTCAGGCTGGCCCAGAGCCTCGCCACCAATGGCTCGTTCGTGCGGCGGGAAATCGCTCCCTCTGACGATATCGGCACCGTGGTGGAAAAGGTGGTGCATTCCACCATCTCCAGCCTGCAGGATCTGGAGCGCCAGATTGACCTGCATTCGCTGCGCCTGGCCACCGACATACTGTGCGGCGCCGACCGGATACATTTCTACGGGCTTGGTGCGTCCGGCCCCGTTGCCTATGATGCCTTGAACAAGTTTTTCCGCCTGGGGATACCGGTAGAAGCCAGCACCGACTACCTGATGCAGAAAATGACCGCGGCCATGGCCGGACCCAACCATGCGTTTGTGGTGATTTCCTATACCGGCCGCACGCAGCCGCTGATCGAGGTGGCCGGGGAAGCTGCGGCCAATGGTGGTCGGGTTATCGCGCTGACCACACCGGGCTCGCCACTGTCCGATGTCGCCACCGTCACGGTTGGCATTCCGGCGCGCGAGAACACCGACATCTACACCCCCATGGTCAGCCGGCTGTTGCACCTCACGCTGATCGACATCCTGCTCAGTGGCGTCACCCTGGCCAAAGGGGACGAAGTGGAGGAAAATTTCAAGCGGGTCAAGGGTGCGCTGGCGTCTACACGTCGCCTGACCTGATCTGCATCAAAAATCCGTAATAAAACTACATTTTACTGACGATTCTGCGTTCCGGGGGTGGATGATTCGCCCTTAAAGGTGTATAACTACGTAGCAAATTTTCAGCCAGATTCAGCGGCAGAATGCGCACCAGCGGCCTCAACCCAGGTCAGCACAGCGCTTCAGCCAAGATATGACGGGTGACCGTTTCGGCAGCAATCCGCCGGATTCGCATGACCAGGTTTTGGTCGTCACCCCGATGCCCAGGCAGCAAAATGCCATCAACAGCAAAAAAGGGAGCTCCTTCCAATGTCCACCATTCGCGTTGCAATCAATGGCTATGGCCGTATCGGCCGCAATGTTCTGAAAGCACTGTATGAAGCCAAAGCAGCCGGTAAAAATTATCCCATCGAGATCGTGGCCATCAACGATCTGGGTGACGCCAAGACCAATGCCCACCTGACCAAGTACGATACTGCGCATGGACGTTTCAATGCCAAAGTCGACTATGACGACAAGGCACTGTACGTCAACGGAGACACCATCAAGATCTTCTCCGAGCGCAATCCGGCAGACCTGCCCTGGGGTGAGCTTAACGTCGACGTGGTCTATGAGTGCACAGGTCTGTTTGTTACCGGCCCGACCGCTGGCGCACACATTGAAGCCGGTGCCAAGAAAGTCATTATCTCTGCCCCCGGCAAGGAAGTGGACGCAGCCGTTGTCTATGGTGTCAACCACGACATCCTGACCTCGGACATGAAGATCATTTCCAACGCTTCCTGCACCACCAACTGCCTGGCGCCTGTCGCCAAGCCGCTGAATGACAAGCTGGGCATCAAGGAAGGCCTGATGACCACGATTCACGCCTACACCAATGACCAGCGTCTGTCTGATGTTTACCACAGCGACCTTTACCGCGCCCGTGCCGCAGCACAGAACATGATCCCCACCAAAACCGGTGCTGCGGCCATGGTCGGCAAGATCATTCCCGAGCTGAACGGCAAGGTGGACGGCATGGCCATCCGGGTACCGACCATCAATGTGTCGCTGGTTGACCTGACCTTCACTGCCGGCAAAGACACCACGGCAGAAGAAGTCAACGGCATCATCGAAGACGCCATCAAGGCCGACGCAGCGTTGGCGGAAGTATTGGCCATCAACTATGAGCCTCTGGTGTCTTCGGACTTCAACCACAGTGCCTTCTCTTCCACATTCGACGCGACACAGACCCGTGTCCAGGGTCGTCTGGTGAAGGTCATGGCCTGGTACGACAACGAGTGGGGCTTCTCCAATCGTATGCTCGACACCACAATTGCCCTGATGAATGCCAAGTAATCAGAGCCTTGTGCGGGAGCGGCACCTGCCGCTCCCCACTGACTTTCCGGTCAAGAGTGCCGCGTGCTGAAACCTATGCCTATCCGCAGAACCAAAATCGTCACCACACTCGGACCCGCCACAGACCCGCCTGAAGTGCTGGAGCAGCTCCTGCTGGCCGGTGCGAATGTCGTACGCCTGAACTTTTCGCATGGCAGCGCAGACCAGCATCGTGCGCGGGTTGCGCTGGTGCGTGAACTGGCGGCCCGGCATGGTCGCTTCGTAGGTATCATGGCCGACCTGCAGGGACCCAAGATCCGTATTGCCGGATTCACCGAGCAGGGTGTGACATTACAAACGGGCCAGGGCTTCATCCTGGATGTCGGCCAGGACAAGCACAGTGGCAATGCGCAGAGTGTCGGAGTTGATTACGCCCGACTGGCTGCGGACTCGAGACCGGGCGACATCTACCTGCTGGACGATGGTCGGATCCGCGTTGAAGTGACCCGGGTGGTCGACACTCAGGTGCATACCCGGGTTTTATCCGGCGGCTACCTGAGCAACCACAAGGGCATCAACAAACTGGGGGGCGGGCTCAGTGCAGACGCCCTGACCGACCGGGACCGCACAGACATAAAGCTGGCCGCCGAGCTGAACGTCGATTTTCTCGCGGTATCGTTTCCCCGCCATGCTGATGACATGGAAGCTGCTCGCACGTTGCTGCACAAGGCAGGGGGGCATGCTCAGCTGGTGGCCAAGATAGAACGTGCCGAGGCGGTGAAGGATCCGGACATTCTGGACGGTCTGATCCTGGCTTCGGATGTGGTGATGGTGGCCCGGGGGGATCTGGGTGTGGAGATCGGTGATGCGGAACTGATTGGCGTGCAGAAGCACGTCATTCAGCGCACCCGTGATCTCGACCGTGTCGTGATCACGGCCACCCAGATGATGGAAACCATGATCAGCAACCCCTACCCTACCCGGGCCGAGGTGTTTGACGTCGCCAATGCCGTGCTGGATGGTACTGACGCCGTCATGTGTTCTGCCGAGACAGCGGTCGGCAAATACCCGGTAGAAACAGTGCGGACCATGGCGGAAGTCTGCACCGGTGCCGAAAAGCAACGTCAGGCCAGTCACTCGACCCACCGCATCGACCGCGAGTTCCGCCGCACTGACGAAGCAATAGCCATGTCCGTGATGTATGCGGCCAACCACCTGCGCGGGGTCAAGGGTATAGTGTGCGTGAGCGAGTCGGGCGCGACGCCCTTGTGGATGTCCCGAATCAGTTCCGGACTGCCCATTTTTGCCATGACACGACATGAGAGGACAGCACAGCGTGTTGCCATGTACCGTGGCGTTGAAGCCTTGCATTTTGATGTGACACAACTGGCCCCCGATCAGGTGAATCGGGCGGCTGTAGATGAATTGAAAAAAGCCGGCCTGGTGCGCGATGGCGACCTCGTGATCATCTCCAAGGGAGATCACATGGGTATCCATGGTGGAACCAACAGCCTGAAGATCGTCAGCGTTGGTAATATTTTGTAAACTCTGACATCATTTCGCGGCCGACTGAAGAACAGATTTCATTAATGCAGGGCTCCGTCGCCCTGCATTATAGATTCTAAAACCCCGCAGACGACGAGGTTAAGCGGACTATGGAACGAGATATTGATCCTATTGAAACGCAGGAATGGCTTGACGCTCTGGCGTCAGTGGTCCGGCATGAAGGTGCCGACCGAGCCCAGTACCTGCTGAAGCAATTATCCAATGAGGTCTCCAATACCTCGACATCTGATGTGCCTTTTGCCATCAACACACCTTTCCGCAACACCATCCCCGTCACCGAACAGGTCAAGTACCCGGGTGATCTGGAGATGGAACGCAAGATCCAGGGCTATATCAACTGGAATGCCGTAGCCATGGTTGTGCGGGCGAACAAGAGCGGCGATGACCTGGGCGGCCACATGTCGTCTTTCCAGTCATCCGCCCTGCTTTACGACATTGGATTCAACCACTTCTGGCGCGCCCCGAACGAAGAACATGGCGGCGACCTGATCTATTATCAGGGGCACATTTCCCCCGGCATTTATGCGCGCTCCTTTGTCGAGGGTCGACTGAGTGAAGACCAGATCGACAACTTCCGCCGCGAAGTCGATGGCAAGGGTATTTCTTCCTATCCACACCCGTGGTTGATGCCCGATTACTGGCAGTTCCCGACCGTGTCCATGGGCCTGGGCCCGATTCAGGCCATCTACCAGGCGCATGTACTGCGCTACCTGGAGCACCGTGAACAGGTAAAACCGGGTCGTCAGATCTGGGCCTTCCTGGGTGATGGCGAGTGCGATGAGCCGGAGAGCCTGGGCGCCATCTCGCTGGCAGCACGGGAAAACCTGGACAACCTGAATTTCGTCATCAACTGCAACCTGCAGCGCCTGGACGGCCCGGTGCGCGGCAACGGAAAGATCATCCAGGAACTGGAAGGTGTTTTCCGCGGCGCTGGGTGGAACGTGATCAAGGTCGTCTGGGGCAGTGGCTGGGACAAGCTGTTTGCGCGCGACAAGAGCGGCCTGCTGCAAAAGCGCATGGACGAAGTGGTCGATGGCGAACTGCAGGCCTATAAGGCCCACGGCGGCGCCTATACGCGTGAACATTTCTTTGGTCGGTACCCGGAAACGGCGGAACTGGTCAAGGACATGACAGACGATGAAATCTACCATCTGGCGCGCGGTGCTCACGACCCCTACAAGGTATACAACGCCTACAAGCAGGCGTTCGAGCGCACCGGTCAGCCCACGGTCATTCTGGCCCACTCGGTCAAGGGTTATGGTGTTGCTGCCGGTGAAGCCCAGAACGCCACTCACCAGTTGAAAAAGCTGGATGTGGACAGTCTGAAAGCCTTCCGTGATCGTTGCAATGTGCCGATCAGCGACAAGGACCTGGAAGACGGCAAGATCCCGTTCTATCGTCCGGATGAAAACACGGCCGAACTGCAGTACATGAAAAAGCGTCGCCTGACCCTGGGTGGCTACCTGCCGGCGCGGCGTACCAATGCCGACGAAATCCCCAAGGTGCCTGCACTGGAAGCCTTCAGTGGCCTGCTCAAGGACACCGGCAAACGCGAAATTTCCACCACCATGGCTCTGGTGCGCATCATGAGCACCCTGGCCAAGGACAAGGACATCGGTGATCGCATCGTGCCCATCGTGCCGGACGAAGCCCGCACCTTCGGCATGGAAGGCATGTTCCGGCAGGTCGGCATTTATGCCCCGGAAGGGCAGAAGTACGAGCCGCAGGATAAAGGCCAGGTCATGTGGTACAAGGAAGACCAGGGTGGTCAGATTCTACAGGAAGGCATCAACGAGGCCGGCGCCTTCAGTTCATGGATTGCCGCCGCCACGTCCTACAGCACCAACAACCACGTGCTTGTGCCCTTCTATATCTACTACTCAATGTTCGGTTTCCAGCGCATTGGTGATCTGGCCTGGGCGGCCGGTGACAGCCAGGCGCGGGGCTTCCTGATTGGCGGCACCTCCGGCCGCACCACGCTGAACGGCGAAGGCTTGCAGCACCAGGACGGGCACAGCCACACCCTGGCTGGCACCATCCCCAACTGTGTGACCTATGATGCCACCTACTCCTATGAAGTGGCCGTCATCGTGCAGGACGGACTGCGCCGCATGGTTCAGGAACAGGAGAGCGTCTACTATTACATCACGACGCTGAACGAAAACTACCACCATCCGGAAATGCCCAAGGGTGCCGAGGAAGGCATCAAGCGGGGCATGTACCTGCTGGAAGACAACGTGGGCAAGGCCAAGAAGGCTGTGCAACTGCTCGGCAGCGGCTCCATTCTCAATGAGGTGCGCGCCGCCGCCAAGATCCTGAAGGATGACTTTGGTGTCAGCGCCGACGTGTGGGCCGTGACCAGTTACAACGAGCTGACCCGGGATGGTCTGAAGGTCGATCGGGAAAACCTGCTGAACCCTGAAAAGGCCCCGCAGGAAGCCTATGTGACTCAGCAACTGAAAGGTCGCACCGGCCCAGTCATCGCGTCTTCCGATTACATCAAGAACTATGCAAACCAGATTCGGGGCTGGGTACCGGCACCCTACCATGTGCTGGGTACCGACGGCTTTGGTCGCAGCGACAGTCGCCAGAAGCTGCGCCACTTCTTTGAAGTGGACCGCTACTGGGTCACTGTCACCGCCCTCAAGGCGCTGGCCGATGAAGGCGTGATCAAGCCCAGTGAAGTGACCAAGGCGTTCAAGAAATTTGATCTTGACCCCAGCAAGCCGAACCCTGTGACTGTATAACTCTCCGGCCGCCCTTTGCCGGGCGGCGGGACAAGGAGCTTTTATGGCGACTGAAATTATCAAAGTGCCCGATATTGGCACCAGCGACAAGGTGACCATCATCGAGGTCAGCGTCAAAGCGGGCGATACGATTGCAGAGGACGATACCCTGATCGTGCTCGAAAGTGACAAGGCCTCCATGGACGTGCCCGCACCCATGGCCGGCAAGGTCAGCACCATCAAGGTCAGTGAAGGCGATGAGATCGGTGAGGGCGATGAAATCCTCTATCTCGAGGTGGAAGGCAGCACCAGCGAGGACGTGCCTGCCGCAGAATCTGCAAAAGACAGCAAGAAACCTGCACCAAAGAAAAGCAGCGGGGGCAGCTCTGCCGTCAAGCCCCTGAAGGTACCGGATATCGGCAGCGACGATCCGGTGGACATCATAGAAGTACACGTCAAACCGGGTGACATGCTGAAGGCCGACGACCCCATCGTCACGCTGGAAAGCGACAAGGCCTCCATGGAAGTCCCCGCCACCGAGGCCGGCGAAGTGGTTTCGGTCAAGGTGCAGGAAGGCGACCAGGTCAAGGAAGGTGACCTGCTGATCGAAATCAAGGCCGCTGGTGGCGCCGACAACAGCGAAGCTGTCGAATCGGCACCCACCGCCGAGAGCACCTCGGACAGCGACACCGGCACAGATGAAGGCAGCGTGGAATCCATCAAGGTACCGGATATCGGTACCGACGGCTCGGTGGACATCATTGAAGTGCACGTCAAACCGGGCGACACCCTGAACGAAGACGATCCGATTGTGACGTTGGAAAGCGACAAGGCCTCCATGGAAGTGCCCTCGCCCAAGAGCGGCGAAGTGGTTTCGGTCAAGGTCGAAGTGGGCACCGAGGTGAAGGAAGGCGATCTGCTGATTGAACTGAAAGTCGCTGGTGCGGCCAGTTCACCGGCACCCCAACCCAAATCGGAACCACCCACACCCGCCAGCAAGGCTCCGGCACCAAAGGCCAGTGACACTGGCTATCAGACGCCGACCATCGTCAGTGGGGACGATGACGAAATCGTACGGCCATCCAAGCCTGTGCATGCCGGCCCGGCAGTGCGCAAGCTGGCCCGTGAATTCGGCGTCGATCTGGCCCTGGTTGCCGGCTCCGGCCCCCGTGAACGAATTGTCAAAGATGATGTTGCCGCCTTCGTGAAGAAAAAGATTCGCCAGCCGGAGAGAGTCACTGGTGGCGCCGGCATACCTGCCGTCCCGGATCAGGACTTCAGCAAGTTCGGTACCATCGAAGAAAAGGAAATGAGCCGCATTCAGCAGCTCACGGCTGCCAACATGGCCCGCAACTGGTTGAACATCCCGCATGTGACCCAGTTCGACGAGGCCGATGTAACCGATTTGGAAGCCTTCCGCCAGTCACTGAAGCCGGAAATGGAGAAGCGGGGCGTGAAGATTTCGCCACTGGCGTTTCTGGTCAAGGCTTGTGCCGCGGCGCTGCACGAATTCCCGCAGTTCAATGTGTCGCTGAAGGCCGATGGTACCCATCTGGTGCAGAAGCACTACGTTCATATCGGACTGGCCGTGGATACTCCGAATGGCCTGATCGTGCCGGTAATCCGGGATGCGGACAAGAAGTCCATCTGGCAGATTGCAGAAGAAATCATCGACTTTGCCCAGCGAGGCCGTCAGGGCAAGGTCAAGAGCAACGAGATGCAAGGTGGCTGTTTCACCATTTCCAGCTTGGGTGGTCTCGGCGGTACGGCATTCACGCCGATCGTCAATGCTCCCGAGGTGGCAATTCTCGGAGTCTCGAAGAATCAGGTGAAACCGCACTGGAATGGTCAGAGCTTCGAGCCACGCACCTTCACTCCGCTGTCACTATCCTATGACCACCGGGCAGTCAACGGGGCCGATGCAGCTCGCTTTACCACCTACCTGTGCGAGGCCCTGCAGGACCTGCGGCGCATCCTGCTGTAACGTCGACGCCTCCGCGAGGAGGCCTTGGTAAAAATCAGAAAGCCGGTAGTGCCTCTACCGGCTTTTTTGTGTTCGCTCGTTGAGTCTGGAGCCGACGAAAATGCCCAGTGCTCCAGCAGCCAGCCACAGCAGCAACGACAGTACGGCATATACCAATGCCAGCGTCACCGAGCCCTGCAGCAACATCTGTATCATTTCCAGACTGAAGAAAGAAAAGGTCGTGAAGCCCCCACAGAATCCGGCCACCACAAAGACCCGAAATACCGGACTCACCGACCAGTATCCCTCCGGTTCGGTCGCGACGGCGTAAAAGCCGATCAGCGCAGAGCCCAGAACATTGACTGTCAAAGTGCTCCAGGGCAACTGTGTGACTGGGTCAGGGACTAGCCAAAGAGACAGGGAAAAGCGGAGCATCGCCCCGATGGCACTGCCCATAGCGACTGCTACCAGCAAACGCCAATCAGCCATCAGCCGCCACCCCCAACGCAGTAAAACCCGTCCACAGTCCGATCAAGGCGGCACACAGGGTCAGCAGAAACGATAGCCCGATATAGAGCAATGCCGCGCGTATGCGCCGCTCCTGCAAAAGGGTCATCGCTTGCAGGCTGAATGAGGAAACCGTGGTATAGCTGCCCAGAACCCCGAGCGCCAGCAACAGCCAGTAGCCCTGAACCCCAGCCGCCAGCCCTGTATCGGGCTGCCACCAAAGGCCGGCCAGAAAGCCGATCAGCAAAGCGCCGCTGACATTGACAAGCAGTGTGCCCAAAGGGAAGTCAACGCTTGATCTGGCCATCACCCAGCGGTCAATCGTGAACCTGGCGACACCACCCGCAGCACCGCCAAAAGCCACCAGGCTCAGCGCAACTGCAATCGAAATATCACTACTCAGACGTAACCCCACTCGACCAGTCTTTGATAAGCATGTTCGGCCTGGGGACCACTTTGTACCTGTGACAGAAAGCGCTGGTAGCGATCCGCTGCCTGCGGCCGGTCAGCCATGTTTTCATGACAATAACCGGCCAGAAAATCAGTGCCCGGGTTGCCGGGCAACAAGGTTTCATAGGTTTCGAAGCGCTCCAGAGCCCGGCCATATTGCTCCTGAACCAGATGGGCCAGCCCCTGATACTGCACTGCCTGCCCTTCGCCAGGCAGTGCGCTCTCGGCTTCATTGAAGTACCCCAGCGCCCTGCCGAAGCGTTCGCGCGACATCTGCAATTTGCCCATCAGCATGAGGCCGGTGTAATCCTCTGGGGCCTGTGTCAGCGCGCGCTGCAGTTCTGCTTCAGCGGCATCGGGCTCGCCCCGAGCCAGTAGCCGTTCACCCTCCTGCATGGCCTCGATGGCCGGACGCATTACCTGCAACGGTGCCATCATGTCCTGGTAGCGTTCCCGATGCAGACTGCGCTCACGCTGACTGCGATTGAAATTGCCGGCCCGCGACCGGGCATTTTCCATACGTTCTTCGCCGGTAGGATGACTGGCGAACATCACCTCGATGGCATTGGGTTTGCGGTCATTGAGCGACGTCAGCATGCGGGTCAACCCAATCATACCCTCGGGGTTATGGCCCGCTTCAGCGATATAGTCCATGCCCAGACTGTCGGCATCACGCTCATTGCCTCGGCTGTAGCGGGCCAGCAAAGCGCCGGCGCCAATCTGCCCCACGGCACCGACCACGCCAGCCACGGGCGTCTCTCCAGCCCCGGCGACCGCGGTGCCCACAGCCACCTGAGCCAGCATGCCCTGTGACACCCGACGACCCGCATGACGCGCTGTGACATGGGTGACCTCATGACCAAGCAGTGCAGCCAGTTCGGCTTCATCCTGCATTTCCAGCATGATGCCGCGCGTCAGCCCGATGGTCCCTCCAGGGAAGGCATAGGCGTTGATATAGTTGGCATTCACCACCTGAAAGCTGTAAGGCATATCAGGCCGATGTGAAACTCGGGCAATCTCCTGACCCAGTTCGCTGACATAGCGGTTGAGCTGGCTGTAGGGTGCCACCCCATAGTCCGCAGAAATCTGATGCGGCGACTGCTGCTGATCTATGCGAATTTCGTCCTCCCGCGACAACAGCATCAGGCCGGGCCGGCCACTTACCGGGTCAACCGCGCAACCGGTGAGCCATACCGGCGCCGCGAGGCCTAGAGACCCCAGAGTCAGCCCCTTGACCAGACTACGCCGAGTCAGGCGGCCAGATACAGGATCGACATATCGGCGAACAGGAGATTGACACATGACGCGCATCCTCAGGAGCAACGGGAATAATGCTGACTATCATGCAGATTGGGCCACAAAACAAGAGGGCTGCCCACCTATTGCAGGTGGCGCCCTCGACCGAGAAGAATTGTGGTGATCAGTCGTACAGGTAGCAGGCTACTGAATGATCAGTGGCCAGCAGTCGATGCTGGGGCGAATCGATGTGCTGGAACCGAATACGCAGCGTGCCTGCTTCCGGCACAAAGTCTGCCGCCTGCACCAGAGACTCATGACGCGCACGCATGATGGCAGTCACTTCTTCCTGCATGGCCTCGACACCAGCGTCATCGGCCGGTTTGAACACCACGTCCAGACCATCTACCTTGGCCGGTCCCAGAGCCGTTATGTTGTGACCGGCAATTCTCCATTCGGACAGTGCCGTCAGTACATCCCTACCTTCCCAACCACAGTGGGCCATGGCATGGGGACAGCGGGTATGGAAATGACAACCGTTCGGCGGCTCTACAGCACTTGGAATCTCACCGGCACTCTCCAGGGGTGGTTTGACCACAGAGGGATCCGGCTCCGGGCTCGCATCCATCAGCAACTGCGTATAAGGATGCTTGCGCTCGCGAACAATGGCTTCGGTCGGCCCGATTTCAACAATCTGACCCAGATACATGATCGCTGTTCGGTCCGTCACATAGCTTATGGTTGGCAAGTCGTGACTGACATACACGAAAGAGATCCCCATTTCATCCCGGAAGCGCCGCATCAGATTGAGCACACCGGCACGGATGGAGACATCCAGCATGGATACCGGCTCGTCGGCAACGATAAAGCGCGGCTCTGTAACAATCGCGCGGGCAATGGCGACACGCTGGCGCTGACCACCAGACAGCTCATGCGGATAGCGTTCCCAATAGGTCTCTGCCGGTTTCAGCCCGGCCCGTTCCAGAGCCAGCCGGACCCGCTTTTGCACTGCGTCCTCGTCCTGTTCCAGCTTATGAATATAAACCGGCTCGGAGACAATCTCATAGATTGTGAAGCGCGGGTTCAGGGTCTGATAGGGGTCCTGGAACATCATCTGCGCACTGCGCCGGAACTGTTTCAGCTCGCCCTTCTGCATATGCGCGATGTTCTGCCCGTCAAACAAGATGTCTCCGGAAGTTGGATCCTGCAGCCGTACCAGCATTTCGCCGGTAGTGGTCTTGCCCGACCCTGACTCACCGGCCAGCCCCAGCACTTCACCCTGATACAGATCAAAGCTGATGTTGTCGACTGCATGCACCTTGCGCTCGACACTCTTGCGCCAGGGCAGAGAGGACAGCAGGCCGCCATCGACGTCGAACTCCTTGGTCAGCTTGTTCACCTGCATAAGGTTGTCACGGGACTGGGTTTTTTCCAGCGGCACACCTGTCTGTACATACTCCCCCAGACGTTCGCCCACCACCTGCCAGGTGTCGTTGCGCATGGCCTGCACTCGAAACTCTGCGGCACGTTCCGGATAATGACAGGCGGCCTGACGCCCCTCCCCTACATCCTGCAGGGCCGGCGTTTCACTGCGACACCGGTCGGTGGCAAAGGGACACCGCTCGGCAAAGCGACAGCCCGCGGGTGGATTGAGCAGATTGGGTGGTGCACCCGGGATGGAAATCAGCTCACGCTGAGCGCCTTCCAGCGTCGGGAAGGCATTGGTCAGGCCCATGGTATAGGGATGAAACGGCTCGCCGAACACCGTCCGCACCGGACCAGTCTCCATAATATGACCCCCATACATGACCGCTACCCGATCACAGGTCTGCACCACCACGGAGATATCGTGCGTAATGAACATCAGCGCCAGGCCACGCTCCCGTCGCAGGCGGGAAAGGCGCGCCAGTATCTGTGCCTGAGTCACCACATCCAGTGCCGTGGTCGGTTCATCGGCCACGATCAGCTTGGGGTCCAGCGCCAGAGCCATGGCAATCACCGCGCGTTGCTTCATGCCACCGCTCATTTCATGTGGGTAGGCACTCAGCCGATCCGGGTCGATCCCCACCTGCCGAAACAGCTCCTCTCCATGCGCCCACGCCGCCGCCTTACTGATGGAAATATGCGCTTGCATGGCTTCGACAATCTGGTCACCCACCTTGTACACCGGGTCCAGCGCATTCATGGCCGCCTGGGAAATCCAGGCTATATCCTTCCAGCGCACCCGACGCATACCCTCCTCGTCCAGATCGAGCAGATTGCGACCCTGAAAGTCGATGCTTCCACGCGGTGTTTCGCCATTGGGTGGCAAAAGACGCAACATGGATTTGGCAGCGGTGGTCTTCCCACAGCCTGACTCGCCCACCAGGCCCAGCGCCTCGCCGGGCTTGATGTCGAAACTGACACCATCCACTGCCTGCACCGGCCCTGAGCCCGTCGCATAGTGAATGGCCAGATCTTCAACTGACAACATGGTATCTGTACTCATCGACGCGCCCTCAGTCTCGGATTGGCCACCAACTCCAGTGATCTGGAAATGAAGAATACGGACAAGACCGTGATCATGATGAAAATCCCCGGTGGCAAATTCCACCACCAGGCATCACGCCAGGCACCGGACAGGCGGGCATTGTGCAGGATGCCGCCCCAGGAGATAGACTGCGGTGGACCCAGCCCCAGGAACGACAGGGTTGCCTCGGCAATAATGGATACACCCACAATGATCGCCAATTCGAGAAATACCAGTGGCATGACATTGGGAAAAATATGCACATACATGATGCGCAAATCCGAGGCGCCGGCCACTCGGGCGGCTTTGACAAAGGGGCGCTCGCGCAGCGACAGCACCTGAGAGCGAATCAGGCGGGCTACAGTTCGCCAGGTCAGCAACGACACGGCTAGAATGACCACCAGCAGACTGGGCTCGAACAGCAACACCAGGATCAGCGCGAAAGGTTCGAAGGGTATGCCATACATCACATCGACGGTGCGCATCAATACGGTTTCGGTACGGCCACGGAAATAACCCGCTATCAGACCGACATTGGCCCCGATCAGGACTACCAGTGCCGCCCCGAGAAAGCCCACCAGCAACGCGATGCGAGAGCCATAGACATTCTGACTGTAGAGGTCTCGGCCCAGATGGTCGGTACCGAACCAATGCTCGGAAGTCGGCGGTGAAAGACGGTTCACGAAGCGATCCGAGCCCAGAGCATAATAGTGGTCTTCGGTGACCATCAGCGTCCGCAGATGGCGGGCACCTTCTGTTGCCACCAACTGCCATCCATCGTCATGGCGTTCGAGTATGATGCCATTTCGGGCAACTGCGATGGCTTCGCCCTCGCTGCCGATCCAGCCCGCCCGGATGGCGCGAGAATCCGGTGCATCCTCGACCACCCAGTCGGCATCAGCAGCCTCTCGTGCCAACAGAGTACCGCGTTCACCTACAATCAGGCCCACACCCTCTGGCGTCAGATGAATATCGTTAAGGGTGCGATTGGTGGACAGTCGCAGCAGGCTCAGGCTGTCGGCAGCCGGATCGAACTCCAGCACCACCCCGCGCTCACCGATGACCAGTCCGGAGCCATCGCCGTCAAAGGCAACACCATTCAGGTCCAGTCCTCGATTCACTGGGCTCTGCAGCACCTCGATACTCACATTCTCTGTGCTCAGGTCCAGCCGCCAGATGGTTTCCTCTTCACCCACCACCCAGGCCGTGTCGTTGTCTGACCAGGCCACGGCGTGGAGGTCAACGGCCCCGGGAGCGTCGATCTGCTGCCAACCACCGGTAACGTCGTCATAAAGCGCCAGAGTACCGCCGTCACCGACAATCAGGGCTCTCCCTTCCGTGCTGACTGAAACTGCCCGCAGTGACTCGCTGAACGGAGAGTCCAGAGGCGCCCACTGGCCATGATAACGGTAAACGCTTCCGCCACGGGCCACCGCGATTCCGACTCCATCCTGCCAGGCCGCATCATAAACGGTCAGGTCACCGAGAGGATCAGACAACACCCAGCGCACCGACCCATCATCGGTGTGGGTGCGCTGCATCAGAGTACCCTCTTCCAGCTCATTGATGTGGAGCGGTTCATGGGTAGCCAGCAGGGGGGCAAACATGGCCATGGCGATAATGGCCGCAAGAACGATAAAACCGGTCAGGGCAATGCGATCACTGATGATGGCACGCGCTGGCTCGGCAGCACTTTTCAGTATTGATGATCTCATTTGAAGCTCACCCTTGGATCCAGCAGTGTATACAGCATGTCCACCAGCAGATTCAGCGTGATTACAAAGGCGGCCATCACCAGGAAGCTGGCCTGCGCCAGAGGAAAGTCGGAGGTACGCACGGCATTCAGTATTTCGCGCCCCAGACCCGGCCAGGAAAACACCACCTCAACCACTACCTGCCCCCCTGCTGCCAAGCCAATGGTGACCGCCAACTGCGTCACCACCGGCAACAACGCATTGCGGGCTGCATGGTTGTAGAGAATGCGTCGCTCCGGCAGGCCCTTAGCCCTTGCCATCTCGACGAAGTCTTCGCCATACACCTCCAGCATGGTGTTGCGCATGATCAGCATGGGGGAGCCGAGATAGTAAAGGGCCACCACCAGTGCCGGAAGAATCAAGTGGTGCAGAAAGTCCAGCGTGAAGATCTTGTCCCAGAATCCACTGGCCTCGTAGGGCAGCGTGCGCATGCCACTGGTGGGCAACCAGCCGAGGTAGATACCAAAGAACAGGATGGCGATCATGCCGGTCCAGAACATCGGTGCCGAACGGAACATCAGGCCCACAAAGATACCCGATGTGTCGGTGCGCGACCCACGCCGCCAGGAGAGCCAGGCACCCAAAGGTACGCCTGCGGCATAGGCGAGAGCAATGGCAGGCAGCATCAGCACCATGGTGTTGCCCAAGCGCTCCCAGATAATGTCTGCGACCGGTGCCCGGTAATGAAAGGAGAAGCCGAAATCACCCTGAACGATATTGCCCAGATAGATCAGATACTGCTCCCAGAGGGGTCTTTCAAGCCCGAAACGGGCGCGGATCTGTTCTCGCTCGGCTGGCGTCAGGCCCTCGGTAATCAGGGCGGCGGTCGGGTCTGGCAGACCCAGACGAAACAGGAAAAACAACAGGGTGGCGATGATGAACAACGCCAGGAAACCGTGCATCACACGGCGGATAATATAGTTTCTGCGCGCTGACATAGCTGGATTCTCGTAAACCATACGGACCCGCATCGACGCTGAAACAGATCAGATGGGGTAGTACAAAGAGAAGCCCCGCCGCAGGCGAGGCCAGTTCAGACTGGGGTGACGGCCTCAAGGCCGACCACCCCTACAGGCTGGATGGCTCTGCTTCAGCGCACCAGGTAGCCGTCGTCATCCCAGGAATAACCGGCGTTTTCGAGCTCTGCGCGCGCAGCGTCCATGTCGAAATCAAGGCGCTCGACGAAGGGTTCGTTCCAGAAGGTATTGACCGGTGCAATCACGCTGCTGCCGACTTCACCCCGACCTTCCAGCAGCACATCGACCATGCGTTCACGGTCGCTGGCCATTGCCAGAGCACGGCGCACGGCACGGTCATCAAAGGGTTCGCGACGCATGTTATAGGTCATGTGGAAGTAGCCGAAGTCCGGCACGCTGACCACGGTCAGGTGATCCTGATCTTCAGCCAGGCCGATCTGACCAGGCTCCATGCGCCAGGCAGTCATATCGATCTCGCCGGTCTGAAGGCCGGTGTAGACGCCTTCCATGTCGGCATAGATGATGAATTCAACGCCATCCACGGCAATCTCGTCAGCATAGAAGTGATCTTCAAACTTGCTGATGGCCATGAATTCGCCACGATCAAAACGCTCGAATTGGAAGGGTCCGGAGCCCACCATGGGAATGTCTTCCGGCGCCAGTGTCGCGGCATCTTCGATATCTTCCCAATGATGCTTCGGCAGAATGGGCAACTGTGACAGTGTAATGCTGGCAAAGGACGCAGACGGCTCGTTCAGGTTGAAGCGTACGGTGCTCTCATCCAACACTTCGGCATTGTCCAGCACCGAAGTGTAGGAGGCAAAGTAGCTGTATTCCTGATCCAGGTAATAGTTGAAAGTGAAGGCGACGTCATCGGCGGTAAGCGGCTCGCCATCATGGAAGGTCATGCCGTCACGCAGCACAACTTCAACGGTCGTGTCGTCTATGGCATTGACCTCGGAAGCGGCCCAGGGCAATGGCTCGACATCGGCACTCAAACGCACCAGGCGATCATAGTAGAGGCGCATCCATTTCCAGCCCCAGACCGAAGTGGAATCCAGTGGGTTCAGGTTGTCCGGCTCCTGCGGCCCGCCAATGCGCAGCGTCTGACGACCACCTTGAGGTACTGCTTCCATCGGGCCCCATTCGCTGTAGAGACCTTCGCCCGCCATGGGTTCGAAGCCATCGAAGGCGGTGTGGTTGTAAGCCACCACTTCATCCCGGTGAAACAGTACCACCAGTGGCATATCCGATTTGTAGAGTTCCTGCATGTCCCGCACCAGTTGCTGGCGACGGTCCACATCGAATTCGCGTGACTGTTCGTCCAGCAGATCATCATAGTCGGGGTTATCGTATCCACCCGGGTTGTTGCCGCTCAGACCAGCCTGGCGAGAATCCAAGGTGGACAAAAAGAATTGCGGGTCCAGACGGTCCACACGGCCACTCCAGCCGAGTATGGTGGCGTCAAAATCCTGCTGGTCGTAGAAGCGTTCGAGCGCGGTACTGAATTCGGTCGGTGCGACACTGACCTCGAAACCCAGCTCACGCCACCGTTCAGCGATCATGAACGCGGCTTCGTACCGGATGGGGTCATAGGATTCAGTCGTGGTAATCAGCTCGATGGGCGCTACGCGCTCCTGAGCAGTTGCCAGCGTCGCGGAGAAGCCAGCAATGGCAGCCAGTGCCATTATAGAAGTGAACTGCGGCTTGCTTGAGTGCGTCATGACGTGTTCCTTTTTTATTTCTTATTCCAGAACGCATGACCGTAAAAGACTTTCTTACACGGGTCAAACCACCCCGCTGTACAAAATAATGGACGGTTTTGATCAATTTTAACTCAATTGTAGCGATTTATTTACAGACTTGTACAAGATAGAAAACTTAGCAAGTTCACACTTCTACCAGACCATTGGGTGCCAGCACGACATAGACGAGAATGGTGATGTAATGGCAGATGCTGCCCACCAGAACAAACAGGTGCCAGATACCATGCCCGTGCGGAATGCGCTCATCCAGTGCATAGAAAATAACACCGAGCGTGTAGGTCAGGCCGCCGGCGGCCAGCCATATGAGTCCGGCAGTAGGCAGCGACCGCACCAGCGGCGCAAGGGCGACCACGACAACCCAGCCCATCAGCAGGTAGATGATAACCGGCAGAATGCGTCGGCGATCAAAGGGGAGCACTTCAATGACGATGCCCAGAATGGCGAGGCCCCAGACCACACCAAAAATACTCCAGCCCCAGGCACCTCCGAGTGTCACCAGCGTAAATGGTGTGTAGGTGCCGGCGATCAGGAAGTAGATGGCGTAGTGGTCAATCTTCTTGAAGATGTTTTTGGCGGTACCACGAAAGCTGTGGTACAGCGTAGAGGCGGTATACAGCAAGACCAGGGTCAGACCGTAGACCGACACACTGATCAGCGTCAGGGTGTCGGCCACAATGGCTGCAGCAGTTATCAGAGCGGCCATGCCGGCCAGTGAAGCGACTGCGCCAACCAGATGGCTGATGCTGTTGAACAGTTCTCCTCGATACATCTGCTGAGCATACTCCGTTCAGTTTTTGACCAGACAAGAATACCAGCCCGGTGTGTCTAGAGTATGTCAACGGGCCCAAACCAACTACAATCAAGTAGGCGTAGTCATCAATAAACAGCATTCAACCTGATTGACACTCCGGGAAATCCCTATGGGAGGCCATCGGGCCTCCTCAAAGGTGTCCAGCTGAGTGTTTCTTGGTCGCACCTAGTCGCCGAACAAGCGCTCCAGGAAGCTGCGCCGGGTAGCCCGCTCTGGCGGTTCCAGCTCACCAATCGGTTCCGGATCGAACTGCCAGTGATCTCCCATGCGGATTGCGCGGCGTTCCAGCCGGTCCTGCACCCGCTGATTCAGCGGCGCCATACGCGGTGATGTTGTGGTTTCATCTCTGGAATTGCGGCCATGCTCAATGACCAGTTGCTGCGACAACAAGTGCACGGAATCTTCTTCCAGGGTGAACTTCAAATGGACCGGCCGAGCCTGCAGACGTATCCCAGCGAAATTGCTGACTCCGGGCGCCGGTCGTGCCGCATAGCTGACCAGCTCCCAGTCTCCCGGGGCCAGTTGATCAAAAATGATGAAATGATCCCTGTGGCGAGGTCGCTGCGTGATGCTGACGGGCTCGTCATCAGCATCCACAAAGTTGAAGACGTAGTGATAGCCCAGTTCATTGACGGGGCGACCCTCTACCGACATGCCCAGCATGAACACGCTGCCGGCTGTATCTTCAGGGTCAATCCGGCTTTGACTCGCACACCCTGCAAGCAATAGCACTACAAGCCCGGCAGTCGCCCGGCGCAACACATTACCCATTCCCATCAAAGCAGCTCTCCGACACAAACCAAGGTTCCGCAATTTACCAGAAACCCTGGCTCTAAACACCTCCCCTCTATCCCTGCATTGATATTCACGCTAACGGTACGTCGGAACGGTTCTTGCTCATGCAGTTGAGGGCATACCTCTTAAGTGTAGTTCCCGACTTCCGGAGTACCGTCGACATGACACAGCGCAAGTGGTTGCTGGATATCAACATCATTCGTGTTGCCAGAAAATGTTCACAACTGGTCGAGCAGGAGTTCGGCGTGCGGCTGCCATTGGCCCATACCAACTTCCTTACGCGCATGCAGACCTACGCGTACAGCAGCGAGTCCAAGACCCTGAAGCGCGCCGTCTCGGACCTCACAGCACAAATCAGAGCGGTAGAATCAGGCCAGTTGGACCCGGAAGAAGGCCAGGAAATGGTCGAATACATGGGCCGCCATTTCCCGCGCTGGCGGGACGGCAAGGAATTCAACGGGTTTTACCGGGGCGCCCCGGTTTATCGCGAGGCCACGCCACCAACTGGACCCGAGTAAATCAAAGCGCCCTGAAGGCTTGTCGGTCGAACCATGGTGCACCAAAATAGTGCCAAAACCCCTTTTCATGCACTGGGGCAGTACAGGTTTTCACTCTCTGACGTTACAGCCTGGCAATGGCCAGTTGCTCAATGGCACGATCCAGTGTCGGGTCATCCTTGCCGAAGCAGAACCGGATCCAGCGCTCCCCTTCTGCGCCCTGCCAGAAGGCACTGCCCGGAACGCCGGCAACACCTGCCTGCTCCAGAATATGCATGGCGGCGTCCTGCGCATGGTCAAAACCCAGACGACTCACATCCGCCAGCACATAATAGGCCCCCTCGGGAATCACGGGCTCCAGCCCAGCCTTGTGCAGTGCGGCGCAGAACCGGTCGCGCCGCCCTTCATGGTCACTGGCCAGGCGCTGGTAAAACGTCTGGTCCAGGCGATCTATGGTGTCTGCCACCGCATGCTGCACGATCGACGGCGCACAGACATAGTAGAGGTCATTCACCAGTCCCATGGGCTCAGCCAGCGCTCTGGGGGCGGTCAGATAGCCCAGACGCCAACCGGTAATGCTGAACGTCTTGGAATAGCCTCCCATGGTGACTGTGCGCTCACGCATGCCCGGCAGAGTGGCCATGCTGATATGGCGATGATCATCAAACAGAAAATACTCGTAGATTTCGTCCGTGATGCACAGCAGATCATGGCGTTTGCAGATATCGGCAATCGTGTTCATTTCAGCGGCCGTGAATACTCGACCGGAAGGATTCCCCGGGGTATTCAGCACCAGAGCCTTGGCGCCTGCTGCCTGAGCTTCAAGAGCCTCGGCATCCAGTTGCAGCCCCTCATTGCTCAGCGGCACAAACACGGGCGTCAGGCCCGCGACGCGCAGCAGATTGAGATGATAGCCGTAATAAGGCTCGAGCAGAATGACCCGGTCACCGGGGTTCAGCAATGCATTCATGGCCACCGTAAAGGCACCAGTACTGCCCTGAGTCACGATGATTTCGTGCTCCGGGTCGGCATCAATGCCATTGTAGGCACGCAGTTTGTCCGCCAGTACACGGCGCAGGCGGTCAATACCGTCATAACGTGTATAGGCGTTGTGGCCTGCTTCGGCGGCAGGACCAATGCCTGTCACCAGCCCGGACGGCGGTGGCGTGTCACAGATGCCCTGCCCCAGATTGACTCCGCCAAGCTCTGTGCAGCGCAGTGTCATGGCACGAATGGGCGACTGCGCAAGCTGAGCAACTGTGTCGGCAACGTACTGACTCGGCATCGGGCACCTCCGGCCTGGCGACGGTCGGGTTACTGAATGAAGTGAAGAAAGGGAATGGTCGACAGGCCAAGCACAACGATGCCCGCCAGCATATAGACCAGCATGCGCATGGGCGCCGTACGGAACCTCTGAGCAAATGTCTCCTGTTCACCGCGCGCCAGTGCCTCTGCATGCCGGGCTTGCGCGTCAGCAGCGCGCCTGGCCTGGTACTCGGCCAGCACCTCCCGTGCGGCCGGCAATTGGCTGTTGTCCTTCAGCCAGATTGCGGGCACCGATATATGGAAGCGCCCCGCCGACGTTTCATAGGTATCGAACTGATGATCTTCCAGCAGTTGGCGAACCTCGTCTGCCTCATCATCCGGTACATTGTTCAGTCTGAATAACAGCTTGGCCATAGTGCTTGCGCTCTGTGACGATTCCCAGAGATAGTTGCCGTTATTCTCGCACCCCTCGGACATCAGTGTCGACGGTCAGGAGACCATCTCCAGCGTTTTTCCTTCCAAAGCCTCTATTTCAGCACGCATCCCGTCTGTCAGCGGCGCCTTGCGTCCTGTTCGGGCATCAACAATCACGATACGCGCCTTGCCCTGCGTTACCACGGCATCCTGCTGTTCACTGTAGATGCCATACTCCTGCTCACAGCCGTATTCATGGAGGGTTGCGACACGCGCACCAATATGGATATGGTCCGGGAAGGTCAGTGGCCGTCGATAGCGGGCCTCGGCAGCACCCAGAACCGGTCCGTACTCCGGGTTGCCGATCAGCGATGTCCGGGCCATATAGGCAATGCGAATGTTCTCGAAGTAGCGGAAATAGACCACATTGTTGATATGGGACAG
The DNA here is from genome assembly GCF_022565775.1 of Natronospirillum sp. GTDB lineage: Bacteria > Pseudomonadota > Gammaproteobacteria > Pseudomonadales > Natronospirillaceae > Natronospirillum. The sequence continues at coordinate 23,356 of NZ_JAIUMC010000038.1, forward strand.
CGCATCCATATCGCCCCATTGCAAATCCACATCCAGCCGAACCGGGTATATGGACTTGAATTCCTGCAGCGTCTCAGACATGGTCAAACTCCTTCAGCAATCGGTCTGGTGCACTACACTAACATTCTGTCGGCAAACTGGAATCGGGAAAGCCCCCAGATGCCGGCACCTGTGCCTTCAGGTTGATGATGAGGCGGTTGTCGAGCCTCCACCAATACAGCAACAAAGGGAATCCAAATGATCATTGGTTTGCTGCGCGGCCTTTTCGCCCTGGTGCTCGGTGCTGCGATCACCGGGGCTCTCGGGGCCGCCATCCAGACTCAGTTCAATCTGGCGGCACTGGCTGCCGCCAGTGGGCAGATAGAGGGTGCCGATATAACCCTGGCCCTGCGCCTTGAAACCACCTGGCGGGATGTGCTCGGGTTTGGCCCCCTGTTCACGCTGCTCGCCATCGCCAGCTTTCTGCCTGCTTTTCTGGTCGCCAAGGGTATAGTCGCCCTGATCAGACTGCGCACGCTGGTCTACACTCTGGCCGGTGCAGCCGGTATCGCTGCCGCATTGACCTTTGCCAACTGGGCGGCACCGATGCCCGCCTTCATCGCAGCCACCCGGACACTTCCCGGACTGCTCGCGCTCAGCGCCTCGGGGCTGGTGGGCGGCTGGTTGTTTGCCCGCCTGACCCCACCCCGCCGGCGCCCCGGCTCACTGTCAGGAGGACTTGACCATGTCAGCTTTCGTTGAACCCTTGCCGGATGCCTGCCGGTCCTCTGTTCGCCGGCGTGTAGCAGCTTTCGCTTTGCTGGCCATGGTCAGCACGGTAGTGGCCGAACCGCCCCATGAAGTCGAGGTGGTGACTCCGGGGCTGGAGCATCCCTGGTCCCTGGCCTTCCTGCCCGATGGCGGCATGCTGGTGACCGAGCGGCCCGGGCGACTCAGGCATATCAGCCCAACCGGCGAACTGAGCCCGGAGCCCATTGGTGGTCTTCCGGACGACCTGCATGCCAAAGCCCAGGCAGGACTGAAAGATGTTGTACTGGCGACTGATTTCGAGCAGAGCGGCACGCTGTTCCTGAGCTACGCCTGCGGCACCGAGGCCGCCAACACTACCTGTCTGGCGCGGGCTGAGTGGCATGGCAACGACCTGCAGGATCTTGAGGTGATATTCCGCGCCGAACCCCTGCGCGAGGGGTCGGTGCACTACGGCGGCCGCATTGCCCAACTGCCGGATGACACGGTGTTGCTGACGCTTGGCGACGGTTTCAGCTACCGCGAAGAGGCACAGAACCGGAACAGCCATATCGGCAAGATTGTCCGCGTCAATCCGGATGGTACTGTGCCGGCAGACAACCCGTTCGTGAACGATCCGGATACCCTGGACGAGATCTACACCCTGGGTCACCGCAATCCGCAGGGGCTGATCTACGATGCCGAGAATGATCGCATCATCGCGCATGAGCACGGCCCGCGCGGCGGCGATGAGCTCAATATCATCCGGGCCGGACAGAACTATGGCTGGCCGCTGATCACCACCGGTGTCGACTATACCGGCGCCCGCATTACCCCCTTCACTGATCTGCCCGGACTGACCCGGCCCATCCTGACCTGGACGCCTGCACTGGCGCCCTCGGGCCTCACCCGCTACGACGGCATCCAGTTCCCGGAGTGGCAGGGCGATCTCTTTGTCGGCGGACTGGCCGGCCAGAGTGTGCGCCGGGTGCGCCTCAACAACGGTGAAGTGGTCGAGCAAAGTACCCTGCTTGCCGAGCGCGGTGAACGCTACCGTGACGTGCGCACCGGCCCGGACGGCGCCCTCTACCTGCTCACTGACGCCAGCGATGGTGCTGTGCTGCGCGTGTTGCCGGCGCACTGACCTTTGGACGGGTTTCGCGTATTTGCGAACTCGGTAACACTTTGAGGACTGCAGTATGAAAGTCACTTCGATCATTCTCTCCATCACTGCCCTGGGCTTGCTCAGCGCCTGTCTTGATGCCTTTCAAGGCTCCAATAGTGGCTCCGGTAGCTCCGGCGCTTCGGGCAGTTCAAGCGACGCGGGAGACAGCTACTACATCGATGCCTACACCGAGTCTGACAGCGGTTTTTCTGATGGGAATCTGAACACACGGATGATGACCTACACCAGTGAAGGTCAGGAAGATAACGCTTCCGCAGTGGTCATCAACTCTTCGCAGCAGGTGATTCTGGCGGGCAACTACTCCGCCACCGCGCCAGCGGACGACACCGTTGAGTTACTGTCTGCCAGCGGCAATGCCAATGGGCAAATACTGATTGTCGATGCAGACAGTCGGGAGTTGGTGTCGGCTACCCGACTGGGTGACAGACTGGACCATTTGATCATTGATCCCGGTACCGATGAACTGGTAGCGGTCGGGGATTTCGGGCTTGTCGGGCTGAGCTCTGACGCCAAATCTGTCCGCTTTCACCACCCGGCCTCCAGCCTGCCTGAACTTTCACAGTCGCCTCAGTACAGTACCGGGTATCGACTGGCGATGAGCCGGAGTGGACAGTTCGCCTTGCTCGGCAACGACTCGGGCAATGGTGTCGTCAGTCTGTATGGTACTGATGGCAGTCTGCTCTCCACCTTTGAACTTCCTGCCAGCGACATCGGCGGTGGTACCTACAACGAGAAATGGGAAGACCTGGCACTCGACAATGACAACAATCGCCTGTTCGTGACCGGATTTGCCCAGCGCTGCTCGACATACCAGTCCCCTTTTGTCATGGCCTACACGCTGGACATGGACAATGATTCAGCCGAGCTGGCCTGGAAGTCCTACAACCTCTGGTGTTCGGCCGCTGATGATTTGAGCCTGGGCGCCGACTCGCGAGGAAAGCGCGTAGCCTTCAGCAACAATTCACTGTTGTTTGCTGGCCATAGCGATGGTGGCAACAACCGTTTTACCCGGCGCGCGCCAGACCAGGCACAGGGAGACGCGGACCCAATCTGGTGCAAATTGACCGCTGGAACAATGGCGCCGGGTTCGGATCAGGCAGAATAGGCTTCTTCGCTGAGCTGGACCCTGCCACGGGAGAAGCACGACATGGTCAGTTCCAGTACACCTCAGCCGGTGTCAACCAGGCGCGCAGTTTTGAAGTCCGCGCCATCACCCGCACCGGTGCCGGGGATGTTCTGGTTGCCGGTGGCAATGCCCAGAGCGAGCTCCCGGATCGGGACCAGCTCTCACTTGCAGGGCAGGAAGCCGGCAGCCGCCAGAGCAACGAAACCGGTCTGATCGCCGTAAGTCCGGATTTTGAGACCCGAACGCTGATTGCCACTGTCACGGGTAACAACGGGGACTCGGGCATGGTCACTGATTTGGCGAGCAGAGGCGGACTTCACGCGGCCGTCGGCACCACTGAAGGCACACTGAATACCGTCGAGCGACTGTCGGGCTCGGCTCAGACCGGAGCGGGAACCTGGTTGCTGATCTGGGCGGAGTGACTCACCATACGGTCTTGGTTACGGAAGGAAACAATGCTGTGACCACTGACGAACAACCGTCATTTCATCCAACAGGAGGTATATGGACATGGCTGCAACTGCATTGATTACCGGCGCCAACCGAGGCATCGGGCTGGCCATGAGCCAGCAACTGGCTGCGTCCGGCCATGACATCATCGGTGTCTGTCGGGAATCCAGCCCTGAACTGGATAAACTGGCCAAGCAGGTGATCTCGGGCATTGATGTTACCCGGGAAAGTGATGTGGTCCGCATGAAGGCGACTCTCGGTGACAGCCGGCTTGACCTGCTGATCAACAATGCCGGCATGATGGAAGACAACCGGCTCGGAGATATCGAGTACGACAGTCTGCGCCGCATGATGGAGGTCAATGCCTATGCACCGCTGATGGTCACTGAGGCGCTTCTGGATCATCTGGGCAAGGGCAGCAAGGTCGGGTTGATCACCAGTCGCATGGGATCGATCGCCGACAATGACTCGGGCGGCCGCTATGGCTATCGGGCCTCCAAGGCGGCGCTGAATGCCTTCGGCAAATCGTTGGCCATTGATCTGAAACCCAGAGGGGTTGCGGTGGCCCTGCTGCACCCGGGGTATGTCAAAACGCGCATGGTCAACTTTGGCGGCATGATCACGCCGGAAGAATCGGCTGCCGGCCTGATCGCCCGTATGGAGGGCCTGACGCTGGACACTACCGGTACCTTCTGGCACAGCAATGGTGAAGTGCTGCCCTGGTAGCTTGGTAAATCAGGGGCTGCCGCCAGGAAAGCGGCAGTCACCTGTGCCGATCAGGTTTTAGGCAGTGTCACGCCACGCTGGCCCATGTACTTGCCCTGCCGGTCCCTGTAAGACACATCGCAGACTTCATCCGACTGGAAGAACAGCATCTGCGCCACGCCTTCGTTGGCGTAGATCTTGGCCGGCAGGTTGGTGGTGTTGGAAAACTCCAGCGTTACATGCCCTTCCCATTCCGGCTCCAGAGGTGTCACATTGACGATGATGCCGCAGCGCGCATAGGTCGACTTGCCCAGACACACGGTCAGCACATCGCGCGGAATACGGAAATATTCCACCGTGCGGGCCAGTGCAAACGAGTTGGGTGGAATGATGCAGACGTCACTCTTGATATCGACAAAGCTCTTGTCGTCAAAGGCCTTGGGATCGACGATCGCCGAATGAATATTGGTGAACACCTTGAATTCATCAGAACAGCGAACGTCATAGCCGTAGCTTGACGTGCCATAGGAAATCAATCGATTGCCAGCCTCATTGACCTTGACCTGGCCGTGCTCGAACGGCTCAATCATCTTGTCTGACTCGGCCATGCGGCGAATCCAGTGATCCGACTTGATGCTCATGGGTGCTGCTCCGAAGGGGTTTCAGGTAGCCGCGTATGGTAGCGGCAGGTGGCCGGAGGCACAATGGGAATCAGAAGACAGAAGACAGAAGACAGAAGACAGAAGACAGAAGACAGAAGACAGAAGACAGAA
>NZ_JAIUMC010000039.1 GCF_022565775.1 Natronospirillum sp.
ATTGACGTTGGATGTGACCAGTATGAGGACTATTCAGAGTCAATCAACACCGCTATTATTGATAGTTCGTTTACTATTGAGAAACCATGAATTATGGACACACTGCTCAGCATGCGCGTGTTTCAGGCCGTTGTGGAGTACCATGGTTTTTCCGCGGCAGCGGACCACCTCGATCTCTCCAAGGCCATGGTCAGCAAGCACATCATGCACCTGGAGCGCCGTCTGGGCGCCCGCTTGCTCAACCGCAACAGCCGCCATCTCAGCCTCACGGAGCCCGGTCGAACCTACCTGCAACGCTGTCGCTCGGTGCTGGAAGAGCTGGATGAAGTGGAGGCGGTGATTTCCCGCGCCCATGTGAATCCTCGCGGTGAAATTCGGGTTACAGCCCCAATGTGGCTGGCCAATACCGAGTTCACCGGTCTGCTGAGCGAGTTTCGTACGCTTTATCCGGACGTCACTTTTGATTTCGATGTCAGCGGCCGCTTTGTCGACATCGTGGAAGAGGGCTTCGACCTGGCCCTGCGCGCAAGCCAGACGCTGAACCCCAATCTGATTGCCCGGCCTCTACTGGCCATGCCCTTTCGGCTGGTGGCGTCGCCTGACTACCTTACGCGCCGTGGTCATCCCGAGAAGCCGGCCGATATGAGATCGCACGACATGCTGACCTACTCACTGGTGAGCAAACAAGGGCAGGCGCGCCTGCTGGGGCCGGATGGCGAGGTGACACTGCGTATGCCTTCGGTCCTGTCCAGCAACAACGAATTCCTGCTCTATCAGGCGGTGCTGCAGGGTATGGGGGTTGGCCTGCTGCCCGAAGGGCTGCTCAGTCATGATCTTGAGGCCGGGCGACTATGTGAACTGTTGCCTCAATACCGCCTTGCTCCGCAGCCCCTCTATGCGGTTTACAGCAGTCGTCGCCACATGACGTCCAGGATCCGCCTGTTCATCGACTTCCTGTCCAACCGCATGGGGCAGTAGGTCAGGGCTCAACTACCTCCCGCCAGGAATGCTGCGGCCTGAAACCAACCAGTTCGCGCGCCTTGCGGTTGGCGTAGAAGGTTTCGTTCTCCCCCATGGCCCGCGCTTGCGGCACGCCCTGATAGAAGCGATCAATCACTTCCTGAGTGGATATACCGACCGACAGGTCATCATTGGCCACATTGAACACCTGATAGCCCAGACCATGGGTCTGCAGACAGCAGTCGACCATGTGACCAAGGTCGCGGGCATCAATATAGGCAAAAATATTACGCCGCCGCAGCGCAGGGTCTTCCATGAAGGCCGGAAAGTTGACTGCATACTCATGCGGCTCGATCACGTTGTTGATACGCAAGCCGTAGATATCGATGCCGGTGCGGGCCTGAAAGGAGCGGGCAGTCACCTCGTTAACCACTTTCGACATGGCATAGCTGTCCTCCGGAACGGTCGGGTGCTCTTCGTCCACAGGGATATAGTGGGGCTTTGCTTCCCCATCGGCAAAGCAGACCCCGTAGGTGGTTTCCGAGGAGGCAAAAATCACCTTGCGAATCCCCAGTTTGGTGGCAGCATCCAGTACGTTGTAGGTACTCAGGGTGTTGATGCGGAAGGTTTCATTGTCGGGCTTGAGCATGATGCGTGGCACTGCGGCGAAGTGCACCACGGCATCATATCGCGGCACACCGGTACCGGGCTCCAGTTCATCGAAATCGGCATAGGCCGACAGAGCATTGAACACCTGTCCGGAGTCTGTGAGATCGACCTGCAGAAAGTCGGCGCCTGGCAGGTCGGCGGAGACCAGATCTGCATTGGTGACGCGATGCCCCTGAGCCACCAGGTGGGCAATGGCATGACGCCCTGCCTTACCACTGCCTCCGGTGAATAAAATGCGCATGATTAAAGTCCTCTGTTCCTGAATCGACCTAGCCTATCAGCACTAAACCAGAATAACTCGCCCTGTTCAAATTCATCCGCACCGCTTTGCGCTGTCCCGCTTTGAGGGCACGCGCAACCATGTATAATCGGGTCGTGCCTGTAACCAGTACGGAGTCTGGATGACACTCTACTCGTTGATGCGTCAACTGTTGAAATTTGCCACCCGACTGTATTTCGTCGAAGTGAGCACGGTGGACAAGGAAAAGGTGCCCGAGGACGGCCCGGTCATTCTGGCGGCCAATCACCCCAGTTCCATCCTTGATTCAGTGCTGCTGGCCACTGAACTGCCCCGCCCTGTCCACTATCTGGCCAAGAGCGAGTTGTTCAAATCTCCAATATTGTCTGCCCTGTACAAGAAGATGGGCGCCATCCCCATTGAACGGGGCCTGCAACCGGAACAGCATGAAGAAACCTTCCTCCGCCTTTATCAATTGATGGAAAGCGGTCGCTGTGTGGGCATTTTTCCGGAAGGCCGCAATTCACCGCAGATGCAGGTCGCCAAGCTGCGCACTGGAACGGCCCGCATTGCCTTTGGCGCTGAAGTACGCAACCAGTGGAAGCTGGGGCTGAAAATCGTGCCGGTCGGACTCAATTTCGAAAGCCGGGAACTGTTTCTGTCGGCTGTTCAGTTGCGCTTTGGTGACCCCATTAGTGTGTCCGATTTCCAGGAAGCCCATGCAGAAAACCCGAAAGTCGCCATCCGTGGCCTGACAGATGCCATGGAGCAGCAGCTACGCGAACTCACCCTGCATATTGAGGATCGCAACCTGACGCGCCTGGTCAAGGACCTGGGGCAGGTCTACAGCACAGAGGTCTCGGTGCGAGCCGAGCAGTCAGCCGAGGGCAAGAGGCCGCTGCGACGCAGTAGAAGTCGCCTCGGCCGCATTGGACAGAAGATGTTGTCCTGGTTCCGCCCGCAACTGATCGAACCGGTGGATATATCGAGCAACCTGAAAGGCCGACAGGAAATCTCCCAGGTATTGTCGAAGGCCAATGCCAGCGAACCGGAAGCGGTGGAGGATTTGCGCAACCGGGTTGACCGCTACCAGGCTCACCTGCGTCAGACCTATCTGCGCGATGACCTGCGCCAGAGCTTTGATCAGCCCCTCAAGGAGCGCCTGATCCGCCTGCGCATGACGCTGTATGCGCTGCTGGTGGCTCCAATAGCCCTGTTCGGGCTGGTGCACAACATTGTGCCCTACCTGTTCAGCCTGTATATGGGGCAACGCTTCCGCGATGAGGCCGTCAGAGGGTTTGCCTATTTTGGCGTGGGTGTGCTGGCGTTCGCCATGACCTATACGGTCTTCGGTTTCTGGATGTGGCAGTTCACCGACCGCAGTCTGGCCGGCAGTTTGATCTATCTGGCCTTGCTGCCGCCCACCGGATTCGTCTGCCTGCGCTATCGGGGACGGGTCATGCAGTACCGGGACATGATATTGGTGCGGACCTTCTTCCGCACCAATGAAAACATGACGGCACTGCTGCGCGAGGAGCGCAGCGAAATCATCGAGCGCCTGCAGTGGCTGCATGAGCGCTATGGTGCCAGTGACACCTGACGGGGTCGTCAGGCACCGGATAGCAACAGCTCATTAAGAGCGGCACTTACAGCTTCGGCACCATCATTGTACGGCTGGAACACTCCAGGCGACGCAGCAGGGTCTCGGTATGGGGCCACAACCAGTCGAAGAAGAACCTGGAGGTACCGGCCTTGTCCAGTTCTCCCTGGCCAGCTGCAGAGACCATTTTCAACCATAACCAGCCATAGGCGATATAGCCGACCAGTTCCAGCAGGTTGTAGGCCTGAGTGCCGACCAGATTGGGGTCCTTGTTGTCCAGCCAGCCTTTGACAGCCTGCTCCGTGGCGCCCAGCACCGCGCCTACAGCGCTGGCCTGACCGGACCAGTCTGCCGGCACCTTGTCCAGATCCGCACGGATATCATCGGCAAAGCTCTTCAGCCACTCACCCCTGTTCATCAGTACCTTGCGCCCGATCAGGTCCATCGCCTGAATGCCATTGGTACCTTCATAAATCTGTGCGATGCGCGTGTCGCGCACAGCCTGCTCCATGCCCCACTCCCGGACATAGCCATGGCCACCAAATACCTGCTGACCCAGCACCGTGGCGTCCAGGCCCCGGTCGGTGAAAAAGGCCTTGGCTACCGGGGTCAGCAGTGCGACACGCCCCTGGGCCTTTTCCTGTACCGCGCTGTCCGGGTGATGCTTGGCGCAGTCCAGCTGACTGCCCACATAAACGGCCAAGGCTCGGCCGGCTTCAACCCAGGCTTTCTGGGTCAGCAGCATACGGCGCACATCAGGGTGGACCACGATCGGGTCGGCCCGCTCGCCGGTGCGCAACCCCTTGTCTGCGGCTTTCGACTGCACACGGTCATGCGCGTAGGCCAGAGACTGCTGCAATGACCAGTCGGCATGGCCGATACCCTGAATGCCGATAGACAGCCGCTCATAGTTCATCATGGTGAACATGTACTTGAGCCCTTCATTGGGCTCGCCCACCAGATAACCCAGTGCCCCGTCGAAGTTGAGCAGGGCCGTGCTGCTGCCCTTGATACCCATCTTGTGCTCAATGGAGCCACAGTGCACCGGGTTGCGCTCACCCGGGCTGCCGTCACCATCCAGCAGAAACTTGGGTACCAGAAACAGGCTGATGCCCTTGGGCCCATCCGGTGCATCCGGCAGTCGCGCCAGCACCAGGTGAATGATGTTCTCGGTAAGGTCCTGTTCGCCGCCGGTAATGAATATCTTGGTACCGGTCAGACGAAAGGCGTCACCTTCCGGTTCTGCACGAGTACGCAGCATGCCCAGGTCGGTACCCGCATGCGGTTCGGTCAGGCACATGGTGCCCGCCCAGCGACCTTCATACATGGGCGGCAGATAGGTGCTTTTGAGCTCGTCGCTGGCATGGCTGTTCAGCGCCAGACAGGCCCCTGCGGTGAGCACGCTGTACAGTGCCAGGGAGGCATTGGCCGCATACTGCATCTCTTCGAACAACACCGTCAGCCCCTTTGGAGCGCCCTGACCGCCAAAGTCGACACTGCCCCCCAGCCCGACCCAGCCGGCTTCGGCGAACGCCTGCCAGGCGTCACGGAAACCCTCTGGGGTTCTGACCTCGCCGTCTTCCCAATGACACCCCTGCTCATCACCCACTCGGTTGAGCGGCGCCCACACCTGAGCACAGACCTTGCCGCCTTCCTCCAGGATGGCATCAGCAAGATCAGCGCTCATTTCGCCCAGGTCCGGCATGGCTGCCCATTGTGTGGGCAAATCAAAAACCGCATTGAGCAGAAAGTGGGCCTCTTTCAGTGCAGGCTGGTAGTCGGTCATGCATGGTCTCCGTTATCGTTCCGCCCCAGGGAGGCTTCTTACAGGTCTGGTGTCATCAGGTTGTCCAGTCCGGACAGCATGGCCGCCTTGTGTGCGCCTGCCCGCGGCAGGATGCGGTCAAAGTAGAACTGTGCCGTATCCAGCTTGGCCTGATAGAACGCCTTGTCATCCGCGTCTTTCAGTTTTTCCTGCGCCGTGACTGCCATCCGCGCCCAGTAGTAGGCCAGCGTTACGTAGCCAGAGTACATCAGGTAGTCGTAGGCAGCCCCTCCGACCTCTTCCTTGTTCATCATGGCTTTCATGCCGATCTTGGTGGTGATGTCACCCCATTCCTTATTATAGTCATTCAGGGTCTTGATCACTGGCTTGAGTCCCTTGGCGCCATCATGGGCCTTGCAGAACTTGTGCACCACCCTGGTAAACGACTTCAGCAGCTTGCCCTGTGTCATCAACACTTTACGCCCCAGCAGGTCCAGTGCCTGAATGCCGGTAGTGCCTTCATACAGGGTCGCGATGCGCGCATCACGCACAATCTGCTCCATGCCCCACTCCTGAATATAGCCATGGCCGCCAAACACCTGCACACCATGATTGGCGGACTCCAGGCCGGCTTCGGTCAGAAACGCCTTGGCGATCGGTGTCAGGAATGACAGCAGATCATCTGCCACCTGCCGCTCTGCCTCGTCTGTCGCGTTATGCACCAGATCGACCTGTTGTGACAGGTCATACAGCATGGCGCGACCACCCTCGGCAAAGGCCTTCTGGGTCAGCAGCATGCGGCGTACATCCGGGTGCACAATGATCGGGTCAGCCGGGCCGTCCGGGTTTTTCGGTCCGCTCAGGGCGCGCATGGCCAGTCGATCTTTGGCATAGGCCAAAGCCCCCTGATAGGACAGCTCGGCCGACGCCACACCCTGCATGGCAGTTCCGATACGAGCAAAGTTCATGAAGGTGAACATGCAGTTCAGGCCCTTGTTTTCGGGGCCGATCAGAAAGCCAGTGGCGCCGTCGAAGTTCATGACGCAGGTGGCGTTGCCGTGAATCCCCATCTTGTGCTCCAGAGAGCCACAGTTGACCGCATTGCGCGTACCGTCAGGCAGGAACTTGGGCACTATGAACAGCGAGATACCCTTGGTGCCTGACGGTGCACCCGGCAGGCGCGCCAGTACGATGTGCACGATATTCTCCGCCATGTCATGGTCGCCGGACGAGATGAAGATCTTGGTACCGTTGAGACGATAGCTGCCGTCTTCCTGAGGGTCGGCACTGGTCTTGAGCAGGCCCAGATCAGAGCCGCAATGAGCTTCGGTCAGACACATGGTGCCTGTCCATTCGCCGGTGCTGAGTCGACCCAGATAGGTTTCCTTCTGCTCGTCGGTGCCGTGCAGTGCGATGGTGTTGCGCGCGCCATGGCTCAGGCCCGGATACATGGACCAGGCCCAGTTGGCGGTGCCCGACATTTCGGACACGATGTGCCCTACAGACTCGGGAAGCCCCTGGCCACCATATTCGACCGGGCTGGCCAGCGATGGCCAGCCGTTCTCGACAAACTGCTGGTAGGCTTCACGGAAACCGCTCGGGGTGGTAACGCCGTCTTCGGTCCAGGTACAGCCTTCCTGGTCGCCGCTCTGGTTCAACGGCGCCAGCACCTGCTCACAGAAGCGGGCACTTTCCGCCATGATGGCTTCAAGCATGTCGCGTGACGCGTCTTCGGCGCCAATGTGCGCGTAATGCTGTTCTGCGTTGTAGACGTCAAAGAGCAGGAATTGCATATCCTGCACGGGGGCTTTGTATTGCGGCATGATAGATTCTCCAGGAAGGAATCGAGGTCGATTCAAACAGTTGTTTGAAACATAGGTTTGAATCACCGACCGGTCAATCGACGTCGCGGACTCCATGGAGTGGCTGTACAGAATCACCTCGGAAAAGGTTCGATTGATGCCCGGCGGGAAACTGAACCTGACTCCAGAACCCTCACCCCGGGCCTCTTTACGATTCGCCGGCCAAAGGTACACAAGAGGCCTCCGGGCACCCGGATGGCTTTACATGGTACAGGCACGCAAATCCGGTGGATTTTTCTGGACTTTTGGCGCCTCAGCGTCCATATATTCAAGGTGTCAGCACCCCTGCAGGACTCTGCAGCGAGGTGCTCCGACTGTTGTTCGGAGGTGAGGCTATGGGACAACTGGATACCACACGTCGCTCGCATGTGTATGAGTTGCTCGAAGAAAATGCCATTGGGCCGGAAGAACTGGCCTATTGTCTCGGCAAGGAGCCCAAGGTGATGAATGCCATGCTGCGACAGGGCAGTCACCTGCATATTTCGGATGACCTGGCACGACAGATCGAGCAGGCCTTCTCCAAGCCGGCCTACTGGCTTGACGGGGAAACGGATGCAGGTGAGGCGGGCTCCGTCACGCATCACTGAGTCCGGCCGTTGTTGTTGAACCACACCAGCGTTTGACGTGGTTGGTTCAACCATCGTCTAACGGGAAGAGGTGTCTCCGTTCTCGGGGTCGCCCACATCACAGCCCTCATCCAGCGTCAGTGAGCCATCTTCCATCGCACTCAGGATGTGTTCCGCCTGTGTCATGTCGTCCGGGTCGACCTGCAGCAGCACTTCGACCATGGCATGACTGATATTCTGCAGGCCACCATGGTCCAGGCGCGCGCTCAGGCCCTCGGCCTGCAGCCTGCCCAGCGCCAGTTCCGCTTCAATCGTGTCGAGATACCGCCTTAACGTCTGCATAGACCCAGTGTATTGACTGCGGCGGGTTAAAACCAGCGGCGCAGCCAGTTCCAGCGACTGTCTTCGGCTTCCTCTCGTGACTCATCCCCTGCACCGGGCTGGTCGCTGCCGTCGCCGCAGCGACGTGACACCTGGCCATTGGCGGCCTCGGTGGGTATGGCCAGTCGATATTGTCGGCAGTCCCCCAGCCAGACTCTGTCCGGCCTGTCCGCATCCCAACTGACCCAGCTCAGAGACGAGTGCAGCAGGTCGGGCTCCAGGCTCGGCCGGGCGACCCGGCCCATCACATCCGTCCACAGGCGCAGGGCACCGGTGCTGCCGGTTATGGGCAGCGATTGGTTGTCATCCGTGCCCAGCCAGGCCACACCCAGCAGATGACCGGCTTCCCCGGCAAACCAGCTGTCGCGCTGCCCGTCCGAAGTTCCCGTCTTGCCCGCCGGACGCAGATCCCGGGGTAGCGTATTGCCGGCATAGGCGCCGGTTCCGGCCTGCGCAGTCAGAGCCAGCGCACTGCGCAGGCTCTGTGCGGCAGCCGGATCAACCACCTGTTCGGCACGCACATTGATCTGGCCCAGCACCCGCCCGCCGGGCTCGGTGACCGCGACAATACTGGTCAGCGGAGACAGATAACCCCCAGAGGTCAGCGGCTGATAAATCTGCGCCACGTCATAAGGGCTCATGTCCACGGCCCCCAGAATGACCGAGGGCACCACGGGCAGATCCCGGCTGTAACCCAGTCGCTCGATACTGTCCAGTACGTTGCCCAGCCCCAGCTCCATGCCGGAGCGGGCAGCCGCCTGGTTGTAGGACATGCTGAGGGCTTCCCACATGGGCACCTCACCATTGGAATTGAGGTCGAAATTGGTCGGACGCCATTCGGAGCCGTCCCGCCCGGCGACGACTACCGGGCTGTCATCAACTGGCATCAACCAGTGCTGGCCCTGCTCCAGGGCCGCCAGATAAAGCGCCGGTTTGAGCAGCGACCCGACCGGGCGTCGCGCATCCAGAGCCCGATTGAAACCGCCGGGAATACTGGCCCTGCCCCCGACCACGGCGCGCACGGCACCCGAGTCACGCTCGGCCAGCACCAGCGCCCCCTGCACGGATTCCGGCTCCAGATTCAGGCGCTGCTCAAGGTCGCGCAACTGCCGGGTCATGGCGGCCTGAGCCTGGTCCTGGGCGTAGATGTCGATGGTGGTATGGATGTGCAGGCCTTCCCGGTTGAGCACCTCTTCGCGATACCACAACCGCAATTGCCGGCGTACCAGATCCAGCGCCGCAGCATGCGGCCCCTGGCCGGAGCGCGGATTGAGGCGCAGGCCTTCCTGACGTGCCTGCCGATGCTGATCATCCGTAATGACGCCGCGCTCATGCATCACATCCAGCACCACATTGCGCCGCGCCATGGCCCGCTCCGGATTGCGCAACGGGGAATAGAAGGTAGGCCCGCGCAGCACCCCGATCAGCATGGCCTGCTGGGCAATCGACAGCTCATTCAGTGGCCTGCCGTAGAAGTGCTGTGCGGCCAACCCGAAACCATGTACCGCACGCCTGCCGTCCTGGGCGATAAACACCTCATTCATGTAGGCTTCGAGAATGGTCTCCTTGTCGACATGCAGCTCCAGCAGCACCGCCATAATAGCCTCGATACCCTTGCGCCACAGCGTCTGATCGGCGGTCAGAAACATGTTCTTGATCAACTGCTGGGTGAGGGTACTGCCGCCCTGGGTAACCCGCTGGGAGCGCAGATTCGCCTCCAGCGCGCGTCCGATGCCCACCAGTGATATACCGCGATGCTGGAAGAACCGGCGATCTTCCACTGCCACCAGCCCGGCCACCAGGGTAGGTGGCATGGTGGCTAGCCGCTCGATCACGCGGTCTTCGGCATGCACGGGGGAGATATGGCCCAGGTTGGGTGGCGCCAGTCTGGCGCTGGTGACTCGCTCCCCGTGCCGGTCCTCAAGGCGGGTCAGCCGCTCCTGGCTGAACTGGAGATGGAGCTGGCGCGCCGGTTCCGCACCATCCCAGAAGTCGTAAGACCGGGTAAACAACTCAATATCATTGACTCCGACACGATAATCTCCCGGGCCACTGACCTCGGGCACGGGCCGGTACCCCATGCGATCCAGCCACCAAAGCACCTCGTTCATCTCCAGTTCGCCGCCGGCCCGCAACTCCAGCGGCGCTCCATAGACGCGCGCCGGCACAGACCAGGTGTGCTGCTCGAACCGATCGCGCACATAGATGTCCAGATAGACCACCAACGCGATCAGCAACACCAGCCCCACTGTTCCCAGTTTGAGCAGGAGCAGGCCAGTTCGGCGCCAACGGGAGGGTTTGTACGGCATAAGGAGCTCAGTTAGACTGCCATTGATGAAGATCACGGCTATTATGCGGTATCAGCAGCAGGAGAACACCCCCACATGATTACAGGCCCGGCTGTTGATTGTGATATTTTTGCACTGGGTCACGCTGTGGTGGATGTCGAGTACGAAGTGTCTCACGGCCTGTTGCGTGATCTGGGCTTCACGGCAGGCGGGCGCTACCTGCTCGATGATGGCCAGTTCCAGATACTGCATGCGGCTTTGCAGGCACCCGGCGCCGGCGCTACCTGGATTGCCCAATCCGGCGGTGGCAGTGCCGCCAACTCGGTGGTCACCGCCCAGCGTCTGGGTGCGCGGTGCCACTTTGCCAGCAAACTGGCCCAGGATGCGGCTGGCTGGTTCTACCAGCAGACCCTGCTCAATGAAGGCATCATGATACCGGATGCACCGCTTGCAGAAGGCATCAGCGGACATTGTCTGGTGTTGATCACGCCGGATGCCGAACGCACCATGCTCCTGCATCTGGGTGTCACCACCCAACTGGATACCGGTCTTCTGGACCTCGACGCACTGCAGCGGGCGCGCAGCCTGTATCTGGAAAGCTATCTGGTGACCGATCCGGTGGCCCGCAATACAGTCAACTCAGCGCTGACGACAGCCCATCAGGCGGGTGTGCCGGTCTGTATCAGCCTGTCGGATGCCGGCATTGTGACCGCCTGGCGGGATACTCTGAAACACTGGTTCGCGCCCCGGGTCAGCACCCTGATCGGCAACGAATCGGAGGCGCTTGCCTGGGGCGCGACCGATCAACTTGACAAGGCGCTGGACAAGCTTGCACCGCTGGCCGAGCAGATCGTGATTACGCGCGGTGCTGCAGGGGTGATCATTGTCGACAGAAGTGGTCAGACCATCATAGAGGCGCCCAAGGTGTCTGCCGTTAGCAGCCTGGGTGCCGGCGACACCTTCGCCGGGGCGCTGTTGCACGGGTTGCATTACGAACGCTGGCCATTGGCCAGGTCGGCAGATTTTGCAAGCCGCTGCGCGGCACGTAAGGTAGAATTCAACGGCCCGCGCCTGGCGCGGGAACAATTGGTATGGATGTATAGCCAGTTTACTGAAAGTGGTGGACCAGCCCGGCAGCAGGGCTGAACACAACGCACAAGGAGTAAGCAATGCAGCGGGATTATGAGGGGCGGCACAGCCTTCCCGAAGCCGAGTTCAATATTGCCGATGCTCATCGCCGCAGGATGATCAGGCTGCTGTTCGTGCTTGCCTCCGGCATTCTGTTTGTCTATGCCAGCATCAACTTTATCGAAGAACTCTACTTGCTTGCCGTGTTGCAACTGATATGTGGCGTGGCGGGCCTGCTGTCACTGTCACGCCTGGCGCGCACCCGACATCTGATGGTGTGGACCTTCGGCTTCCTTTTTGCTCTCTATGTCATTGTATTTCTTGCCGTTCTTACCGTTGAGGGGAGCGACACCAACTATGTCTGGATCTACATCATCCCGGTGCTGTCCTATGCGATGCTCGGCCTCAGACCCGGGCTGCTGATCAGCCTGCCCTTCATGCTGATCACCATGACTGTGCTGGTCATACAGCAGTTGGACCTTTATGGCGATCCGTCACTCCGCGAATTGAGCAACCTGTTGAACCTGGTCGCCAGCGCCGTGCTGATGATGGTTTTCATGCATTTTTACGAAAAGGGCCGCGCGGAGACTCAGCGCCAACTGGTGTATATGGCAGCCACCGATGCGCTGACCGGGCTGCCCAATCGCGGGCAGTTTCAGACCACCCTGCGCTCGGTCATTGCCGACAGCAAGCGGCGGCGGGCGGAATTTACTCTGGTCGTGCTCGATCTGGACCGATTCAAGCAGGTGAATGACACCCGCGGGCATGATGCCGGTGACGAAATCCTGCGCCAACTCGGCCAGTGCATGTCAGACGGCCTGCGCGAGTCCGACTTTGTCGCCCGCCTGGGCGGCGAAGAGTTTGCCGTTATCCTGCGCGAGGCGTCAATGCCGGTCGCTGCAGCCCTGGCCGAATCCATCCGGGAGAAAATAGCCAACTATCCTTTCTCTTATGAGGGCCTGCCCATCCAGGTCCATGCCACTCTGGGCGTGGCCGTGTTTCCGCACGATGGCGAAGATGCCACCGCGCTCTACAAGGCCGCTGATGAGCGCCTGTATCGGGGTAAACATCACGGCCGAAACCGGGTAGTCTCCGCATAGTAGCCCGCCACCCTGTCATCTTTATGTCATATTTCGTTCATCTTACTGCAACCTGCCGGTAGTAAATTGGCCCGACGTTTCAACGATCGGGTGCCTGATGACTACAGATTCGCTTCAGGGCAATGAACCTCTGGTCATACGTGACCTGCACAAGGCCTTTCAGGAAGTCACTGCGCTGAATGGAATCAGCCTGACACTGAGACCGGGTCGTGTGCTTGCCCTGCTCGGCCCCTCCGGCTGCGGCAAAACAACGCTTCTGCGCTGCATTGCAGGGCTGATGCCCCCTGACAGCGGTGACATTGTCATTGGCGGGCGGGCCATGAACGGCCCCAACCTGGCTTTGCCACCCGAGGCACGCGAACTTGGGATGGTGTTCCAGGATTATGCGCTTTGGCCTCACATGACCGTCGCCGAGAATGTCGGCTTCCCGCTCAGCATGCGTAAGGTCGACCGCAAGAGTCGTCAGTCTCGTGTCCAGTGGGCTCTGGACACGGTTGGCCTGAGCGGCTTCGGTCAGCGCTCCCCGGACACCCTGTCCGGTGGCCAGCAACAGCGGGTTGCCCTGGCGCGGGCCATTGTGGCTCAACCCAAGCTGCTGCTGATGGACGAACCCCTATCCAACCTGGACAAGGGTCTGCGTGAATCTCTCGCCCTCGATATCCGCCGCCTGGTCAATGAGCTGTCTCTGGCTGCGGTCTTTGTTACCCATGATCAACATGAAGCCTTTGCGCTGGCCGATGAAGTGGCTGTGCTGCAACAGGGCGAACTGCGTCAGGTGGACCGCCCGCAGGCCCTGTATGACACACCCGCCACACCGGCCATTGCGGCCTTCCTGGATGCCGGCGCCCTGTTGCGCGGCCATTTCGATGACACCGGTTTCCGGCTGAGTGATTCGCAGGCCCGGCTGCCTCTGGTCAGTCCGGATGCCAGCCAGGAAGAGTGCACCGTGCTGCTGCCGAGGCGCGCCGTGCACCTCACTGGCCATGCACAGGCCAATACTACCGCCGGGCGCGTCGAGGCTGTGATCTTTCAGGGTGAGTATCACTCGGTACGCGTCAATATCGGCAATCAGGCCATGATCAACCTGCATGTACCCGATGCGCCGGCTCTGGACAGCGACACCGGCATCCGCATCGATGTGCATCATGTTCGCGCCTGGGGGCCCGACGACCGCCCCCTGACCATTCACCATGCTGCCGATGCCGAGGCAGCGCCACATCCTGAGGCCGATGTGGTTCCGATGCGCCAGCGTCAGCACTGACAATCGCTTTATCACAACAAGTCATCACTATCAGAGGACAACATCATGAAACTTTCCAAACTGCCTGTCACCGCTGCCATTGCCATGACCCTGGCGGCTACCGGCGTATCTGCGCAAAGCATCACGGTCTATTCCGCCGGACCTGCTGCCCTGATCGAAAACCTGGCTGCCGATTTCGAGGCCGAAAGCGGCATCTCGGTCAATATTTTCCAGAGCACGACCGGCCAGGTGATGGCACGGCTTGAAGCAGAAAGCAGCAACCCGATTGCCGACGTGGTGGTTTCGGCGTCCTGGGACTCGGCGGTAGACCTCAAGGCCCAGGGCGACCTGCTCGAATATGTCTCCCCGAATGCCGAAATGGTACCGGACTTCCTGCAGGACACCCATTATGTCGCGCAGGGCGTGTCCGCGCTGGCCATGGCCTGGAATCGCAACAGTGATGTACCCATGCCCCGTGAGTGGGCCGACCTGACCGATCCGGTGTACCAGAACGAAGTCACCATGCCCGACCCGGCGCAATCCGGCACCGCCTACCAGTTGGTAACCGGGTTGCTGACCGCCAATGGTGAAGAAGAAACCTGGCAGTTGTTCAGTGATCTGATCGCCAATGACATGATCGTGCCCGGTCCCAACGCGCGGGCCCTGAACCCGGTGCTGCAGGGTGCCAAGTCCGTCGTATTTGGTGCGGTCGACTACATCGCGCTGGGCCAGCAGGCCGCTGGTGAAGAAATTGAGGTCATCTTCCCGGAGAGTGGCACCGTGGTCGCCCCGCGTCCGATGATGATCCTGAACACCACCCAGAATGAAGACGAAGCCAAACTGTTCATCGACTTCGTGCTGTCCGAGCAGGGCCAGCAGCGGGTTGCCGAGCGCTACCTGATGCCTGCCCGCACCGACATCGAAGGGCTGCGTCCCGGCATCAATGAACTGACCGTCATCGATGTCGATGAAGACGCCATGGCCGCCCGCCGTGACGAAATCCTGCGTCAATTCCGCAGCATCTCTGGACAGTAACCGACAAGATGAAACTCGGCGCACTGAGCATCCCGAAAACAATTGACCTGTCTCGAGCCGTCATGGTGCTGACCACGGCAGCGCTGCTGATTCTGGTAGCGCTGCCGCTCACCTACGTGCTGCTGCAGGCCATTTTCCCCGAGATCACTCGAGGCAGCTTTGCACGGCCGCTGGCCATGCTGGTACCGACCCTCAATGATCCGGAACTGCTCTATCTCCTGGGCAATACGGTGCGCCTGGGGGTGGCGGTCGTGCTGGGCTGTCTGGCCCTGGCACTCCCGCTGGGTGCCCTGCGGGCCCTGTTTCGCATTCCGGGCGGAGCGCTTTGGGATGTGGTCTTCCTGGTGCCCTTTCTGATTCCGCCCTATATCGCCGCCCTGTCCTGGATGATGACATTGCAGCCCCGTGGCTACATGCAGCAACTCACCGGTGTGCAGGCGGACAGCTTCCTGTTTTCTTTCTGGGGTATTGTCTTCGTGATGGTGCTCAATGTCTTTCCGGTGGTGTATTTTGCCGCCTCACGCACCCTGTCTGCAGTCGGCGGGCGCTATGCCGCGGTGGGTCGGGTCTGCGGTGCCAATGCCTGGCGGGCCCTGTGGAAGATCACCCTGCCGTTGTCCATACCCGGCCTTGCGGCCAGCAGCCTGCTGGTGTTCGTACTGACCATCGAAGAATTCGGTACGCCGGCCACATTGGGTGCGCAGGCCGGGTACAAGGTACTGGTCACCGGCATTCACGAGCGGTTTTCCGACTGGCCACTGGATATGCCGGGCGCTGCCGTGCTGTCACTGCTGCTGGTCATGGTGGCCATGGCTGCTTTCTATATTCAGCACTGGCTGGTCAACCGGCGCTCTTACGTCTCGGTGACCGGCAAGCCTGCTCGCCTGGAGCCGCTGGAACTCGGCCCCTGGAAGTGGCCGGTACTGGCGTTCTTCAGTCTGACCGCCTTCATTGCTGTCGGAGTGCCTATTCTGGCCACTCTGGCCACGGCCTCCACCGGCACGCTGAGCGGCGGCCTGACCTGGGCCAACCTGTCCGGCCGACATTTCCAGGCGCTGTTCGACGATCGTGGGGGTGCCCTGCAGGCGCTGACCACCAGCCTCAGCCTGGCCACCGGAGCGGCCTTGCTGACCGGCGTGCTGGGTGCCCTGATCGGCTATCTGGTGGTGCGAGTGCGCAGCAAGAGCAGCCAGGCGCTGGATTTCCTGTCGCTGCTGCCCAACACCATGCCCGGCATTGTGGTTGCCGTGGGCCTGATTCTGGCCTGGAACCAGAGCTACTGGCCGATCCAGATCTACAATACCGGCGCCATGCTATTGCTGGCCTATGCCTGTCTGCTATTGCCCTATCCGGTGCGCTATGCCAGTGCCAGCTTCCGTCAGATCAGCGAGAATCTGGAAGCGGCCGCCCGGGTATCCGGCGCCGGTTTCGTGCGCATGTTCATCAAGGTGCTGCTGCCCGCTCTGGCCCCCAGCCTGATCGTCGCCATGCTGCTGGTATTTGCCATTGCCTCCCGGGAGCTGGTGGCGTCACTGCTGGTGGCCCCGGCCGGCATGAGCACCGTGTCTACCTTCGTGTTCAAGCAGTTCGAGCAGGGCTCACCAGGTCTTGGCATGGCAATGAGTGTGGTGGCCATTTTCACCACCACGGCGCTGATCCTCGGCCTGACGGCTTTCAGCCGCAAAAAGCTGATGATTCAATAGCGTTCTGCACAGGGACTGCAAAGAGACTGGAGCCGCGCCACCAAAGCGGTACTCTGCCTGCTGTACCCAACCGCCCGGATTGCAGATTGATATGCTTCGTTCCGTTTTCGGCCTGCTGCTGATCGTCAGTCTGAATGTCCTGCCCAATGCATCTCCCGTGCAGGCCGAAACGCCCTTGTCGGGCGAGGCGGCGATCATCGCTGCGCCACCACCGCTGCCGCGCTGGCACGATGTGATTCGCGACACGCCTTATTGGATCAGTCAGGGCATGCATGAAAACCTGAGTACCCTGCGCCTCTGGGTACTCAGTGAGCAGGGGTTCTGTGAGTCACCGGACCGCCACATTTTGTTTGATGTGCGCGCCACCTTCCTGGTCTGGCTGGAGAACGGCGAAGATACTGCAGCCACGCAACGCCTGCTCAACCAGCGTCGCGCTGCTCTTGCCGCCGAAGGTGTGGTGGACGCCTGGGTGCCGGGCCGCAATGGTGTGGCGGGCTACCCTTTCGCCCTGAGCTGCGACCAGCCGGATGCCCGCCTGCAGACGGCGCTTGAACGCTACACGGGTGAAGACCCGGAAACCCGCTTCTGGGGGGCCTGGGACGGCATCCAGGTAGGCAGTGAAGAGAACCGGGTATCCCTGCATGAGGCGGTCGATATCGTCTATCGTGAACGTCTTGAGCAAGGCAGAATCAATCTCCCAGAGGAAGTGCTGAGTACGCTGGCCGGCAAGATCCTGATCGAAAGCGGAGGGCTGCGTAACGCTCATTCGTCGGCCAACGCACGCGGCATCATGCAATTGTCGCCCGCTGCGCTGGGTGACTGCGAAATCCCGCAACGCTTTTACTTCCACCGACTGGCACAAATAGACTGTGCCCTGCGTTTGCTGGAACAGAATCACCGCAATCTCGAGCCGGCGTTTCTGGACACCTTTGGTCATCTGCCCGAAGACAAGGCAGAGGCCTTGTACAGCCTGTTGCTTCTGCAGGCGTATCATGGCGGTGTCGGCCGCATCAGAGCCCTGATGACCGATGACGACCTGCGCGGAGCCGCCGACTACTTTGCCCGTCATCATGAGAACTTTACCGCCGGCGACATTGCCCTGGGCATGGTCTTCCACAACCTGGGGCGCAACTACCTGGGCACCGCGTCCATGTATTACCTGGTGGATGTGTCGATCGCCACCCGCGCGGCCTGTGCTTCGCTTGACGAACTGGCCGGCTGCGAAGAACTCTGAACCCCGGGTGCCGACACTTGATCAACCAGATAGAGTATTGACTGGTAGGGAATGCCCGAGTGCTCGCTGAGGCCAATCTCGCAGGTTCTGCTGTTGGAGAAGCCGCGCTGACAGCCTTTCACCTCGCTGGCCAGGTCCTGCAACGAAGAGGCATTGAGCTCGGGCACCTGAAAGCCCTTGTCGCCGGCGAAACCGCAACAGGTCACCGAGGGCGGCAGCACTGCCTCACGGGCACAGGCCCGCGCCAGCCCGACCAGGGCGTCACCCTGGCCCAGTCGGGTGGTGGAGCAGGTCACATGCAGCGCCACCCTCTCGTCAACCGGGCTCAGCGTCAGCCGGGACAGCGCTTCCTGATAGATAAAGGACGCGGGTTCCATGATCCGAAGGCCGGAGTCATGGGCCTCCAGCAGTGTCTGCACGCACGGGCTGGTATCGCAAAGTATCGGCAGTCGACCGTTTTCCGACGCCAGACGCAGCGCATCGAGGGCTTCTTCCCGCTTGCCCTGCGCCACCTCGAACAGCCCCTTGGACTTGAACGGCATGCCACAGCAAAGGCTGTCCACCAGCGGTGGTATGATGACGTCATACTCGGCCTTGTCGAGTATCGACAGCAATACATCCTGCACCGGACGCGACTCAGGATCGCCGGGCGCCGGTCCGATCACCCGGGTCACACAGGCGGGCAGATAGACCACCGCCGGTCGGCCACTGCGCTTGATCGTCTGTGAGCGGGCCAGCAGACGCTGGCCGGAGGTGCCGGCACGACCCATGGCCGGCGACCAGCGGCCGACAGCACCACCAGTGGCCTTGTTGACCACGGCGGCTCCCGCAGCCACAGCGCCATTGCCCAGCAGCGCACGACCAAATCCGGCCATGCGCAGGCCCACTCGCATACCGCGGGTGACGCCGGAAAAATGCAGGCTGATCTGCTGTGCCGCTGCGTTCTTGTTCTGGTTTTGCTCGCTGCGAATCGCTCGTACCAGGTCGCCGGTGTTGATGTCCACCGGGCAGCGCAGTTCACAGAGCCCGTCGGCCGCACAGGTATCCAGACCCTGGTACTGATAGTCGTCGCGCAGTCTCTTCAGGCGCTCCGGGTCTTCACCCGTGCTGTCGAGGCGGCTCATTTCACGCCACAGTACAATGCGCTGACGCGGCGTCAGGCTGAGGCGGCGTGACGGACACACTGCCTCGCAGAACCCGCATTCGATGCATTTGTCGATCAGCTCATGGGCGGCCGGAATCGGCTTGATGTTTTCCACATGCAGGCGCTTGTTGTCGGACAGGATGACATCCGGGTTGAGCAGATTGAGCGGATCAAACAGCTTTTTCAGCGTTTTCATCAGGGCATAGGCATCACTGCCCCATTCCATCTCGACAAACGGCGCCATGTTGCGCCCGGTGCCATGCTCAGCCTTGAGCGAGCCGCCGTAACGCACCGCGACCAGTTCCGCCACCTCCTGCATCAGGCCATCATAGCGCTCGACATCCGCGTCGGTTTCGAAGCTCTGCGGAAAAACGAAGTGCAGATTGCCTTCAAGCGCATGACCGAGCACGGTGGCATCGTGATAGCCATACTTCTGCAGCAGCGCCTGTACGCCCAGCACACCGTCAGCCAGATGCTCCATCGGAAAAGCGACGTCTTCGATCAGGCAGGTGGTACCGATCACGCGCTGGGCGCCGATGGCCGGGAATATACCCTTGCGGATCTTCCAGTAAAGCTCATAGGTTGCCGGGTCCTGCGTGAACTGCACCGGCGACAGCAGTCTGGCGCTGCCCAGGGCCTCGGTAACAGCACGGACGCCGGACGCTACTTCGGCATCGTCCTCACCGCGCACATCAATCAGCAAGGCGCAAGCGTCGTCCGGCAGTTGCTGCAGCTCCGGGGGCATGCCCGGCCGGTCAGCGACCGAGCGCAGTGAATTGCGGTCCAGCAGCTCCACGGCGGCAACCGGTACAGACTGCTCCTTGAGCGCGCGCGTGGCCTCACAGGCTGCCCGTATATCCTCGAAATAGACCAGCGCCGCTGCCTTGTGAGCATGATCGGGCACGGTGTTGTAGGTGATCTCGCTGATAAAGGCGAGTGTGCCCTCCGAACCGATCAGCAGGTGTTTCAGGATATCCACCGGCTCGGCATAGTCGACCAGGGCATTGAGGCTGTAGCCGGTGGTGTTCTTGAGCCGGTACTTGTGACGTATTTTCTCGGCCAGGTCATGATTGCAACGCACCTGGGTACCCAGGTCTGCCAGACGCGCCAGCAGCTTGGCATGGGTGCGGGCAAAGCGGGCACGGGAGGCCGGATCGGCGGTATCCAGAAGAGTACCGTCAGCCATGACGACACGCATATGGCGCACCGTCTGATAGCTGTTCTGGGCGGTGCCACAACACATGCCCGAGGCATTGTTGGCGGCAATTCCGCCAATCATGCAGCTGCTGATCGAGGCCGGATCAGGACCGATCTTGCGCCCATAAGGTGCCAGCCATGCATTGGCCTGTGCGCCGATGACACCGGGCCCCAGCCTGATCGCCTGCCCGTCCTCGAGAATGTCATGATCATTCCAGCCATTGCCGAGCAGAATCAGCACCGAGTCGGTGACCGCCTGTCCGGACAGGGAAGTGCCTGCGGCGCGGAAGGTGACCGGAGTGCCCCACTCCCGACAGGCCTGCAGCACTCGGCTGACCTCTTCTTCCGTTTCTACACGCACTACGAGTTGCGGAATCAGTCGATAAAAACTGGCATCGGTGCCATAAGCCAGGGTGCGCAGCGGATCATGGATCAGGCGCTCGTCCGGCATGAAGGTCTGCAAAGTCTTGAGCAGTTGTTGATGAGGCCTGTTCATTGAGTAGACGAGCTCCCGGTCTGGCGGTTGTCTTCGAGAATCAGAGTCGGATCGAACCCCATCACAAGCGCGCCCCAGTGTTCACCATTGACGTGCAGGGGTAGCGATATGTCATTGAGTATTTCTCCGGTATCCCGGATGTAGGTTTGCAACAGGAACGGCCGGGTATTGCGCGCCCGCCGCTGCTCGGTATCGTTGTTGAAGTACTTGCGCAGATCGCGACTGTAGATCAGATCCTGTGCCGGGTCACCGGTTGGCGGCCGCGACACCTCGGAATGGTGTACCGCCAGATAGCCGTTGATATCGACAATGAGGCTGTAGGCCGTTCCCGGAAACAATTTTTTGCTGTCATCGATGGCCTGCTGGAAGGCTGCCTTGAATGCGTCGACATACAGCGTTGTGTATTGCTGCGGATCCGTGCCGGGCACGGGCTTGTAGTCCCGGTCGAAAACCGTTACTCCGTCTGCTTCCAGGCGGCTCAGTGCCTGTTCGAACCATTGCTTGAGCGTGCGCCGCTGCTCCAGTATTTCCTCCAACTGGCCGCTGCCGGTGCGATAGTCGGCGAGCAGCCCCAGTGTCTCCTCGGTGGCTTCGCGCAGGTTGGCCGAATAGTCGTCCGACTGCCGGATCTCTTCTGCCAGGTTGCGCCCGAGGCTCTGGATCTCACCGCTGCGCTGATGAATCTCTCGATTGGTCACACTGATCTCTTCTATGGACGACCCGATGGCCAACAGGTCATCGTGCGTGGTTTCAAGACCCTGCACCATCTGTGCAAACTGCTCGGCCGCCTCAGTGACCTGTTGACGCGTCTCGGCGTTGTGATCAAGCAGATCGGCGGTACCCTTTTCTGTCTGCTGTACCTGTTGTGCCATGGCGTCGATAATGTCCGCTATGTCCTTGGTGGCGCCAGCCACCTTCTCGGCCAGATCGCGCACCTCTTCGGCGACTACAGCAAAACCGCGTCCATGCTCTCCGGCTCGGGCCGCCTCGATGGCCGCATTGAGCGCCAGCAGGTTGGTGCGACTGGAAAATCCTTCGACCAGATCCAGTATGTCACGGATACGCGTGGAGCTGTCGTTCAGACCGGTGACGGTCTCCTTGAAGTCGTCAATCAGCGTTGTCGTGGTGCCGATCCGCTCTGCGACCTGGTTAAGCGACTGATTGCTGTCGCGCACCGTGTCCATGTTGCGCGAGTTCAACTCGGAAATGGTGGCCGTCCGCTGGGCGATATCATCCAGTGCCGTGCTGGTTTCACCGCTGCTGGCGACAATCAGCTCGGAAAATTCCTCCTGCCGATCTGCGCTGGCGTGCGCCTGCAGGGTCACCTTGCGCAGTCGGGCGGACTCGACAGCCACCCGCACACTGTGCACCCGCAGATAGCCCAATGTGGTGCGCAGATGGTCAACAAGCCCCACATGGCGCTGTTTCAACTGGTCATGGGGGAGGCGGTCGACCGCCACCTCCGGTGAAACGTCGGTCACGGCTGGCGCGTCTTTTTCCTCGCGTCCGCGCATGCGGTCAAACAATCCGCGCAGGCCACCTGTCTTCCATGAGGTGGTTTTCTGATGCATCGCCTGGTTGCTCATGATGCTCACCTCTTGCTGTCTGGACTGGTTATAGTTATTGGCGCACCAGAACGAGAAGTTCAGCTGGCCCATGTACCCCATAGGCCAGTGTCTGTTCAATATCTGCGGTTTTCGACGGCCCGGAAACCAGCAGGGCATTGGCCGGCATGGACCGGGCCCAGTCCTGGTCGCGCAGAACGTCCAGCCAATTGCTGTAAATTCGGTCGGCGTCCAGTACCGCGATATGGATGGGCGGCACCAGGCTCATCAACCGGGGTTGATCGGCATCCGGCCAGAGAATCAGGCTGCCGGTTTCGGCGATACCACCCAGGGTGGACGTCAGGGCCGCATCCACTTCACTGAAAAGGGTTGGTTTCCACGCCTCGATGGGCTGGTCATAATCCTTCAGTTCCGGCCCCAGGTTGCCCGCTGCGGCGGCCCAGCCAGCACGCAGTGTCTGACCCACTTCATGCTGACGCGGCGCCAGCAGCGTCTTGACTTCCCGCTGCAGCAGCCACCCGACCAGCGGGGTAAGCCAGTCTTCGCGCGGCACACGCAGCACCTCGCCGTGCACGGATTCGATCTGTTGCTGAAACAGGTCGAGCTTCTCCTCCGCCGACCACTGACGCCGGGTCAGCACAGAAAAATCGGGTGGTTCGGACTCGGGCACGGCTGCCTTGCGCTGACGCAAACGACCCAGGATCTGTTCACGGGCACTCATGCATCACCTCCATTGCGCCGCGCCATGCGGGCATGCAGGCTCTTCCCGGCCAGCACGGGCGCTGTTCTGTGCCGCGTCCAGGCGCCCAGCTTCCGTGGCTGCAAAAAGCGCAGTCGGTTGGCGACCGAAAGCCCCATCCGATACAGCGCCGGACGACTGTGTCCCCAGGCCCAGAGCCGCCAAATCAACGCTTCCAGGCGGCGGCGTTTGACGCCATGGCCGCGCACCACCGAGGGATGCAATCGGTCCCCATCCACAGCTTCCCGGCGCAGGCGCACCAGCAACTGGGGGATGGGGATCTTCACCGGGCAGACTTCGCCGCAGGCACCGCAGAGTGACGAGGCCGAAGGCAGGTCCTGCGTTTTTTCCAGCCCCTGGAGGTGGGGCATCAGTATCTTGCCAATCGGGCCTGGATAGGTGGTGCCATAGGCATGGCCACCCACCCGGGTATAGACCGGGCAATGGTTCATGCAGGCACCGCAGCGGATGCAACGCAGCGTCTCCAGCAACTCATCGTCCTGCCATATCTCCGAACGGCCATTGTCGACCAGTACCAGATGCACTTCACGTGGGCCATCGAGATGGCCCTCCGGTCGGGGGCCGGAGATCATGTTGAAATAGGTGGTGATGTGCTGCCCGGTTGCCGATCGGGTCAGCAGCGCCAGCAAAGGCGCCACGTCTTCCAGGCTGCCAACGACTTTCTCGATTCCGGTCACGGCGATATGCACTGGTGGCACTGTGGTGGTCAGGCGACCGTTGCCTTCATTCTCTACCAGACACAGCGTACCGGTATCGGCGACGGCAAAATTGACCCCGGATATACCGACATCCGCCTGCATGAATTTTTCCCGCAATTGCTGGCGGGCGGCGTTGGTCAGATAGGGCACATCCCGGCGCGGCTCGGTGCCGGTCTTTGCATGCATCAGATCGGAGATCTCACCGGTATTCTTGTGAATCGCCGGCATGATGATGTGCGATGGCGTTTCCTCGGCCAGCTGCACGATGTATTCGCCCAGGTCTGACTCCAGTGCCTCGATGCCGGCTTCTTCCAGGTGATGGTTCAGCTCCATCTCCTCCGACACCATCGACTTGCCCTTGATCACATGGCGCGCCTGGTGCTGCTGACACAGTTCAGTGATCACACGACAGGCTTCATCGCCATCGGTTGCCCAGTGCACCCGAATGCCGTTGCGCTCGCAGCTGGCTTCCAGTTGTTCCAGCAGATCCGGCAGGCGGCTCAGTGCCTGCTGGCGCACCGCGGCCCCCAGCGTCCGCAATTCTTCCAGTTCCCAGCCCTGGAATGCCGCCGTGCGTTTGTTCATCAGCCCGTCCATGGCATTGCGAAAATTGGCCCGAATCTGAGGGTTGGCCAGTGACTCACGGGCTCTGGTGTGGAAAGTCTGATCAACTGTCATTGGGACTTCTCCGGCTCAGCATGCGTGCGGTGCCAGAGGAAGCTGGCAATGTGCTCACCGGACAGTGACTGTTTTTCCTTCTCTGCATGGCCATTGATGTTCATCAGGCAGCCGCAATCGGTGGTGGCAAACTGCCGCGCGCCGGTCGCAGCGAGAGCCTTGACCTTGTCACTCACCATAGCGGCCGAGACCTGCTCATGGCGCACGGCAAAGGTGCCGCCAAAGCCACAGCACTCAGTGGCCCGTTCCGGCTCGACCAGTTCTACCTTGTCGAGCTGACGCAGCAATGCCGGCCCGGCATCAGCTACCCGCATTTCGCGACGGGCCGAGCAGGAGGTGTGCAGCGTCACCCGTATGGGCTCGCCCAGATCCTGCAGCTTTATGTGGCATACATGCAGCAGGAAGTCGGTAAGCTCCCAGACCCGCCCCGATACGGCAAGCGCCTGTTCGGCTTGAGCGGTGCCGGCAAACAGTGACGGATAGTGCTCGCGCATCATGCCGCCACAGGAACCGGAAGGCACCACGATGGGCCAGTCACCGGGGAACAGGTCAAGCTGGGCCTCGGCCACCTGCCGCGACTGATCATGGTAGCCCGACGTGTAGGCAGGCTGTCCGCAACAGGTCTGACCCTGCGGATAGATCACCTCGATGCCTTCACGCTCCAGCAACCGGATGCCGGCCATGCCGGCCTCCGGGTAGAACATGTCGATAAGACAGGTGCCGAAAAAGTACACCTTCTCCGGTTTGGCCGGATACAGCTTTGCCATTACCGTCTCCTATCGCCGGTAGACTTCGCTGGGCAGCCAGGTGGCCAGCGGTTCGTACCAGAAAATCAGCATCAGCGCGATCAACTGGAGCACGATATAGGGCGCCACGCCCTTGTAGATATCCGTGGTCACAATCCCGGGTGGACAGACGCCCTTGATGTAAAAGAGCGCAAAGCCTACGGGCGGCGTCAGGAAGGATGTCTGCAGACAGACTGCGAACAGGATTGCAAACCAGACCGGGTCGACCCCCAGGCTCAGCACTACTGGCGCCACCAGAGGCAACACAATCAGCGTGATTTCTACCCAGTCGAGGAAGAAACCCAGCAGGAAAGTCAGCAACAGAATGGTCAGCACAATCCCGGTCGTCTCGAACGGCAGTGACAGAATGGCATCGCGAATGACATCATCGCCACCCAGACTGCGCAGCACGGCTGCATAAATCGTCGCTCCGATGAAGATACCGAAAATAAAGGCCGTCGTCCGGCTGGTCTGATAAAGCGCTTCCTTGACGTTGGTCAGATTCAGTCGGCCGTATAGGAGTGCCAGCAAGGTTGCGCCCAATGCACCGATACCGGATGCCTCGGTCGTGGTCGCCACACCGGTAAAGATCGACCCGAGCACCAATACAATCAACGCCAGAGGCGGCACTACCGCCAATAGCACGTCCAGCAGAGTACGCAGGGTTACCGGCTCCCGATCGACCGGTGCCGGTGCCAGATCCGGCTTCAGTCGCGCCGCAATCACGATGTACAGGATGTACATGGTCGCCAGCATCAGGCCGGGAATCACCGCACCCATGAACAGACGACCAACAGACGCTGCGGGCGTGCCCAGCCGGTCAGCCATCAGGACCAGCATAATGCTCGGGGGCACCAGGATGCCCAGGGTGCCTACTGAGCAGGCGGTACCAACCGCCAGCGACTTGTCATATTTGGCTTTCAGCATGGGCCCGATGGACAACATGCCCAGCAGCACCACCGAGGCACCGATAATGCCGGTGGAGGCGGCCAGCATGACGCCCACGATGACCACAGTGATGGCATAACCACCGCGCAGCCCACCGAACAACTTGACCAGACTGCTCATCAGCTTTTCGGCAATACCCGACTTGTCGAGCATGATGCCCATGAAGATGAACATGGGCAGCGCCACCATCAGTTCATTGGCCACCACACCCCAGATACGGCGATCCAGCACGCCCATGGAGCCGCGCCAGTTGAACCAGAGGTCGGCATTGAAGGTATCCACCAGAATGTGACCGATAATGGCGAACAGCAGGCCAATGCCGGCCAGTGACCAGGCCACCGGAAAACCAATCAGCAAGGTCACCATGAAGGTGCAGAACATCAGTAATACAAGCAGTGTTTCCAGGGCCATGATCAAGCTCCTTCCGATCGGTTAGACAGAGACTCCCCGGCATTATGTTGATCACCGGCTTTCGTCTGATCGTTCGGTCCGCTCGGACCATCGTCATCGGGCCAAATAGCCCTGGGAAAATTGAACAAATAGGAAGAGCAACGCAGCACCCTGGATGCCAGCGCTATCATGAGCAGTGAGAATGCAATCGGCATCACACTTTTGAGCACAAATCGGTGGCGCAGCCCGCTGGCGGACTGGGAGCGCTCACCCGAAATAAAAGAGCGGTAGGCATAGGAAATGGTCTCTTCGGTAATAATGAAGAAGACCGGCAGAGCCAACAGCAGAATACCGAGCAGATCGATCCAACTGCGCGTTTTCAGGCTGAATCGCTCGCGCAGGAAATCGACCCGCACATGGTCATCGGTTACTACCGCATAGCTCAGTGACAGCAGCATGGCCGCACCGAAAAAGTGCCAGGACAACTCTTCCAGCGCTACGGAACCGCGGCCGAAGATAAACCGGTCAACCACATTGATGGTGATCACAGCGATGGTGGCCACCCAAAGCCAGGCGGCCAACTGTCCGATAAATCGAAGCGCGGCATCGACCGGACGGGAAATAATATTGGTCGGCAACTCCTGCCGGGCTTCCACAGCCCCGGGAACAATTGCCTGAACCATTTCTTCAGCCGTCCGTGCCTCTGACGGCCTGTTATGATTCTGTTCCGACATGTGAGGTCTCCTGGCCTGTTCGCACACAGACCCTGTACTGCTGACATTGAATCCAACGGTTAAGCCGGACGACCCTCTCGGGACGCCCGGCTTGCAGTTGCAGCGGCCGAGGGCCGCTTATGGCTGCCCAGTGCTTACTCGGCAATACCGCCGTAGTAAGAACGTGGCAGGTGGCCCTTGTCGTGCCATACACCATGGATCTGCATCCATTCACGCTGGCTTTCCAGAACCCGGGCAAACATCTCGTCACCCGCGGCAATCTCGTCCAGTGTTTCATTGGTCACTTCTTCGAGTTCCGCCAGGATCTCCGGCGACAGCACCTGCAGGTTCACACCCTCAGCTTCGAAGTCGAGCATGGCTTGCGGGTTTTCCCACTCGGACTCGGAGAAACCGAACAGGGTCGCTGAACGGCAGCCTACTTCAATTTGCGCACGGGTCAGGTCAGACAGGTCTTCCCAGGCTTCCGTGTTGACCAGCAGG
>NZ_JAIUMC010000040.1 GCF_022565775.1 Natronospirillum sp.
CAAGATGAATCTTGATGCGCAAAAATATACGAATTAACCACTCGGGACACTAGTTAAAGCACTCTATAGTGCATTTGCACTATATCGCCGCAGCCGCATAAAGGCGCACACTGACACCCAACTATAATCACAGCGCGCAAACGCCGCCGAGGGATCGCTCATGTCACTATCCAAAACGTCCGTTCCAATCTGGATCGCCTGCGGCATGGTCGCCCTGCTGGCGGGCTGCAACAGCAGTAGTAGCGGAAGCAGCAGTAGTGATGATAACGGCGGCAGCGGAGGCGGTGGCAGCTCAGCGACTTCCGCTCTGCCCTCGGAACATTTCTTTATCGGGGATGACGGCAATGCCGGCGTGCCCTCCTCTGCGCGCCAGCTTTGGATTACCGACGGCACTGAAGACGGTACTCGCATGGTGAAGGATATCGTGCCCGGCGGTGATCCGAATATGCAGCAACTTACAGTGGCTGGCGACAGACTGTTCTTTACGGCAGATGATGGCGGCGGCACCGCTCTCTGGGTCAGTGATGGCACTGAGGACGGTACCAAGCGGGTGGATATGCCGGAGGCGACTAACGTGCCAAACCGCATGACTGCCATGGGCGATGACATCTACTTCCGGGCGACGCACCAGACCAAAGGTATAGAACTCTGGTTCAGCGACGGCACCAGCGCCGGCACTGATGTCGTCACGGAGATCAACCCCGGCGGGAACTACTCCTATCCAGACTTGCTGACCGTGATGGATGACATGCTTTATTTCGCAGCCAGGGATGATAGTGAAAAAGATGAACTCTGGCGCACGGATGGTACAGAAGCAGGCACGGAGAATGTGGCGGTTATACGCGACGATGGCGTCGTTGGAGGCTTGTATAACAGCACGTCCAAAGACATGGTCACGATGAACAATCGCCTCTACTTCTCGGCTAATGACGGTGACATCGGAGCCGAGCTTTGGACCAGTGATGGCTCTGTGGGTGACGCCGACCTGGTCAAGGAGATCAATGAAGGTGATCAGGATTCACTGCCCAGAGTCTTCAGGGTGGCAGGTGACACGCTTTATTTCTTTGCCTCGGATGAAGATCGTGGAGCAAGCGATAGCCTGAACTTCCGACTCTGGAAAAGTGACGGCACCGAAGCCGGGACGCAGCGCATCGAGGTTCCCAACGACGACATTGCCATGCTCCCAGGTGCTGACGACCCAATGATTGTCGTAGGTGACCGAATCTATCTAGCCGTTCACAATACGGACAAGCACACTGGCAGGGCACTTGAACTGTGGACAACAGACGGCGGAGATCTGGAAAAAGTCGTGGCGATGGATGAGTCCGTGCTGGCGAGCCCGCGTATCCGATGGGCTGCTGTCGGCGACAGCCTCTATTTTATAGCCTATGCATCAGACGATCAGACTTTCAGGGGCATCTGGAAAGCGGACGGTACCGATTTGACGCTCGTCGAGTCATTCGATGGCGGTGCCGCGGGTGGTCTGCCCTTTATTGCCGGCAGCGATGGAGAGACCCTGCTGTTCCAGCGCCAGGGCGAAATGTGGCGTACCGATGGTACCGAGTCAGGCACTGTGCTGGTCAAGGACATCTGCCCGGGTACCTGTGAGGGGTTTATCGAGGCGCCCTGAGACGCCTCTGACTGGTCACTGGCTGGTTGCGGCCATCGGTGCCCGATAGCGCTTGAGGCGCAGGGCATTGCCGAGCACACAGACGCTGGAGGCGGCCATGGCACCAGCCGCAAACACCGGTGACAACAGTATGCCGGCCACCGGATAGAGCACACCGGCGGCCACCGGAATCAGCGCTGTGTTGTAGGCGAAGGCCCAGAACAGGTTCTGGCGGATATTGCGCAGTGTCGCCCGCGACAGATCGATCGCCGTTGGGACATTGCGCAGATCGCCTGACATCAGCACCACCTCGGCCGCTTCGATGGCGATATCGGTGCCCGTCCCAATCGCAATGCCGATATCCGCCTCGGCCAGGGCCGGGGCGTCGTTGATGCCGTCGCCGACAAAGGCCACCCGATTCCCGTCTGCACGCAGCTGCTTGACCGCCTCCACCTTGCCGTCCGGCATGACTTCCGCAATCACCGTATCAATCCCCAGTTGGCGTGCAATCGCATCGGCCGTGCGCTGATTGTCGCCGGTGATCATGGCCACTTTCAGGCCAGCCGCTTTCAGGGTCTGAATAGCCGCCGGAGTGCTGTCCTTGATCGGGTCGGATACGGCGATGATGGCGGCCAGTTTTCCGTCAATGGCGGCGTACAGCGGGGTTTTGCCTTCATCGGCCAGTCGCTCGGCGGTGTTGCTGAACACGGCCGGGTCCAGACCCAACTGGCGCATAAAGCGGTCGGCGCCAATTTGCAGGGTCTGCCCAGCGACGTCGGCGCTGACGCCCATGCCGGATACGGATTCGAACTGACGGGCTTCCGCCAGCGTCAGACCGCGCTCTTTGGCTGCAGCCACAATGGCCTCCCCGATGGGATGCTCCGACTGTCGTTCAACGGCCGCCACTGCCTGCAAGACATCATCCTTGGCAAAGCCGTCTGCGGTTTCCAGATCGGTCAGCTCGGGCTGACCCATCGTCAGAGTGCCGGTCTTGTCGAGGGCAATCAGGTCAACATTGCGCAGCGTTTGCAGGGCTTCGCCGCGCCGGAACAGTATGCCCAGCTCCGCCGCCTTGCCGGTGCCCACCATGATGGAAGTCGGCGTGGCCAGCCCCATGGCACAGGGGCAGGCAATGATCAGCACGGCCACAGCATTGACCAGGGCAAGGGTCAGTCCCGGCTCGGGTCCAAACACCAGCCAGACCACCAGCGTCAGCAGGGCCAGAGCCATGACGACGGGCACAAACACCAGCGTCACCTTGTCCACCAGTGCCTGTATGGGCAGTTTGGAGCCCTGGGCCTCTTCCACCATGCGCACGATGCGCGACAGCAGCGTATCGGCGCCGATATGGGTGGCCGTGAAAACCAGACTGCCGTTTTTCAGCACGGTGCCGCCGACCAGGGTATCGCCTTCACCCTTGCGCACCGGTACCGGTTCGCCGGTGACCATGGATTCATCCACCCAGGCTTCACCGCTCTCTACCCTGCCGTCTACAGGCACTGTCTCGCCGGGGCGCACCAGAATGCGGTCACCGAGTTGCACCTGTTCCACCGGGATGTCCTCTTCCTCCAACTGGGAAGCAGCACCCCTGAGTACCCGAGCCGTGCGTGCCTGCAATTGCAGCAGGTGGCGGATAGCCTCGCTGGTGCGGCCGCGCGCGATGGCTTCCAGATAGCGCCCAACCAGAATCAGCGTAATGATGACCGCAGACGCCTCGAAATAGACGTGTACTGTGCCCTCCGGCAGCACCTGAGGTATGAAGGTGGCCACCACCGAGTAGCCCCAGGCGGCGGATGTACCCATCATGACCAGCGAGTTCATGTCAGGCCCGCCGCGCATCAGGGCAGGAAAGCCCTGCCGGTAAAACCGCAGGCCGGGGCCAAACTGCACGATGGACGCCAGCACGAAAAACAGCAGGTACAGTGTCTGCTGGCCAATGGTAGCCATCAGCCAGTGATGAAACGCCGGTACAAAGTGACCGCCCATATCCAGCACGAAGATGGGCAGCGTGAACACCGCCGCAATAGTCAGCGAGCGCCGCAACCCGGTAACCTGTGCCTCCCGCTCGTTCCTCTCCCGATCCTGGCCTGAAGCCGAGTCGTCGTGCAGGGTCGCCGGGTAACCCGCGGCACTGCTGGCGCGCTCCAAATCCGACTTGAGATCCAGACCAGCCGGTATTTCGACCATGGCGCGTTGGGTTGCCAGATTGACCGCTACCGAGACCACGCCAGGCACGGCGCCGAGCGCCTTCTCCACACGACCGACACAGCTGCCGCAGTTCATGCCCTCAATGCTCAATTCCAGCTTCTCGGTACGCGCCGGATAGCCAGCCTGCTTCAGCGCCTGCAGGACCGGCTGCAGACCTTCACCGCGGTAGCGAAAACTGGCTCTGCCGGTGGCCAGATTGACACTGACTTCTTCCGTGCCGGCAACCGATCGCAACGTTTTTTCAACCCGGCCGACGCAGCCACCGCAGGTCATGCCGTCGACGGGTAGAGTGATTGGGTCTGATTTGGAACTCATGGCAGTGCTCCACGCAGAGAATGCTGATTAATGAGTCAAGTCTAAACCTTTCAGTCGCTGGAAGGTCAAGTGAAATCGGTGACCGTCGACGCGATGAGGGTACCTGTGAGTCCATAAACTGAAAAAACTAAATAAAACGACAAATAAAACGTTAAAAATAAAAAAACAGTTATTAATTTTCTGTATACACCGAAAATATTGATCTCAATCACTGTGCTGCCTGTCTAAAATTAAAAAACATCACAACAACAAGTCAGGCAAAGGAGGCGGTATGCATATCGGTGTACCCAGAGAAATCAAGAACCATGAGTATCGGGTCGGGCTGACCCCGTCTGCGGTAAGGGAAGTGTGTCAGCACGGCCATCAGGTAACCGTTGAAACCGATGCCGGCGCAGCCATCGGCTTCAGTGATGAAGACTATCGCGCCGCCGGTGCGTCGATTGCACCTTCACCCGAGGCCGTGTTCGAGGCGGCCGACATGATCGTCAAGGTAAAGGAGCCGCAGGCGTCCGAGCGCGCCCTGCTGACCGAGCGCCATACCCTGTTTACCTACCTGCACCTGGCTCCGGACGAGCCACAGACAGCGGAACTGCTGGACTCAGGGGCCGTCTGTATCGCCTATGAAACGGTCACCGACCGCCACGGCCGCTTACCCCTTTTGGCCCCCATGTCGGAAGTGGCCGGTCGTCTGTCCATCCAGGCCGGGGCTCATTGTCTGGAAAAGGCGATGGGTGGCCGTGGTGTCCTGCTGGGTGGTGTGCCGGGCGTGGCACCGGCCAATGTCGCCATCATCGGGGGTGGCATGGTAGGGCAGAATGCGTTGGCCATGGCGGTTGGGCTGGGTGCCCGGGTCACAGTGCTGGACAAGAATGTGGATGTACTGCGCCACCTGGATCAGGTCTATGGGTCTCGCATCACCACGCAGTTCTCCACCCTGGAAACGCTGGAACATAGTGTCATCAATGCTGATCTGGTGATTGGCGGTGTGCTGATCCCGGGTGCCGAAGCGCCCAAACTTATTACCCGAGGCATGGTGCGGCGGATGAACGAAGGCAGTGTGCTGGTGGATGTGGCCATCGACCAGGGCGGCTGCATGGAGACTTCGAAGGCCACCACCCATGCTGAACCGACCTATGTGGTGGACGGTGTGGTGCATTATTGTGTGGCCAATATGCCCGGTGCGGTTGCTCGGTCCTCGACTCTGGCGCTCAATAATGTCACGCTTCCCTATGTAATAAGTCTGGCCGACAAGGGTGCCCCGGCAGCGCTGCATGAGGACCCGCATTTGATGAACGGGCTCAATATATGCCGTGGTCAGGTCACCAATGAGCATGTTGCCAATGCGCGGAGCCGACGGTATGTCGATCCGAGCACTGCACTGGCGCAGGTTTAGCCTGCCCCAGTCACCCGGGGGACTTGCTCAGGCCAGAGTTGGCAATAGCCATGGAGGCGAGTATGCGTGTAACCCGCAAGCCCACCCGGGAGCTCGACAACATTGACCTCAACATTCTGGATGTTCTGCAACAGGATGGCCGAATTTCGTTCACGGACCTGGCCGTTGAGGTAGGCCTGTCCACCACGCCTTGTCTGGAGCGGGTGCGGCGCCTTGAAGAGGCCGGCATTATCAATGGGTACAGGGCTGAGGTGAATCCGGGAGCTCTGGGGTTAAATCTGTTGGTCTTTCTCGAGGTCAGCCTGCGCTACCAGTCCAGCCAGGCTTTTGATGATTTTCGACAGGCGGCGCGACAGATTCCCAATCTGCTGGAATGTCACCTGATTTCCGGCGAGGCCGACTATGTGCTGAAGCTGCGTCTGACCGACATCTCGGAATACCGT
Organism: Natronospirillum sp.; assembly: GCF_022565775.1. GTDB lineage: Bacteria > Pseudomonadota > Gammaproteobacteria > Pseudomonadales > Natronospirillaceae > Natronospirillum. The sequence goes on from NZ_JAIUMC010000040.1 coordinate 5,969, forward strand.
CACACCTTGGGCGACATTCTCGCCCTGCTGCCCGGTGTCCAGGAGTCCCGAAGCTATATCGTGATGGAAGAAGTGAAAGCAGGGGCGGCCTATCCGACCGCCCATCTGCGCCCGAACTGATGGTGTCCAGGACACCTCGGGCTGACCGCAGGGCTGTTCGTCCGTAAACAGCCAGGTCTCCGTTGCTCTTTCTATGCGCGGTTTAGGCCGCGCAAAATCTGTGTGCGTTATTCCAGTTCGAAAGTCACGTTGGTGGTCTCGCCCGCGGTGACGGCTGTGTTCAGCGTGGCGCTGAAGTTCAGGTCATCCTCCTCCTCGGGGTCGTCCATACCCGCGTCACAGGTGAAGGCCAGGGTATAGTCGCCCTCGGTCAGAAAGCCGACGCTGAAGCTGTAGTCACTGCCGTCATAGCTGACATTGGCGGTCGTCACCGGGTTGTCGTCACGCCCGGTGTTGATGTCGATCGGATCGGCATCATGGCCGTCGAAGACATAGACCGCATTGCCTTCGCCTTCACAATAAAGATTCTCGTCCACAGTACCGGCGATATGACCGATCAGGCTGTTGTCCACCAGACGCAGAGACGGCTTCAGGAAGTAGTAATCACCGCTTTGCGGGTTAACCAGCGACTTGCGCAGATCGAAATCGATGGTGAAAGAGGCCTCGCCATTGGCAGGCACATCGAAGCCACCGGACAACTGGAGTCCTGACGCAGAACCGCTGGGGACATAAAGCGGATACTGACTGTCATTGATTTCGATGTAGGAGTCAGTGGTATCCTTTTCTACCACCACATGCAGACGAATCCACTGGTAGCGGCCAGCCGGTACCGACTCACGGTCCATCAGCACTTCAGACGCCTCGCCCTGGAGTGCCAGCAGGTCGATCTCGCGCGGCTCGTCAAAGTCGTAACGGTTCGGCGAACCGTTCTCGGGGTTGAGCGAGATGCCGGTGAATTTGACGCTCACCTTGGAGGCCTCGTCCACAGGTGCATCGGTAATTTTCAATGTGAGATTGCCGGTGTCACCCGAACTGCCCGATGAGTTGCAGGCTGCCAGCAGCGCTGCGGAGGCCAGGCTCAGGGCAAGAGTTTTCCATTTCAGTGCAGGTGTCATTAACAGGTCCTCTGTCGGATTGACGTACCCGAGCACTATATAGCCTTGTGTCGGTCGGCATGTTCGTCCTTTGTATGCCAAATGTAGGCTGGATTTCACGCGCTCGGGCAGGTCACAATGCAGGCTATTGCTTATGGTCTTTGGGACTGCCTCATGTCTGCCCTGTTTGCCCGAATCTATGTTGTCCTGTTGCTGGCCTTGCTGGTGCTGGGCACTTTGGCGTACGGGCTGCTGGACGGCATCAATCGAGTGCGTTTTCACCAGCATGCCGAAGAACAGACCGCCTGGGTGAACGAGTTGATTGTGCAGGGCTGGGCGCGTCAGCCGGCAGAGCGCAGTGCTGACTGGTTGAATCTGGTATCGTCGCTCACCATGCTGACCTGGGAAGTCACCACTCCGGCCGATTCCGGCAGCCCGCATCTGGACACCGGCTGGCACAGGCAGGCCGCGCAGCTTGAATTGCCGTTGGCCGACAACCGGGTACTGCAAAGTGGTGAGCTGGCCGACTGGACGCAATGGCGAGTCGGTGCCGGGTACCTGTTGCTGAACGAACTGTCGCGGCTGCCGGCGGGCCAGCGCAGTGAGCGTCTGGCAGAGCTGGCACCGGAGATACCCTTTCCGGTGGTTCTGGTGAGCCTGCAGGAGGCGCCGGAGCTGGGTGTACTGGCACGGCGCCAGCTTGGCCAAGGCCAGGCCTGGGTGCGCACCAGAGACGGCGGCCTGGGCCAGGTAACGGAATGGATTTACGTGCCGGTGGGTGAAGGGTTTATCCTGCGTCTGGGCCCTATGGAGCGCTTCAGTTGGCTGACACCCCAGGGCTTGCTGGGTCTTGGCGGGCTTTTTCTGGTGGGTCTTGTGTTTGTCGCCTGGATTGTATTGTCGCCGCTGCGCCGCCGCCTGCAGCGCATTACTCAGGCGGTAGACGCGATGGGACGACACTCCGGAGACAAGACACGAGTACCGGAGGCGCCGGCAGACGAGCTGGGGCGGATGGCTGCGCACGTCAATCAGATGGCAGATCGACTGGCACATACTGCGCAACGTAATCGGGAGCTCAACCAGGCGGTGTCGCATGACCTGAAAACCCCTTTGGCCCGGCTTCGCTTCGCGCTGGCGTTGTTGCCCGAGGATGCTCAGCGCACAGCTGCAGGTCGGGATATCCGACAGGCGACAGACGACCTGGAGCATCTGACCGGGGAGTTGCTGGAATTTCATCGCCTGGACAATCAGGGTTCCTCGGCACCGACATGGCATCAAGTTGATCTGTCAGCAGTGCTTGAACACGCTATGGAGCAGGTGCAGCCCGCCCAGGCCACGACGCTGCCGCCACAGCAGGCCAGTCTGCAACTGCCTTTGGAGTCAGGTGCGCTGCAGCGGGTTGTACAGAACCTGCTTACCAACGCGGCCGGCTATGGTAGGGAACGAATTGGCGTGGAGGTCGGGCATGATAAAAATCAGTGGTGGCTCAGTATTGAAGACGACGGGCCCGGCATTCCGGAAGCGGAACGCGAGCGGGTCATGGAGCCTTTTGTCCGTCTGGATACGGCACGCACACTGAATCATCGCGGCCACGGACTGGGACTGGCCATCTGCCGTGCCCTGGTCAACACGGCCGGGGGACGACTGAAACTCGAAGACAGCTCATGGGGTGGGCTCAGAGTCACGCTGTCTTTGCCATGCCGGCCGCCAGGCACTCGGCCGTGATGGGCTAAGACACAAAGTGGTTACATTTCGATAACACATGAGTCGTCCGGGCCATTTATTCTTTTGCCCAAAGGTGGAAACCAACGAGTGCCTGCACATGAAGAAAGTAACGGGATGGGGCTGCCACTGGCTGCTGGCTGGCTGTTGCGCCATACTCAGTCCGTTGGCCTGGAGCGAAGAAGCGCTGGATGACTGGCAGGGCTGGGATTCGCTGCCCGACAACCTGCTGGAAGATACAGGTGCAGTGGACCAGGCAGAACTGCTCAATCGACTGGAGTCGCTGCGGGCCGGTGAGGTTCCAGCTTCAGCGGAGGCTTATGGTCGTGTACCGGATCAGGTGCTGGAACGCTGGTTGAATCATCTTGGAGGGCCCTATGGCAGGGAACTGCAGCCACTCGATGACTTTCTGCAGGATCACCCCGGACAGGGCGGGCGCCCTGATCACGCCGGCTCCCCCGATCACGCAGGGCCACCTGACCATGCCGGGCCGCCGGGAAGCCGCCCGGGACGCCCCTCGCAGAGCGGCGGCCCGGAAGGCAGCAACTGATTCACTGATAACCCGAGATAATGACCATCCCGTCAGAATGCCGGAGAGCCTATGACCGGGATGTCGGGATGGCCGAACAGGGTCCTGCTGATTGGCCTTCTGAATATAGCCCTGGCGCTGCCCATATGCGCAACCGACAACGGGCAGGCTCAGGGCTGGCAACAAGGCCTGCAGGAGGTCCGCCGCCTGGCAGACGAAGGTCGCTATCATACCGCACTGTCCGAAATACAACGCCTGCAGGCTGACTACCCGAACGTGGGCGCACTTCAGCTCGAAGCCGCATTGATCCACCTGGCGGTTGATGACTTCACGGCCGCCCGTGACAACCTCGCCCGTGTTCTGGATCGTGACGACCTGCCCGAGGCAGTGCGCATCAATGCCCTGTTGCTGGGAAACACCATTGACCAGCGCGCCGAGACACATTCCCGGCCTCGGTGGCAGGCAGAAGTATCGGCGAATAGCGGCCTGACCGCCCGTGACCAGCAGAGCTGGGTTGGTGCGGAAGTCTGGCTGCAGCGTGAACAGGCTCTGGCGAATCTGAATGCAGGCGGCTTCCCTGCCCGTTTGCGCACCCGGTTAAGCCTGGATGCCGGGTTCAGACACTATGGCGAGGGTCTGCGCCCTGCCCGCACCTATTCTGTGCGGGGTCTGGGTGGGTTGGTGACGCGCTGGCGTGCCTGGTCAATCGACGCTTCTCTGGGCGGGTATCACAATGAGCGCACAAGGGGGCCCATGATTGACGGTGGCACTCGGCTTGCCCTGAGCGAGTCGATGACGGTGTTCGGGCGACACACCCGTTTTTTCAGATCCGACGATTCTGGCGGCACCGCCACCGATCACCTGGTCAGAGCGGGCGTGAACATTTCCCCGCACAGTGACTGGCAACTGGACGGCGAATGGCGGCGCTGGTCCGGTACTGATTTTGACGCTGGTGTACACTCGCTTCATGGTCGTCTGACCCGGAGCTTTCCTCAGTCGCGCCTGACCTCCGTCGCGCTCGGGCTGACGGTGCCCCTGCAGGACAGCGCGCCCGGCAATGATATGGACCTTCGGTTGAGGTGGGCGTCGCAGGGATGGCGCCCGGGCTGGGACGGACGCCTTCAGGTGCCGTTGGAAGGAGATTCGCCGGGAGGCCAGTTGGGCCTCTTCTGGCGCTACTGACAGACATAGTGAGCCAACCATGAACCACAACCCCTATGCGCGCCTCATGCTGGTAGAAGATGATGAACGGCTGGCGCAGCTCACCGCCGAATATCTGGAGCGGGAAGGCTACCATGTCGACATCGTTGGTGATGGCGCGGAAGCTGCTCGGGAGATTCCTGCACAGCAACCCGACCTGGTCATTCTCGATGTCATGTTGCCGGGCCAGGACGGCTTGGCGGTCTGCCGGCAGGTGCGCCCTGCCTACAGCGGTTCCATTATCCTGCTGACGGCTCGTGACCAGATCATGGATGAAATTCTGGGCCTGGAGGTCGGTGCCGATGACTATCTGGCCAAACCAGTGGCCCCTGAGCGCCTGCTGGCCCGGGTGCGGGCGCACCTGCGACGCATCCGGGAATTCAGCGGGCAGGGGAAAGACTCTCAACCGGCCTCGGGGGCATCTGCGGCTGATAAACGACCGTCGGTTGATCAGGTGCTGACTCTGGAAGAATCGGACCGGGAAGCCTGGTGCCGGGGCCGCAAACTGGACCTGACCCGCCCCCAATACGAACTGCTGGCCCTCTTTCTGGCTCACCCGGGCAAAGTGCTCAGCCGTGAAGACATCAGCGGGGGCTTGCGGGGCGTGCCCTACGACGGCTACAGCCGTCATATCGATATACTGGTGTCCGGCTTGCGCCAGGCAATTGGGGTCAAGGAGGTGATCAAGACCGTGCGCAATCGGGGCTATATGCTGGTGCGTCACTGGCCTTCAGAGGACTGAAGGGTCGCACCTTTCCCCTGCCTGGCCTAGACTGTCTGTAGCAAAATCTGCTCAGCACTCCCGGGGAGCGTCCATTCACCATGCATCGGTTGTTGTTCTTTTTCGTCCTGCTGGCCGTTGCCTGTGGGGGTGATCCGGAGTCTGCAGAGTCCCAGTCACCAGTGCTGGTGGTACCGGCCGAGCGCATGGTTTCAGCGCCCAACCCACTGGCCGTGCTCGTAGGCAATCAGGTGCTGGATCAGGGGGGCAACGCCATGGACGCTGCCGTGGCTGTGCAGATGGTGCTGGGGTTTGTCGAGGCGCCGGAGACCGGTATCGGAGGCGGTGGCTTTTTGCTCTATCATGCGGCGGGCAATGAGCGGCCTGAAATCTACGATGGTCGTGAAACCGCTCCCGCCGCCGCAACACCACACCGGTTTACCCTGCTCGGCCAGCCCTTGCCCCTGTGGATGACCATACCGAGCGGCCAGGCCGTTGGCGTGCCCGGTCTGGTGGCCATGCTCGGGCAGGCGCATGAAGAGCACGGCACTCTGCACTGGGCCGACCTGCTGGCACCGGCGATTTCGCTGGCAGAGGAGGGCGTGGCCATGCCCGAACGACTGCAGCGGCAGATTCGGCATGACCCCTCGCTGCGTCTGTTCGCCGACACCCGAGAGTATTTCGTACAGCAAGCCCGGGAACCCGAGCCTCGATTGCACAACCCCGAGCTGGCCCAGAGCCTGCGTCTGCTCGCCGGCGCAGGCCCCCCGGCCCTGTATGACGGGCCCCTCGGAGAGGCCCTTGTCGAAAGAGCCCGCACCCGGCGGCCAGGGGCCAGCGACCTGACCATGGATGACCTGCGTGCCTATCAGGCTGTGGTCAGGGAGCCCCTGTGTGCCCCCTATCGCGACTGGCGCCTGTGTACCGTGGGGCCGCCGTCTTCCGGTGGCGTAGCCGTGCTGCAGACGCTGAGCATGCTGGAAACCCATGACCTGGCTGCGCTCGATCCGCAGCAGCCGGCTGACCTGGAAAGGGCCGTGCACCTGATTGCCGAGGCCAGCCGCCTGGCGATGGCAGACCGGGCACGTTGGCTGGGCGATGCCGATTATTCTGCTGTGCCGCTCGATAATCTGCTGGATAGAGACTATCTGGCCTCCCGCGCCCGACTGATTGATCTGCACAATGCATCACCCGAGACGCCCCCTGGCCGTTTCGCCGACAATCAGGACTGGCGCACTGCCGGTATGGACGATCGGATCGGGTCTGGAACCTCCCATGTCACTATTGTTGACGAAGAAGGCAATCTGGCAGTACTGACCAGTTCCATTGAAATGCCCTTTGGGGCCCGTATGATGGCAGGCGGGTTCTTGCTCAACAACCAACTGACCGACTTCCGGTTTGTGCCGGATTATCAAGGAGAGCGTCATCCGAATGCGGTGCAGCCGGGCAAGCGGCCGCGCAGTTCGATGACGCCTCTGGTGGTCTACAACGCAGACGATGAGCCAGTGCTGGCTCTGGGTTCACGCGGGGGCGGGCGTATCAGTGGGTATGTAACCCAGGTTCTGATTGCCGTGCTGGACTGGGAGCAGCCCCTGCAGGACGCCATTGCAGCCCCCCGGTTCCTGCATACCGGGCAGGCGCTGGAGCTGGAAACCGGCACACCTCTCACCGAGTTGGCGAGCGGACTGACAGGCCGCGGACACCGGGTTGAAGTCAGGTCGCTGACCAGCGGCGTGCATGGCGTGCAGCGCCTGGGCGAGGTCTGGTCCGGTGGTGCAGACCCCCGTTTGGGTGGCATGGCCAGTGGCCACCTGTCGACTGATGTATCCGCAGCAGAAGGGCATTGAAGCATGACTGAACACACGCTGGACCTGCCGCCCCTGACCCGGACTTCTGCGGGCGAAGAGCGGCGGGTCGGTATCGAAATCGAGCTGGCCGGCTTTGAGCTGAACCGCCTGACAGACCTGGTGGCCCGGCACCTGGGTCTTGCTGTCGAGCAACGTGGTCGATACGAGCACGCGTTGACCGGTGACACCGCCGGAGACTGGATTGTCGAACTGGATTTCAATCTACTGAAAGAAATGGGCCGGCAGGACCCGCATCAGGACCCGCTGCTGGATGAAGTGCGCAGCACCGCAGAGCACTGGTTGCACCGAGCCGCAGAGCAGGTGGTGCCAATGGAGCTGGTCAGCCCGCCGCTGCCCCTGTCGCGCCTGGATGAAGTGGAAACGCTTATGGCCTTTCTGCGCGAGCAGGGCGCCAAAGGCAGTTCCGACAACTGGGTCAATGCCTTCGGTCTGCAGCTGAATTCGGAAATGCCGGCACTCGATGCGGATACTCTGACCCGTTACATGAAGGCGTATCTGTGCCTGGCTGACTGGCTGGTAGAGCGGGTTGATGTCGACCTGACACGACGGCTGACGAGCTATATCGACCCCTACCCGATCGAGTATGTCCGCCTGGCCACTGATCCGGACTATCAGCCGGATATAGCCCGGTTCATCGGCGACTATCTGGTCGCCAACCCGACCCGCAACCGCTCTCTCGACTGGCTGCCCGTGCTGGCGCATATCGATGAACAGCGGGTGCGCAAGGCCGTCGACGACACCCTGCTGAAACCCAGGCCGGCGCTGCATTACCGGTTGCCCAATTGCGAGATTCACCGCGCCGACTGGGGGCTGCATAGCGTCTGGCGAGACTGGCTGGTGGTAGAACGCCTGGCCAGCAACCCGGAACAACTTGCGGCCTGCTGCAAGGCCTATCAGAAACATCTGGCCCGCAATGGTCTTGAACGCTGGTGGACCAACTGGGTAAAAGAACTGGAGGCAGATTGGCTCGGCAGCCTTTGAACAACTCTGTGCGTGATGATCCGCGACCCCTGATCGCCGTGACCGGCCCCCGCCGGGGTGCGTTCGGGCCACGCTCCTGCGTGGCTCTGGGACTATGGCTGGCCGGAGGTCGACCGGTGCAGGTGCGTCCCGGAGAGCTCTCTGCGCAGTGGCCCTGGCAGGGCGTGGTGATCACGGGCGGTCATGATGTTGACCCGGTGCTCTATGCCGCAGAACCCGAGGTTAAACCCAGGTACGACAACGAGCGGGATGCGTTTGAAACACAGATGATTCAGCAGTGCATGAGTCGGGGTACGCCGGTGCTGGGCATCTGTCGCGGTTCGCAACTGCTCAATGTGGCCCTTGGCGGCACTCTGTTTCAGGATATTCGCCCCCGGCGACCCCGCCGTGCCAACCGTCGCTCATTGCTGCCGGTACGCACCATCAGGGCCGCCGCAGGCAGCCGGCTTGCCAAAGAGCTCGGCGTCACCCGATGTCGGGTCAACAATCTGCACAGCCAGGCGATTGACCGGGTTGCCTCGACATTCAATGCGGTGGCCTGGGACAGGGACGACATTATTCAGGGTGTGGAGTATGGGGGAGAAGACCGATTCATCATGGGTGTGCAGTGGCACCCCGAATTTCTGCTTTATCAGCCCCGACAGCGGGCGCTGTTTCGGGCATTGATCACCGCCTCGAGGCGGACGACTGATCACCCGCCAACCAATCAATCGTGACGTTGCAATTGCGGGCGATCTGCCGGGCTTTGCTGAGCGTGGGCTCGGAGCCCTGCAGGTATTTGCGTACCAGGCTTTCACTCAGGCCCACCTCGCGGGCAAAGCCGCTGACGGTACGGTCGCCAATAAGGCTGCGCAGGCGCTTCTGAAAGCTGATTTTTGGCGGTTGCGGTCCGGAACTCACAGTACACTCATCCCTGCCGTTAAGTACATGATAAGTATGGCATTCTAACAGGTGTCGGCAAGATTTTTCTGCACTTTAGGTCCAACTTTTGGTAACAGTTTGCACCAGCGCACCTTTTTGATCGGTTTTTTCCGATAGGCTTGTGCTGATTTTCGGGTTTGCTAGAGTGGCTCGGGCAAGGGTTGGCAACACTGATTTCAAGGGAGTGCAACATGTCCAATATTGCCGGTAAAGCATATGCCATGAACGTGGTCACGCCCTTGCGGCGCGGCCAGATGGTGATAACCCGCCTGATTCACTGGTTGGCAGGCACCTGGCTGTTTCGCAGCAAGTTGCTGGGCCTCCAAACCTTGTCCCTGATCCATTATGCCGGCTGGGCCGTGCTGCCACGCAACCGCTGGCCCAGGCTCGATAACGAGCAGCCCCGTGAGCAACTGCACTACAACTATTATCTGTTCTTCAGCAACTTCAACGGCAGTTGGGAGCAGTATGTCGACTCCTTTTCATCAGCTATCCCGGCCGGGCTCGACCTGATGTGGCTGGGCAATGTGGGCTATCCCAAATCGGTGCCGCGCAATCCGTTTCACGCCTATATCGAACACAACCAGATCTGGACCGACCACTATTACAGCGCCTATCCGCTGGCGGCCAGCAATGACGTCAAGGCGGCCTGCCGGCTCATGCCGGATTTGCTGACGCTGGCCGACAGTGCAGGCCGACTGAGCGCGGAAGAGTTCGGCCGCCGCTATCGGGGCCTGCTGGCCAGCCATCAGGATGATCTGGGGCTGGTTGCCGAAAGCCCGGTGGTATCTCTGGCCCATAAGGCAGTAGCTGAGCGACGGCGTCGCGAACAGGACGCGGAGGACGCCCAATGAGCAACCGGTCCGGCAATGCCCGGTCCTTGATTGCCCTGACCCCGATTCGAGAGGGCGTCACCGAGGCCGGCGAGAGCTATGCCTATCGCCTGCGGCGTTTGCTGCAGACGCTCCCCCTGCATACGCAGAGTCCGTTTGCCCGAGTGCCCGACACCTATCTGGCCCGCTGGTTTCTGTTGGATGATGTCCGGTATCAGGGTGGCCCGGCGAAAGAAGACCATCTGGAGAACCGCTACCTGGCGTTGCTGGTGCAGTTTTACGGGCCTACCGATCGCTGGCTGCGCAATCTCTGGCAACAGGCGCACTCGACCCTAGAACAGTTGTATTGCCATGCCTGGGGTTTTGCGGATGTGCGAACAGCGGAAGACTGGCAGCGCTATCTGGAGCGCTGCCGCGTGCCTACCGGCTACTTTTTCAATGGGTCCAATGATGACCCCTTGCTGGCGCAACTGAAGGCGCTCTATTTGCGCCAGATGCTGACCCACTTTGCGATCGAACATCAGGGGGCTTCCGATGAAGCGCTGCATCAGGCGTTCTTGCAGTGGGTGCAGAAGCATGAGCCAGCGAACCTGACCGCACCGACCTGGCAGCCGGGGGCCGCGACTCTGGCCGAGGCACTGCGTTTCCAGCGTGAACAGGGAGAATCCGATGACAAGGATTGATCTGAACGATGTCCAGGGCAACCTGGTCAAACCCTATGGCCGCTATGGCTACCCGGTTGCCCGCTATCTGTTTCTGCAGATCAAACAGGCGGATCAGGCGCGCCGCTGGCTGGAATCCATTATCCCGTTGGTCACCACGGGCGCTCCCTGGCCTGATCGTCAGGCTCAGGCGGACCATCCTCCGCTGCCCGACTGGACACTCAATCTGGCGTTTACCGCGGCGGGCCTTCAGGCGATCGGCGTGCCGGAAAAATCGCTGAATGAGTTTCCGGACGAGTTCCGCCTGGGTATGCGGGCGCGCTGCGACATCCTCGGCGATGACGGGCCCTCTGCCCCCGAGCACTGGGACCCGGTGTGGCACCAGGGAGACGTGCACCTGTGGCTGTCGATCAATGCGCGTAACGAGATACTGCTGGAGCAGGGCTATGCCGACATGGTCGCCCGGCTGGGCGCCTACAGCCCCGGCCTGGTTCTGCTGTGCGGCCATCGGGACGACCATGGCGACGAGTCGCCCTTTCAGAGCGCCGGTGCACTGCGCGAGAACGGGCGTGTGGTGCCCAAGGAGCATTTCGGGTTTGTCGATGGCATTTCCGACCCCTATTTCGAAGGCTGTGGCCAGCCGGCCAATCACGTCATTGGCGAAGGCAAGCCTACCCGGGGTGAACCCGGCGATGCCTCCGGCTGGGAACCGCTGGCGACCGGTGAATTTGTGCTGGGCTATCGCGACGAGGCCGACGAATACCCCCTGGCGGTGCTGCCCGGCACCCTGACCCGCAACGGCACCTTCATGGTGTATCGAAAACTGCATCAGAACGTGGCGAGCTGGCGACGCTACCTGGACGAGGCCGGTCAGCAGTTTCCCGGCGGGCCGCGCAAGATGGCCGCCAAGATGGCCGGGCGCTGGGACAATGGAGCGCCACTGACCGAGTTTCCCACCGAGGTCGAAGCGGATGCCTTTATGGCCGAGCTGGAAAAAGTGCGTGAAGCGCGCCGCAACCCAGACAACTCCCATGCCGAAAAACTGCGCCTCGAGGACGAGTACGCCCGCTTGCGTCAGCGCATGAAGGCCTTCAATTATGCGGCCGACATACCGGGCGGACGTTGTCCGGTCGGCGCTCACATTCGGCGAGCCAATCCGCGGGGTGCTCTGGAGTTCGGCCAGGACGGCGCCTTCAACTCACCGGCAGCGCTGACCGACCGGCGGCGCTTGCTGCGCCGCGGTCTGCCTTATGGCAGCAGCCCGCCGGACACCACCGATGACGGCGATCACGGTATTATCCTGATGGTGCTCGGGGCCAGCATCAAACGGCAGTTCGAGTTTGTGCAGCAGGAATGGATGAACTACGGCAACGACTTCCGCCTGGGCAATGAACGCGACCCACTTGTCGGCAATCAGCCCACAGGCCGGGAAGACCCTGCCGGGCAGCCGGGCGGCCATTTCAAGGTGCCGGGCGGCGACACCACCGAAGGTCGGGAGCCTCCCCATTTCTGTGCCGGCATCCCCCGGTTCGTGGAAACCCGCGGCGGTGACTACTTCTTTGTGCCGTCCCTGTCGGCGTTGCATATGCTCGCAGCAGGGATAATCGATCCTACCTGATTCACAACCCGGACTGTGCCATAATAGGGCACCGGAAAAGGTGAATGGGAGCAGTGGATTGAAATGGCCGATTTAGCCCAGGCATCTGCCTGGTGCGCCCAGCGTGGAGAAAAGTTCACTCCGACGCGGCGTGCCGTATTCGAAATCCTCGCAGAGCAGGATCAGGCACTGACGGCCTACCAGTTGCTGGAGCGCCTGCAGCAGGCCATGCCACACGCCAAACCGCCCACCATTTACCGGGCGCTCGAATTCCTGCAGCGCATGGGTTTGATCCATCGGATCGATTCACGCAACGCCTTTGTGGTGTGCGACGACTTTCCCCATCACCATGATTCGGCCTTTCTGGTCTGCCAGGAGTGTGGTGGCGTCACTGAAGTCACCATGGATCATGTGGTGGAAAAAATTGCCGCAGATGCCGCCGCCCAGGACTTCTCCGTCAAGCACGCCACCGTGGAAATTCGCGGTGTTTGTAAGCAGTGCCAAAACTGATTCGACAACAGACCGTCAAGGCATTACATTGCCTCGACAGTGTTACGTTATAACTCTACATCCGACACTCCAGTGCACATTGCCCATATTGAAGTCTCACTCATGAAGTTCAGATACCGCCTACCAGGGACTGGTCAGTACGCAACGCCCGACACCGCTGCTTTTCCAGCCGGCTGGAAGCGCGCTTGTCTGGTTGTGCTGGCTGCCTTGCTGGCGCCGCCTGTCAGTTGGGCCGAGGGTCAGGATTTTCCAAAGGTGTCGGTCAGTATTGCCCCGATACACAGTTGGGTCAGTCAGGTCAGTGGTGACCTCTGGGCGCCGGAACTGTTGCTCTCAGCTCAGGTGGATCCGCACAATGCGCTGCTGCGGCCTTCGCAGCGCCGTTTGGTGGAAGAGGCCGACTGGGTGGTCTGGGCCGGGCCCCAACTGGAAGCCGGACTGCAGCCACTGGTGAGCAGAATTGACGCAGAGCGCCGCTGGACAATGACCGACAGTGATGTCGATCTGGTACTGCATGAGTTTCGGGAAGCCGGCACCCTGTTTGCCACGCCGCAGGACGACGATGACGACCATATGCCGGACATTGATTTCCCGGGGGGTGATGCACCCGCCAATGCACACCGCAGTGGGGCAGACCCGCACCTGTGGCTGGACCCGGACAATGCCCGCAAGGCTTTCGGGTATATCGCAACTCGACTCAGCGAGCTGGACCCGGAGCACGCTGACACCTACCAGGCCAATGCCGAGCAGGCAGTGGCAGCATTGGAAGAGGATGTGGCGGACTGGGAAGCCCGACTGGCCGAGGCTGATATCCGGCCTTATGTGGTATTCCATGACGGTTATCAGTATTTCGACCGTCGCTTTGGCATTCCCTTCGCCGGGGCCGTGACCCTGAACCCGGAACAGTTGCCGGGCCTGCGCACGGTCAATGAGATGCGCCAGGCAATGGCCGGTGAAGCCGTCGGTTGCCTGTTTGCCGAGGTCCAGTATCCGGATCGACTCGTACAGGCTATCGGATCCGGCTTCGGGTTGGAGATCCGCCGACTCGACGCCCTGGGTGCCGATATAGAGCCAGGCCCGGATCATTACCGCGAACTGATGACCCGACTGGTCGACAATTTTACAGAATGTACTTGAACTGAATTCGATGCGTGCTGTCACAAGACGGCAGAGGTGAAAGAACGATGGAAACACAGAGCGTCAGCCAAAAGCCGACATTGTATCGAGGCTTGCCCCTGTCGTTGCTGCTGTCCAGTGCCTTGGTATTGGCAGCCTGCTCCGACAATGGCCCGCCCGGGTCCGCCATGGATCCGACCGGGCAGGGCGGCTCAGGTACCGGCAATGGCAACCTGACTTCCGAGCTCTCTGCCGATGAAATGGATGCAGAGCCCGAGATCGGTACCGAGGCCCCGCAAATCGCCGCACCGGTTACCGAGCGCAGCCGCGAGGCCGGTGAAGACGGCTATGTTGAGATGGACTGGGACGAGCTGCTGCCGCCGAACTTCAGTTTCGAACCCTGGCTGGACGAGCTCAATCTCGAGGACTACAACATTGCCGAACTGGATGACAATGATCCGGAAGCGCAGCGCCTCTACGCCGACCTGAAAGAACTGCTGGCGGATGTGCCTTCCTCGATGGAACTGGATGGCGTAAAAGGCCGCCTGCCGGGCTTTGCCGTGCCCATCGAGTTTGATGGCAACAAGGTCTACAGCTTCCTGCTGGTGCCCTACTTCGGCGCCTGTATCCATACCCCGCCACCACCGGCCAACCAGATGGTCTATGTGGAATACGAGCAGGGTTTCGAACTGCCAAGCCTGTATGAACCGGTGATCATCGAAGGCGCTTTTGACGTCGCCACTCATGTCGCCGATGGCCTGGGCACCGCCGGCTACAGCATGATGGCAGACAAGGTCACGCTATACTGAGCTCGGCCTGCCAAGGCTGAGCAATGCGGGAGCATAGTCTGGCTATGCTCCTCGCGCTTGTCAGCGTTCGCCATCACTGACAAATTCCGCTACATCCTGCGCGAACTCGGCATTCACATGCGGCCATGAATAGAACATGTGGCCGCCTTCGTACAGGCGCTCTTCGATGCGCTCGCGCACCCGCGCGTCCATATTCACCTGGTTCAGGATGCGTTTGGAGGCGAAGTAGGGTGTCACCATGTCGAAGCGACCATGCACGATCATGGCCCGCATATTGGGGTTTCCAGCCATGCCGATGCGGAAATCTTCTACCGACGAAGGCAGCTCGAACATGTCGAGTTCTTTTTCGTCATTCTTCCATTGCTTGAAGGCATCGAAATTCAGCAGGGTGTATTCGAGTGGCGTCTCCACCCCGAGCTCCTCGAAGTACCACTGGTGCAAAGCGTTCTGGAAGATGTGGAAGAAGTGGAACAGGGCGTTTTCAATCGCCTCGCCATTGCTGGTCCGGTGCGGGAAGGGGTCGAGGCTGTACTGGCTGCCATCGTAAAGGTCGACGATCTCGCCATGTTCCTTGCGCACCATGCGGCCATAGTCATGCATCATGATGCGGCCGCTGGCCGAGCTGACAAAGTCGCGATCCAGGCCCATCATGTCGGCCACTGTGTTCCAGATGGTCTCACTTTGCTTGGCGGGCATCAGTCGCCCGGCCACCAGAGCCTGGGCGAAGTCGCTGATACTGAATTGTTCGGCTTCCTCCAGCACGGTGGCCATGTCAGCATCTTTGGCAAAATGCCGTCCGATGCCGTTCTCATGGGCGATTGCGGCATAGGTTGGCAACTGATTCACCCACTGGCTGGTGCTGTTGTCGGAACTTGAGGTGTCGCGGAACTGCCAGATCGGAGAAATGCTGATGACGCCCGCTGTGCCCAGGCCATAGTCCCTGTGCAGCCGCTTGGCCATCCGGCAGGTACGATAACCGCCGTAACTCTCTCCGGCAAAATAAAGTGGGCGGCGCCACAGCTTGTGCTGGCGCATGAAACGACGCATGAACTGGCCGATGGAATCCAGGTCTTTGCCGGTCGCCCAGTAGGGGTTCGTGTCGGCGTCTTCCGACTTGGGCTTGGTCTTGTCTTCGTTCTCCTTCGGTTCGGCTTCGATCAGATGGCTGAAACCGGTCCCGATCGGGTCGATGAACACCAGGTCGGCAAACGATAGCCAACTGTCGGGGTTGCCCAACAATGAACGATTGGCGCCGTCGAACTGGCCATTCGCATCCCGGGGTACGGCCATGGGGCCGGCACAGGCAAAATGCAGGAACACCGACGAAGCGCCCGGACCGCCATTGATGCAGAACACCACGGGCCGATCGGGGTCAGCCTCTTCGGCGAGGTAGGCCGTATGAAACATACGGGCCTTGGGCTTGTTTTTCTCGTGGATATCGAGCCAATCGGCCACGACCCGGGCCGAGATCTCTCCGCCGGCCAGCTTGAAGACACGAGTGGTTTCAACACCACGATGTGGGTTTTCCGGAACCTTGGATTGAGCTGCTTCTTTTTCAGACATTGCACCCGCCTCTTCCTTGATTGATTAAAGGTGTGACACTAGCAAGTTTCACAGATGATTCAATTGCGCTGTGGGCTGGCAACACTATTGCCTGTGCCTAGAGAGAACTTGGCTGTGGTTATGCAGCATCCAGCGGCTTGATCCGATCAACCTCGTCCTTGACCGATTGTGCCGCCTCCCAAAGATCAACAGCACGTTGTGCATTCAGCCAAAATTCCGGAGAATTGCCAAATAAACGTGCCAGCCGAAGCGCCATCTCGGGGCTGACAGCACGTCGTTCACGCAACAGTTCATTGATTGACTGACGCGAGACGCCAACCGACTCAGCCAGCCCTGAAACGGTCAGATTGTAGTCCGGCAAAAAGTCCTCTCGCAGCATTTAACCTGGATGCGTAGGCTTGCGCTGCATGCCGGTGGTGTTGGGAATGGCCATAGCCATTACCTCAATCCAATGGGGTTATGTGTTGTGAGCGATTCGTTGTCGGGTAATATGAGTTGCCGCTCACTTCGCCAGACTCTTATAAGCACAACTTCTATTTCTTGTCTGAGGTAGACAGCTCGAAAAGGCGTGTGGATCAATTCGCGAATATGATCCAGATTGAATTCAGGAACTACTCGACCTGCATCAGGGTGGGGTTGAAGCATTTCAAAATGCGTCAGAATAGCGGCCACGTACTGGTCACCAATTTGCGGCACATCCTGGTCTTTGTAGTACTCCTGAATGGCCTGCAAGTCATCCAGGGCTGACTTTGCGATCCTTAGTTCCATTCACTTGATACCCAGTGTTGCCTTGGCATCCTCCAGCGATACGGTATTGCCCTCTCGAACATCCATAAGCCCCTGCGCCACCGCTTTTACAAACCGCAATTCCTCAGCGGTTTTTTCATAATCCTCAAGCCCCTGCACTACCGCTACGCCGCGGCCACGACTGGTAAGCAGTATGGGGCGATGCGTATCCTGCGCGCGACCAACCACCTTGCCGGGATTGATTTTCAGATCTGACAGAGGAATGACATCCTCGGAAAATTTCACCTGCATTGCGATCACCCATGCATTGACTTGGTGCTATCAATAGCACCTGTTAACAGGTGCTGTCAAGAAGCGACACACTAGGCGCAGCCAATTGACGTGATTGCTATACACTCTCGGCCGGGTTGGTCTTGGCCGTCAACACATGATCCTCCCACCGACCATTGATCTTGAGATACGACCTTGCAAACCCTTCCCGCTCAAAGCCCAGCTTTTCCAGCAGCCGAGCACTGCGGGTGTTGGAGGGCATATGGTTCGCCATTACCCGATGCAGCTCCGCAGTTTCGAAAACGTAATCCAGAGCCGCTTCGAGCATTTCCCGCATGTAGCCTTTTCCTTGATAGGCTGAGTCTACCGAGAACCCCAGGTAACATGCCTGAAAAGGCCCACGGACAATGTTGGTAAAATTACAGCAGCCGACCAGTTCGGAGGTTTTGTTGTCCACTCCCCACAGGCGAATGGATCTCCCCTGTGTGAACTCCTCGAAACCCTCATCCAGGGCTTTCTTGCACGCCGCTTCTTCATAGTAGGCGCTGTCCCGCAACGGCTCCCAGGGTGCGAGGTGCTCACGGTTTCTCAGACGGTACTGCAGCAGGCTCTTCGAGTAGTCCGAAGACAGCAGCCGCAACGTCGTCCTTCCTGTATCAATCTGGATCATCAAAACCTGCTCTGAGTAAATTGCACCGGAAAGAAGTGGAGTGTGGGCTGAACGCGACTATGCTACATGACCCGGATAGTGCCGGGTACGGCTCACACCTCCGGTTTGGTCTGCAAAGACTTGGTGTAGCAGTGCTGTGTCTTAAGCAGATCATACCCGCGGCCCGCATAGAACGAGTGAGCCTCTGGGCGTAGGACATTGGATCGGACCCGCATCATGGATGCGCCATGAGACCGAGCCCATGTCTCGGCAGCAGCAACGAGGGCACCGCCAACTCCAGCACACCGGGCGCTTGAAGAAACAACCAGCCCGGTGATCTCGAAAGAAATACCAGACTCGATGGTGAGGCGCCTTTCTGCGTTGATCAGACCGAGCAGGTCACCGCCAGGATCTGTTGCGACGATGACGAGGTATCGATCTTCCTTGATCAGTGCCGCAAGGCGGGTCTCCATGTCTTGGGATGACACCGGATAGCCGAGTTCCTCGACAAGCCGTGCAATCGCGGCTGAGTCTTCGATGGTGGCGGGTCTGAGCGAAACCTGCATTTCTGTGCCTGACACCTCTAACATTAACCAGTCTGCAATCTGATGTTCCTGTGCTTTTTACCATCCAGCTCAAAACAGGTTTCACCCGTTTCGACAAAACCCAATCTATCATAGAAACGAAGTGCCGCTTGATTGCCTTCCCAGCACGTCAGGAAAAGTGGAGATGACGAGTGGTTCTTCAGCTCTTCTACCAACAAGCGGCCAACGCCCAAACCCTTGAATCGCGGGAGTACATAAAGCGTCTCGATTTCCCCGGTCCCATCATCAAGGACCGCCAGGCCAAGCAGTGACGCTTTTGATTCGGCTACCAACACGGTTTTTTCCGATACTCTTTTCTTCAGGCTATCTGCGGAGTACTCCGACAGAACGTAGCTCGCAAGGGGCGCTTCAATGCCTTCCATGCAATAGGTATCGATCCAAACGGTGATGCACAGAGTGGCCAGGGAGTCTGCGTCTGATGGTTTGGCTTTTCTGATGTGTACTGGCTTGCTCATAGCACCTGTTCAATGCTGGTGTTCGTTGCCCGAAAGCAATGCTTTCTCCGGTGGGCTTTGTTAATGACCTTACTGGTCTTGAATCAACCGTTTTCCCAGGCCGACAACATTGTCATTCCCGTAGCCCAAGGCTGTATAGAACTCTATCACGTCCGTGTTCGTGGCTCTGATCTGGAGGTTGATCTTCGGGCAGCCTTTGGCCGCCAGAAGGCGTTCCACAGCCTCTGCCATCAATCGGCCGTGCCCGCTTCTCTGACGGCCTGGCTTTACCGCGAGATAGTTGATCCAGCCACGGTGGCCTTCATAGCCACCCATCACGGTAGCGACCAGTTCGCCGCCTGCTTCACCGACCAGAAAGAGTTCGGGGTTCACTTCCAGCTTGCGGTCAATGTCCTTGTCAGGATCATTATGAGGCACGACCAGGCCGGTCTCCTTCCAGAGCCTTATGACGGCTGATCTGTCTTTTTCCTCGAAGGGTCGAATGTGCATAGGACTGTTCACGACCGCCATAGTTGGTTGCCGCTCCTTTGAATGGCTATTCCACAGTTTGATATTTGCGAAAGTCCGGCTTCTCTGCCAACAGTCCCGGCAACTGACTCAGGGCGTTTTTGATGTAGGGTTTTTCCAAATGAGCATCCAGAGCTTCGGATGATTCCCACTCTTCGATAAAGCGGAACTCGTGCTTATTGTCCTCATTTTGCCACAGCTCGTAACGCAGGCATCCCGACTCTTGTCGAGTCGGTGCGATGAGCCCTCGCAAAAGGTCACCGAGCTGCTCGGCCTTGCCTTCCTGGGCGATCTGGGTAACCACCAGCCTGACTTTATTGGATGACATTGCTATCTCCTATCATGTTGCAAACTCCCGATGTGTTCGCGAACCACTTGCCTCAAATGCATAACTTCCGTTTCACGCTCCGGTTTGGCGCTGCGAAGCCGCGGAACATAGGTAGCCGCGCAGCCGATTGTTAAGTCCTCTAGCGTACGATATTATGAACATGAACAACATCCTGTACAGGAGCAGCCTGATGGATGCCATCAGCTACACAGCCGCCAGAACCAATCTAGCAAAAACCATGGAGCAGGTCTGTGAAGACCATTCTCCTGTGATCATCACCCGCAGCAAAGCACAGTCCGTGGTGATGATTTCCCTTGAGGACTACGAGGCGTTGCAAGAGACTGCCTACCTCCTGCGCGCACCAAAAAACGCCCGTCGATTGCTGGAATCCGTTGCCGAGCTCGAGCAAGGCGGAGGCCAGGAAAAGGAACTTCCTAAATGAAACTCATCTTCTCCGAGAATGCCTGGGAAGACTATCTGTACTGGCAGAAAACTGAAAAAAAGATCCTCAACCGAATCAACAAGCTGATCAAGGAAACCAAGCGAGAACCGTTTGCAGGTGTGGGTAAACCCGAGCCTCTCAAACACAGTCTCGCCGGTTACTGGTCGCGGCGAATCAACGATGAGCACCGAATGGTTTACAAGGTCGCGGATGACGCTTTGCTTATCGCCCAGCTAAGGTATCACTACTGAAGTGTCCCGAATTAACCACTCGGGACACTAGGCACCGCACTTTGCGGCTAATTTGTATCGCCAGCGGAAAATAGTCCGACAACAGCGACTTGCAGCAATTTGTCTCAAATGTGGCATCTTGCTACAATTGAGACGGCCCAAAGTAGGAGATGAAGATGGCTACGAACAGTATTCGCTTGGATCAAAAGCTTGTTGAAAGGGCTACTATTATAGCCAAGGCGCTTAATCGAACCCCGCCCAAGCAAATAGAACATTGGGCGAAAATCGGCGAGATGATGGAAGACAACCCCGATTTACCCTACGAGTTTGTGAGGCAGGCCATTATCGCACAGGCAGAACGGGATGCCGGAAAGCTGGAGGCCTACGATTTTGGTTAAGGCCACAACCGTATTACAAACCCCAACATTCAAGAAAGCGGTGAAGAAGCTTAAGCCCAACCAGAAAAAGGACCTTGATTTGGCCATCAAGGAGCTAATGGCCGACCCCAGTATCGGAGAACAAAAGAAAGGGGATCTGGCCTTTCTGCGAGTCCACAAGTTCAAAATGAACAAGCAACTGACTCTGCTGGGCTACAGTTTCGATGATGGCGCTCTGGTACTTGAGCTGATGGCTCTGGGCTCACACGAAAATTTCTACCGCGATATCAAACGATGAGAATGGCCTTGCGGCGCCGAGGCGCACCAATGACCCTGGTCCCATTGATTACGGGAGGAAGTCCAGCCTAAAACACCAATGCCATCAGGTAATCATCAATGTAGTCGGGTGAAGATGAGCGCTTGTAGAACTTGCGGAGTGTGCCTTCATGCTCAAAACCCATCTTTTTGTAAAAGCGAATAGCTTTGTCGTTGTCGCTTTCCACAATGATTTCAATCCTTAGTATGCCTTCGTTGCGTAGCTCAGTTATCTCATTTTCAAGAATCTCCCTCGCTATACCTGTTCCGTGATGTTTTGGTGCCACCGCGAACGTACCTATGTAGGCAACATGGCTGGCTCTGCCCGGATAGCGATCTGCCTTGTAGAAGCCAGCAATGCTGTTTTCTATTTCATACACATAGAACGTTTTGCTATTCAGCAACTCCGAATAAATGTCGGTAAACTGGTTCATCTCCATCGGCTCATAGCCGAGATATGGGTTAACAGATTTATCCATGTATATGGAAAAGACCGATTCAATATCTTCCTTTCTGGCGCTTCTCTTCATGAACCTCTTCCCTATGCGTTGCTACAGAACGATTTCCAAACGCGGCCACTTGTGTAGCCACTGTTTTGT